>NZ_JBLKRU010000012.1:0-203227 GCF_047608185.1 Caballeronia eucalypticola
AGACGCCTCACCAAATCAATGATGAGCGCGTCTTTCTGCTCGTCCGTTAGATTTTTAAGGTTGGGCACAAATGTCATCTCCGAATCATGCCGAGCTTCGCAGCAGTTTACAAGTGCTGACTAGTTACGTCCAAAGCGACAAAGAAACGAAGCAAAGAAAACGCTTTCACCTCTCTAAAAATTAAGTGTCCACAACGTGCGGTTTTGATTCATTGGTACCCCAAAAGCACGGTGCTCGCCAGAGCCACGGATGTGTGAACCCCTCTTTCTCCGAACACGGATACCCCACGCTTCGCCACCAGTGAGTGAACCTGCCAAGGGGCACCCCGCGCTATCCGCCTAGAACCACCCACCAAATTGTTCGCATGCCGAAACATGCCGCGAACCCGTTCGGGAAACAAAGCCTCCAAAATGCGTGAGGCCGTACCCGACAAAATGACTGCAAGCCACCAGCCGCTTCGCAAAAAACTGAAGCAGTAGTACACCTTGGTCCGCAATCCGCGAAACTGGCCATGCGTCTCTGCAGCCCAGACCGCACAACCAAACTTTAAAGGAACGGAACTTGGAAAGTGCGTGCGGCCGTGCGGGTTTGCTTGGAAAAGGTGCTAGCCCGAGAGCGTACGGGGCGAAGCGTTTTACTGTCAGGATTCGCGAGAAGGAGGGGTTCAAACATCCTTCGCTCTTGCGAGCACCGTGCTTTTGGGGCACCCATGAAATGGAACTGCACGCTGTGGACACTTAGGGTAGAGCGGTGAAAGCGTTTTCTTTGCTTCGTTTCTTTGTCGCTAAGGACCAAGAAATGACGCGCCGCCACGCGCAGTGGCTAATAGTGATAAAGAGAACAACTAACACTAAACGCGCGAAGACCTGTAAAGCAGCAACCCGGCATTGACCCCGACCGCTAACGCGAGAATCTAGCAACCCAGCATCAACCCCGCCCGCTAACCCCAGGACCTGCCCCCCGTCCACCGGCGCGAGCGAACTAAACCACCCCGATACTCGCCCGCCGCGCCCGTCGATCCATCGACGCAGACAGCAGGGTCAATCCAAACGCGCAGCACGCCATCAGCACCCCTACCCAAGGCAGCGAGCTAAGCGCTGCACCCGCGCCGATTGCCATCCCGCCGAGCCACGCGCCTATCGCGTTGCCAAGATTGAAAGCGCCCTGATTCAACGTCGACGCAAGATTCGGCGCATCGCTCGCGCGATTCACGATCAACATCTGCAACGGCGGAACAATCGCGAAAGCGAGCACGCCCCAAACAAAGACGGTGATCATCGCGGGAATGGCGGCGTGCATCGTGCCGGCAAAAATGGCCAGCACCACGACGATCGATACAAGGAACGTCAGCAGCGAGCGCAACAACTTCCAGTCCGCGAGCTTGCCACCAAGCGTGCTCCCCACCGTCAATCCAAGCCCGAACAACAGCAGCACCAACGTGACCGCATGCGGCGAGAAACCGGTGACGTCTTCGAGGATCGGCGTGATGTACGTGAACACGGAAAAGAGACTCGCCGATGCCAGCACGCTGATGCCGAGCACCATCAGCACTTGCGGATTCTTGAGCACATTGAATTCGCGCAAGATACTCGATTCCCGCATCTCGATGTGCTTCGGCAAGCACACGGCCAGCGCACCGGCCGCGCCCAGGCCGATCAGCGTGACTACCCAGAAGGTCGCGCGCCAGCCGGCTACCTGACCGAGCGCCGTGCCAAGCGGCACGCCGAGCACGTTCGCGAGCGTGAGGCCGGTGAACATCAGCGCAATGGCTTGCGCGCGACGATTCGGCGCGACCAGGTCCGCGGCGACCACCGAGCCGATGCCGAAGAACGCGCCGTGACAAAACGCGGTCAGGACGCGCGCGATCATCAGCATCCAGTAACCCGGCGCGACGGCGCACAGCAGATTGCCGACGATGAACACACCCATCAGGCCCATCAGCGCTTTCTTGCGCGGCATTTTCGCGGTGACGATAGCGAGAATGGGCGCGCCGATAGTCACGCCCAGCGCATAACCCGACACAAGCATGCCGGCCGCGGGGATGGACACCCCAAGATCGCGCGCGACGTTGGGCAACAGGCCCATGATGACGAATTCGGATGTGCCGATACCGAACGCGGCGATGGCGAGGGCGAGAAGGGGCAGAGGCATGGAGTGAGCAATGACTGTGCTGGCCGGTCGCGCGTTATCGGAGTGAAGAACGCAGGCTCGGGCAAGCTGAAGGGATCAAATTGTACCGAACGTTGTCGGGTTTGCTTGGTGAAAACCCTGAGATTTGTACAGTTGATTCAACGAGTTGGGTTTTCAGGCTGCTCCGAGCCGTTCGGTGTTGCTTTTTGCCATCGGGCGGACTAGGTTGCGGGTTCCCGCCTTTCAACCAAGGACCTTCATGACCGCGTTCCGGCATTTTTCCCCGTCGATGGTTGCCGCGCTGCTGATGTTCGCGGTCGTGCCGGAGGTGTTTGCTCAGGAAGCCGACGCGAGCGCGGGACCCATTCGAACCACGGGTGGGAGCGTGGTCTTCGTTCAAGAAGGCGCCACGATCGAAGCGCAAATCGATGGCAAACCGTTCGACAAGCTGAACGCTAGCCGCATTGCGCATTTCGAGGAGCCGTCGGGGGCGCGGATGCTTGTCGAAGCATTCGATACCGGCGCGCCGGAACTCGTTCTCTACGATTTCACCAAGCGGCCGCCCACGGTTGAGCGCATGACAAAGCGCATGAAACTCACCGGGGTTTTCTGGCAGCGCGACGAAGTGGTGATGAGAAGTGCCGATGGCTGGTACAGGTTCCAGCGCGGCACGCTGACGAAGCTGACGTCATCGAAGATGACTTATCACTGAGTTCGGACCGCCATCACGCGTTCCCCCGCAACCACGAAGATCCGCTCGCCGCGCGCGCTTTCGTTCACCTCAAAGCCGCCGGTAAACGCACCGAACGCAGGCAGCACGCCGGCATCGGCGCCAAAACGAAAACACGGCAATCTCGCGCTATCGCGTCGCGTGGCAACGCGGTACACCGGATGTTCATGCCCCGCCAACGCATACGCATTCGCCACGCGCTGCGGGTAATGACACAGCGCCCAAGGCCCGAACCTGTACGGCTCGTCGACCACGTCGAGCGCGAGCGCGTCGGGCGGCCCGCCGGCATGGCGATCATGATTGCCTTCCACCAGAATCAGCCGTAAGCCGGCATGCCGCTCGCGCCACTCGGCCAGCGCGCCGAGCGTGGTCAACGCGTGCGACTCACGGGCATGCAGCAAGTCGCCAAGAAATACGATCGTCGCCGGCCGGTGCATGAGGATCAAGGCGTCCAGGCGCGCAAGCGTTTCCGCCGTCGAACCTTCCGGCACCGGAATGCCCCGGGCGCGAAACACGGCGTCCTTGCCGATATGCGCATCGGCGACGAACAATGCCTGCCGCACCGGATCGAACGCCGCCCGTGCCGCCGACAACACTAGCGCATGCCCGCCAATATCCACCGTCAATGCCTCGAGCATCATGCGCGCGCCGCCTTTTCCAGATCGGCGAGCATGCGCGCGACGCGATCGGACATCTTCTCGGTGCTCACCTTCTCCCGCAACCGCGCGATGATCAGCGGAAACGCAAAGGGCGTCGGCTTCTTCGGTCGCGTCAGCGCGAGCCGGCTCGCGCTCATGCTTTTGAGCGCGGCCCGTATTCTGTCGAGTTCCAGTTCTTGCAACATCACCTCTTCCTCGGCCTGCGCAAGCAGCAGGTTGCCGCTGTCGTGCCGGCGAAAAACTTCGTAGAAAAGTCCGCTCGATGCCTGCAGTTGCCGCGCGCTTTTTTGTTGTCCCGGATGACCCTGGAAGATCAGCCCGGACACCCGCGCGATCTCGCGAAAGCGCCGTGCGGCAAGCTCGGACGAATTGAGGCTGGCGAGAATGTCGTGTTCGAGATTATCGGGCGAAAAAAGTCCGTCCTGTATGAGCGCCTCCCAGTCGAACGGTTGCGCCGATAACAACTCGAAGCCGTAATCGTTCATCGATATGGAAAACGTACTCGGTCGGTCGCGCGCCACGCGCCAGCCGATCAACGACCCAAGCCCGACGTGCGCCATCCGTCCCGCAAACGGATAACAGAACAAGTGATGCCCCTCGCGCGAACGAATTAGCTCGACCAGCAACACGCCCGGCTCGGGCAACGCCGACCACTTCGCTTGCAGTTCGAGCAGCGGCCGCACGGCTTGCATCTCGGGTTCATCGTAGATGTCGTTCACGGCGCGCGCGAGCATCATCAGCGTGGCATCGGCGAGTTCGGACGAGAGCGGCATCTTGCTGCCGGCCCATTGCGGCATTGCGCCGCGTGAGGACGTCGCGCGTTTTACGTACGCGGTCATCTCGCGCACGCGCACGAGTTCCAGCGCGCGGCCGCCGAACGTGAATACATCACCGGGCTTCAGACGCGAGACGAACGACTCTTCCATCGCACCAATCCGGCCGCCCGTCATGTACGCAATGTTGATGGTCGCGTTGGCCACGATCGTGCCGACATTGTTGCGATGACGCCGGACCAGATCTTCACGCGGCACGCGATACACACCGTCAGCATCGAGCGTCACGCGATGAAAGTCGGGATACGCCGCAAGCGACGTGCCGCCGCGTTCGACGAACGTCAGCGCCCAGTCGAACTCTTGCTGCGTCAGGCCGCGATACGCATATGTCGTGCGGACTTCATCGAAGAGATCCTGGGCCGTGAAGCCGCCGCCTATCGCAATGGTCACCAGATGCTGGACGAGCACATCGAGCGGCTTGTCGGGCATCTCGCGGCCTTCTATGCGCCGTTGCTCGACGGCCCAGCGCGCCGCGGCCGCTTCCACGAGTTCGAGCGCGTGCGTCGGTACGATGGTGACCCGCGATGCCCGTCCCGGTGCATGTCCCGAGCGTCCGGCGCGCTGCATCAGGCGCGCGACGCCTTTGGGCGAACCGATCTGGAATACGCGATCGACCGGCAGGAAGTCGACGCCGAGATCAAGGCTCGATGTGCAGACCACCGCTTTCAGCTGGCCGGTTTTAAGGCCGAGCTCGACCCACTCGCGGACTTCGTGATCGAGCGAGCCGTGATGCAACGCGATCAATCCTGCCCAGTCGGGACGCGCTTCAAGCAGCGCCTGATACCAGACTTCGGCTTGCGAGCGGGTATTGGTGAAGACGAGCGAACTGCGCGCCTGGTCGATCTCGGCAGCAACGGGGCCTACCTGACGCGTGCCGAGATGACCGCCCCATGGAAAACGTTCGATGGTGTCGGGAATCAGCGTATCGACGATCAGCGTTTTCGGCTGCGCGCCGCGCACCACGACGCGCGGCGTCTTGACCGGCGCGAGCAACGCATCGCGAGCGAGATCGAGATTGCCGAGCGTCGCCGATAACCCCCATACCTGCAAATCAGGCCGCCAGTGCGCAAGGCGAGCGAGGGCGAGTTGCGTCTGCGTGCCGCGTTTATTCCCAAGCAACTCATGCCATTCATCGACGACAACCAGCCGCACGTGCTTCATCTCCTCCGCGCCGTTTGCGCGTGTGAGCATTAGCGTGAGACTTTCGGGCGTGGTGACTAGCGCGCTCGGCATGCGCTTGTTTTGCCGGGCGCGTTCGGCGGACGGGGTATCGCCGGTGCGCAAACCAATGCTCCACGGCACGGCAAGTTCTGTCACGGCAGTTTGCAGCGCGCGGGCGGTGTCGGCGGCGAGGGCGCGCATGGGCGTGATCCACAGCACCGTCAACGGCGCGGGCAGGTTGCGGCTGGGGAGCTTGTCGGAATAGGCGGCCAGCGCGCCCAGCCACACCGCCCACGTCTTGCCGGCGCCGGTGGTCGCGTGGAGCAGGCCGCTCGCGCCGCCCGAAATCTCCTCCCACACCTCCCGTTGAAACGGAAACGCTTGCCAGCCGTGCCGATCGAACCACGCAGCGAGACGTGCTTCGAACGGCAGGTTCGCCGCGTCCTGATCGATGACTATCGGCACGGGCCGGAATAGTTCGGCAACCGCATCGGCCTTCGCTTGCGCGGCACGTGTTTTCGGCACCCGGCGCGGACGAGGCGAACGGCGTTTTGCATCGCTACTTGGTTGGGTATCCTGACGGTCTCTATCGTCTTCGTCCGAGGGCGCGCTCATGGCGTCGCTCCTTCGAGGAAACCCTTGAGCATGTCGAGCGTATCGGCGTCGTCAATATGCTTGTCCGTGCGCCATCTCAACATGCGTGGAAACCGCACTGCAATGCCGGACTTATGACGTGGACTCGCCTGAATTCCTTCAAAGCCGATCTCGAATACGAGTGTCGGCGTGACGCTGCGCACCGGCCCGAACTTTTCGATGGTCGTCTTGCGCACGACCGCGTCGACCTTGCGCATCTCTTCGTCCGTCAAGCCGGAATACGCCTTCGCGAAGGGTACGAGGGTGCGCACGCCATCGGCTTCGTCCCACACGGCGAACGTGAAATCCGTGTATAAACTCGCGCGCCGGCCGTGGCCGCGTTGCGCGTAAAGCAAGACGGCGTCGATGGCGTAAGGCTCGATCTTCCACTTCCACCATGTTCCGGAAGCCTTCGTGCGTCCCACGCCATACATCGATTCACGTCCCTTCAGCATCAAGCCTTCAACGCCACGGCCGCGGCTTTCGTCGCGCAATGTGGCGAGGGTTTCCCAATCGGGCGCCTGGACCATTGGCGATACCCGCAGCAAGTCCACCGCCAAGGTTTCGCCCAACGCGGTGGCCAATGCATCGAGTTGCGCGCGGCGTTCGATCAGCGGCGTGACGCGCAGATCGCGGCCTTCGGCTTCCAGCAGGTCGTAGGCGAGAAACGTGGCGGGCGAGTCGGCGAGCACTTTCTTCGACAAGGTCTTGCGCGTGATGCGCGGTTGCAGCCGCGCGAAAGGCAATGGAGCATCGCCGCCGGGTTCCCACGCGAGAATTTCGCCATCGATAACAGTCCCGTCCGCCAGCGCGGCGCCCAGCGAGGCGAGTTCGGGAAATCGCTCGGTGATGAGATCTTCACCGCGCGACCACAGCCACACCCGGCCGCCGCGTTTCACAAGTTGCGCGCGAATCCCGTCCCACTTCCATTCGATCACCCAATCCGACGGCGCGCCGAGCGTCGACGGATCGGCTTGCAACGGATGAGCCAGGAAAAATGGATACGGCAAACCAAGATCGCTTTCGTGCGGCGTGGCGGAGTTTTCATCGTCCGGGCTTTCCGGAGCGATCAGCCGCAAATAACGCGCCGCGCCCGGCGCTTGCTGCGAGTCGGTCCAGCCGACCATGCGCTGGGCGATGCGTTTGTGATCCACGCCCGCGACTTCGGCGAGCGCGCGCACCACAAGCT
Organism: Caballeronia eucalypticola; assembly: GCF_047608185.1. Lineage (NCBI taxonomy): Bacteria > Pseudomonadati > Pseudomonadota > Betaproteobacteria > Burkholderiales > Burkholderiaceae > Caballeronia > Caballeronia eucalypticola. The sequence continues at coordinate 7,336 of NZ_JBLKRU010000012.1, forward strand.
GCCGTGCGACGCCCACTCGGAAGCCGCCGCCTATCAGCTTGGTCAACAAGAAACGCTCGCTCCAGTCGAGTTCGTCCCAGTAGCCGAGCAAACGGGTTCGAAGCTCGCCCGGCTCCAGGCCGCGCAAGGTCAGCACGCGTCCCTCGATCCATTGCGCGAGGCCGAGTTCGGATGTGCGTTGCGCGGGCGGCAGGATATGCGCGATGGTTTCGGCCAGATCGCCGACCGCCTGATACGACTCATCGAAGAGCCATTCCGGCAGGCCGGCGCGCTCGCGGGCGAATTCGGTGAGAAGGCGGGTGGGCACCGATTGTCGAGGTTTGCCGCCGCTAAGAAAGTACGACGCCCACGCGGCGTCCTCGGGTTCGGCCGCCGAAAAATACGCGATCAGCGCCTCGAGTTTTTCTTTTGTCGACGTGGTGCCGTCCAGAGCGGTGTAGAGCGCGGCGAAGCGTTTCATTGCGAGTCGGCCCCGGGCGAAGGAGGGGCTTCAACGGCCGGCTGCTCTGGTTGCGCTGACGGACCCACCGGGCCGCTTTCCGCCGCGTCGGCTTCTATGGCGTCATCGCCGTATTCGGTTGTGAATGCGCCCGCTTCCAGACCTTGTTCGCGCAGCCAGCGCACCATCGGCTCGATCTGTCCGTGCGTGACGATCACCCGGTCCGCGCCCGTTGCGCCAATCGCTGTCTGTAATCCCGGCCAGTCGGCGTGATCGGACAGCACGAAACCGCGATCCAGGCCGCGTCGGCGCCGGGTGCCGCGAAGCCGCATCCAGCCCGACGCAAACGCGTCGCTGTAGTCGCCAAAGCGGCGCATCCACGCGCTGCCTTGTGCGGACGGCGGCGCAATGATCAGCGCGCCCTGGAACGCGGTCTTGTCTTTCGTGGCGATGTCGCTGACCGGCCGCGTCGGCGGCAGATCAACGCCCGCTTGCACATAGGCCCGATTCAGCGGCTCCACGGCGCCATGGCAGAAGATCGGCCCTATGGCCGGATCGACGCCACCGAGAATCCGCTGCGCTTTGCCGAACGAATAGCAGAACAGCACGGAAGCGCGTCCTTCAGCCGCGTTATGCCGCCACCACGAATTGATGCCGTCGAAAATCACACTGGACGGTTCCCATCGATAAATCGGCAGGCCGAACGTGGATTCTGTAATGAACGTGTCGCAGCGAACCGGTTCGAACGGCGCGCAAGTGGGATCGGGCTCGACTTTGTAGTCGCCTGAGGCCACCCAGACCCGGCCCGCGTGTTCCACGCGCACTTGAGCGGAGCCGAGCACGTGGCCGGCCGGATGTAGCGACACGGAGACGCCGTTGATGACCAGGCGTTCGCTGTAGGGAACGCCTTGCAACGAGATGCCCGGCAGTCGCGACAGCAACACGCCGACCCCCGGCTCAGCCGCGAGATAACGGGCGTGCCCGAAGCGGGCGTGATCTGCATGGGCGTGAGTAATGATGGCCCGGTCGACGGGACGCCACGGGTCGATATAAAAATCGCCCGGCGGGCAATAAAGGCCTTCCGGCCTCGCGACGATCAAGTCTTGCAATGCGTCCAACCGTCCCTCGCTCGCAATAAGAGATTCCGACAGTAAGAGAGCGATACAGCAAACGGCATGCCGTCGAACAGGAATGAAACGCTAATAAATTAGTAAATATTAATTATATGAAGAATAAATGGATTATCCGAAAAGCTGATTTATCGCGCGGGAAGTATAAAAACTTCCGCTCGATAAACTTCGCAATGGGATTGTCTACGGGAATACCTGATGGAGCGGAGAGCCATCGAACCAGGCTTTCACATTTCCGAGCGTGGTAGTGGCGATCTCTCTAAGCGCTTCGCGTGTGAAGAACGCCTGATGAGAGGTAACAAAGCGCGCAAGCACGTCGTCCTGCAGCATGTGATTCGAATGGTCTTCGAAAAAGAGTCCGCTCTCTTCCTCGTAGACGTCGAGGCCAAGGTGGCCCAGTTGCCCGCTTTTCAACGCGCCGATGAGTGCGCCACTGTCGATCAACCCGCCGCGGCCGGTATTAATCAGCATGGCGCCGTGTTTCATGCGGGCGAGTGCGGCGGCATCGATGAGGTGATAAGTGGAGGGTAAAAGCGGGCAATGCAGGCTGACGACGTCCGACCCAGCCAGAAGCGTATCGAGTGAAACATAACGTGCTCCGGCTTGTATAAGATCGGTTGCTGGCGTTCCAGGATCAAACGCCAGCAGCGTCATGCCGAAGCCGGCCATGATGCGGCCGAATACCCGCCCGATTACGCCCGTGCCAATAATGCCAAGCGTCTTGCCGTGCAGGTCGAAACCCAGCAGGCCGTTAAGCGAAAAGTCGCCATCGCGAGTCCTGGCATAGGCGCGATGCAACTTGCGATTCAGCGTCAGGGTCAGTCCGGCCGCGTGCTCCGCCACTGCGTACGGCGAATAAGCCGGCACGCGCACCACGCCGATTCTGAGCCTGACTGCCGCCGTGAGGTCGACGTGATTAAAACCTGCCGAGCGCAGCGCGACGAGCTGCGTGCCGCCCTCGCGAAGGGTTTCCAGGACAGTTTCGTCAAGGATGTCATTCACGAACGGGCATACCACTGCGCACCCGTGGGCCAGAATTGCCGTTTGCGCGTCAAGTTGTGATTCCTGGAAATGCAGGGAATAACCAACGCGGCGTTAGCCTCAATGAAGACGTCGCGATCATATTGCCGGCTGCTGAAGACGATCATCTGAATTGGCATCGAACGATCTCCCGCCAGCAGGCAATTAAATCAACTGGCAACTGCGCTCGCCGGAGGCACCATGGAAAGCCGGGAGAGAATGGTTTCCGGCTGCAGCAATCCAACTTCTCCGCCCGGGCCCATATGTTCGAGCGTGTAATCAATGAAGGCGCGCGTCTTGGCCGGCAGATACTGCCGTCCCGGATAAACGATAGATACCTTCACGTCCGGGTCATCAATGGCGTAATCACCCAGCACCCGTACCAGCGAGCCGTTTTCCAGATCCGCCGCGACAATGCCTTCCGGAATGATCGAAATGCCCATGTGCGCAAGCGTTCCGAGCCGGACCATCAAGGCGCTGTTGACCGTATAGACGGGGGCGAGCGTGACCTGGTCGGCGCTGCCGTTGTTGCGGTGCCGGAAGTGCCAGGTGGCGCTGCGCATTTCGCTGGGGAGCGCGACGAACGCGTGGTGCAGCAAATCGGCTGGCGTGCTGGGCGAGCCGTGCTCTTCCAGATAAGCGGGCGTGGCGACGGGAATCAGCGTGTTAGTGGCGACCGGGCGTTCTACCAACGCCGTGCTCGTCACCATGAATGCCGTGACAATACCGACATCGAAACCGTCTTCCACCAGATCTACGTGGCGCTCGGATAAGGTGAGCCGCACATTCACTTTCGGATAAACCTGCCGGAAGCCATCGATCAGCGGCGTCAGCGCCATGAGCGAAAGCGATCCGGACGCCACCACGCGCAATGTACCGCTGGGGTCGCCTTCGGTATGCGCCACCATTGACTCGAGGTGATCGAGTTCTTCGAGCAATGCGCGGCAGCCTTCGAGATAACGCGTGCCGGCTTCTGTGAGTGAGAGGTTGCGAGTAGTGCGGTTGATTAACCGGGTGCGCAAATGCGCTTCCAGCATTGCAATTGCGCGAGTCACAAGTGCGTTTGATACATCCAGTTGTTGTGCGGCACGCCGAAAACTTTCGGTTTCCGACACCCGCACGAACACACGCATGGCATGAATTTGATTCATTGTCTCTTACCTCTCAGTGTCCAAATCAGCGTGGAACCGTATTGCGAATCACCGCGCATACGCCATTTTTTTAGATCAGTGCCAAAAAGCGTATTGACACTCATGCGGAATTGCAATATCTCAGTCGTTTCATGTTTGCATTCCACATTAACCGCAAGACTTTCACATTTGCTAATTCATTGCAAATGAAAAATTACACTTCTCCGGATTTTGGAATGGATCGTCTGATTTATGCAGATTTATGTTTCAGGAGTTGTGTTAAGTCATTCGACTTCTGGAGGAGATCGATATATCGCTTGTCTTATTGCATGCAAACTGGCGATCCGACCTGCGGCAAGGCACGATAAGCTCTGCCGGGCGTTGCCAATAAAGATGTTTTATTGACCGGAAACCATCCCGGGGAGTGACCAAATGAAGTTGGGCGTTAAATTCTTACCGTCCCGACTTACCGGCTGGCAAACTGGCGTCTAAAAAGTACATTGTTCAACGATCTCAAAATCATGGTCAAAATTAATCGAATCCTTAATTCAAGTCATTCCAGGGCGCTTGATAGTTGCATTTAGATAATCAATGGAGACGATAATTTCATGATCTGGAATTTGCTGGCGAGCCAACTCGAAATCGCATTGTTTGCGAGTCTGGCAATCGGCTTTTTCATTGGTTCTTTCAAGCTCGGACCCATACAGCTCGGCGGCGTATGCGGCACCTTGATCGTGGCGCTGATTCTCGGACAAAGCGGTGCGCGCCTTTCACCAGATTTGAAGAATATTGCTTTCGCCCTGTTTATCTTTGCGCTGGGCTTCACCGGCGGACCGCAATTCTTCGCGAATATCGGGCGCGGCTGGCGCTATGGGCTGCTATCCGTTGTTGAACTCGTGGTGGTGCTTGGGCTGGTCCTCGGGGCTGTCGCGCTTTTCAAGCTGGACCGCGGCACTGCGGCCGGTCTGCTTGCCGGCGCCGCGACGGAATCGGCGGTGGTCGGCACGGCGTCCGAGGCAATCGGCAAGCTCGGGCTGCCTGCTGCCGAGATCGCCCGGCTGCAGGCCAATATCGTCACTGCCTATAGCGTGAGTTACCTCTTCGGGCTCGTCACTATCGTGTTGTTCACCAGCCAGATCGCGCCGCTCATGCTGCGCGTGAATCTGCGCGATGAAGCCGAGCGCCTGTGGCGCGCGCTCGGTGGCGACAGCGCGCTGGCGGAGGGCCAGCGGCCGGCGGCGCCGTCGCTCGTCGCACGCGAAGTCCGCGTCACGAGTGCGGCGGATCTGAGCATCAGTGCCCTTGAAAAACGCCATGGCAACGAGCTTACCGTGGCGCGCGTGATGCGTGGCCGCTCGATCGTCAAAGCGCAGCCGAATCTCGTGTTGAAGACGGGGGACCGGATCGTGATCGGCGGGCGCCGCGCGGCGCTCGTGGCGGCGTTGCCATCCATTGGTGAGGAAGTCGCCGGGGGCGATGTCGCCGATGTCTACGCTGACACTGTCGATGTCATGCTCACGCGGCGCGAAGTACACGGCCTGACGGTCGCGCAAGTGCGCGACCGGGCGACGCCCGCCGATAGCCACGGTATTTATATCTCGGCCGTCACGCGGCTGGACAGCATGATTCCCGCGTTGCCGGGGACGGAGCTGCATCGGGGCGACGTACTGACCTTGATCGGCGCAGCCGAGGACGTGCAGCGCGGCGTGGCGAAGCTCGGCTACGTGGTCCGCGCGACGCTGAAAACCGACTTCGTGTTTCTCGGTATCGGCGTGATCTTGGGGATTCTCGTCGGGCATTTGAGCGCGCGTATGGGCGGCGTGCAGATCGCCTTGGGGACCGGCGGCGGCTGTTTGTTGTCTGGGCTGCTGTTCGGCTGGATCCGTTCGCGCTATCCCGTGATCGGTTCGCTGCCTTCAGCTGCGGCGCAAGTGCTCAAGGATTTCGGGCTGTGCACGTTTATCGCCGCGGTCGGGTTGGGGGCCGGGGCCGATGCCATCCGCCTGATCCGCGAGTACGGCGTTGCGCTGCCGCTGGCGGGCGTGGTCATCACGCTCGGCCCGGCGCTGGTGTCGCTCGCGGTCGGCCGCTGGCTGTTGAAACTCGAAGTACCGATGCTGCTTGGCGCGATCGCCGGCCAGCAATGCAGCACGCCCGCGATCAGCGCGCTGGTGGGGGTGACGGGCAATGCGACGCCCGTGATCGGCTACACGATCACGTATGCATTGTCGAACGTCCTCCTGCCGTTGATGGGGCCCGTAATCGTCGGGCTCGCGGGGAAGTTGGGGTGAACAGGATCACGTGGTAGCAGCAGGATCAGGTGGTAGCAGCAGGATAGGTGCATGGGCAGGAGCGTCAGTGGGAAATCAGGTTCAGCAGGCCGGGCAGCGCATACGAAACTAACGAGGGCACTATGGAATGGATACATCAGATTTTCACGAAGTCACCGGAGATTGCGCTTTTCCTCTCTTTGGCGGTGGGGTACTTCATTGGCCAGATCAACTTCGGCAAGTTCCAGCTTGGCGGTGTGGGCGGGTCGCTGCTCGCGGCGGTCGTCATCAGTCAGTTCGGTGTCCAGATCGATAATGGCGTCAAGTCCGTGATGTTCGCGATCTTCATCTATGCGGTGGGTTACGACTCGGGGCCGCAGTTTTTCAACTCGCTGTCGCGCAAGACGCTGCGTGAGATTGCGATGGCGGTGTTTCTCGCGGTATCGGCGCTCGTGACCGTGTTGGTGTGCGCGAAGCTGTTCGGCTTGAACAAGGGGATTGCGGCGGGGTTGGCCGGCGGGGCGCTGACGCAGTCGGCGATCATCGGCACGGCCGGCGACGCCATCGCCCGGCTCGGGCTGCCGGTTGCCGAAACCAAGGCGCTTCAGGGCGACGTGGCCGTCGCTTATGCCGTGACGTACGTATTCGGATCGCTGGGCGCGATCATTGTGTGCGTGAATATCTTGCCGAAGTTCATGGGGCAGAGTTTGAAGGACGCCGCAGCGGAGGCGGAGAAAAGTTTGCTCGGCGGCGCGGTCGTGCATGGGGCCGGCCAGACGGCGGCGATGCCGGAACTCGTCGGGCGCGCTTATCGCGTGACCGGCGGCAAAGGTGCGGCGGCGCGCGTAGGTGGCGCCGATGCCGGAGGGTTGGCCTTGAGCGGTGCGGCGGGCCGGACAGTCGCCGAGATCGAGATGGCCGAGTCCGACATGATCACGATCGAGCGAATCCGCCGGGCCGGCAAGGCGCTGGAGCCGCGGCCGGACGTGATGCTGCAAGTCGACGATATCGTCCTGGTCGTCGGCCGGCGTGAAGTGATGGTGACGGCGGCGTCGAACATTGGTGAAGAAGTGGCGGATACCGATGGCATCAGCGTCGTGATGCAGAACCGGCAGGGCGTGTTCACGCGCAAGGGCATGAATCACATGACGATTGCCGCGGTGCGCACGACCGTGGATCGCGATTTGCGCCACGGCGTATTCGTGCAGGAAATTCGCCGGGCGGACCAGCCGCTGCCGATCCTTCCCGAGACCCAGCTCGAACATGGCGATGTCATCACGTTCTACGGTTCGCCGCAGGATACGAAGCGTGCGGTGGATGCAGCGGGTTATGAATTGCCGGTTACAAACAAGACCGATTTCATCTACATGGGCGTGGGGATTGTGCTTGGTTTGTTGATCGGATTGATCGTCGTCGACGTAGCCGGTGTGCCGTTGACGCTGGGCTCCGGCGGGGGCTGCTTGCTGGCCGGGCTGTTGTTCGGCTGGATGCGCGGCAAGCATCCGATGTACGGCGTGATGCCATCGGCGGCGTCGCAATTGATGAAGGATTTCGGGCTTGCCGCGTTCGTGGCGGCTGTCGGTTTGAACTCCGGGCTGGCGGCTGTGGTTACGGTGAAGAACAGCGGCCTCACGATCTTTCTGCTGGGCGCGGTTGTCACCATCTTGCCGCTCGTCCTCACGATGTTGTTCGGCCGATACGTGTTGAAATACACTAACGCGGCGCTTTTGGCGGGTGCCCTGACTGGCTCGCGCAGTGCGAATCCGGCGTTTGGCGGCGTGCTTGATAAGGCGGAAAGCGCGGTGCCGACGGTCCCGTTCGCGATCACCTATGCGTTAGCGAATGTGTTGCTGACATTGCTGGGTCCGCTAGTGGTGGGATTGGTCTGACGAAGGACAGAGCGTGCGTGGGTGCATGTGATTACACTTACGCGCGCTCAAAAAAGTTTGAACTGAGGCCGAAGACTCGAGCCCAACAACATTCGGTTCAGCAAGCAAGGGGAGCGCCCATGACGTCGCAGGAAAAAGTGGTTCATCTTCCGAGCGGAGAGCAGATCCCTGCGTTGGGTCAGGGAACGTGGGAAATGGGCGATAGCGCCAGAACCCGCAGCGCGGAGATTGCAGCGCTTAAAACAGGCGTGGATCTGGGCATGACCGTGATCGATACTGCGGAAATGTACGGCGAGGGCGAGAGTGAAAAGCTGATCGCCGAAGCTTTGAAGGATCGGCGTGACGAGCTATTCATTGTCAGCAAGGTTTATCCGCATAACGGTAGCGAGTCCGGCGTGAAGGCCGCGTGTGAACGAAGCCTCAAGCGGCTACAGACTGACCGCATCGATTTATATCTGCTGCATTGGCGCGGCGGCGAAGATCTGGAAGGGGTGATCGGCGGTTTTGAGGCGTTGAAAGCGCAGGGCAAGATTCGTCATTGGGGCGTGAGCAATTTCGACACCGACGACATGGTCGAGCTCTTTGCGCTGGAAAACGGCAACCGGTGTGCGACCAACCAGATTCTGTATAACGTCGCTCGACGCGGTCCCGAATTCGAACTCTTGCCGTGGATGCGCGAGCGCAATATGCCGGCGATGGCATACAGTCCTGTAGATCACGCGCGTCTGCCGAAACAAAGCGTGTTGAACGATATTGCGAAGGCGCGCGGTTTGTCGGCGATGCAAGTCGCGCTCGCGTGGGTCTTGCAGCAACCGCAGGTTATTGCGATCCCGAAAGCGGGGACTGTCGCTCATGTGATTGAGAACGCGGCTGCGCGAGAGGTGACTTTGTCGGGGGAAGAAATGAGTCTTATCGACTCTCAGTTCAAACCGCCAAGATCAAAACGGGCGCTGGAAATGCTTTGAGATGTTGGAGATGGAGGGGCGGGTTTTTGGGGCTAGCGGTAGGGTTGGTGCTGCGTTGCGCGGGTTCCGGGGTTAGCGGTCGGAGTCAATGCCAAGGTGCCAGGTTCCTGTGTTAGTGGTCGGGGTCATTGCTGGGTTGCTGCTTTCCAGGTCTTTGCGCGTTTAGTGTTGGCTGATCTTTTTCGCTCTATTAGCCACTGCGCGTGGCGGCGCGTCATTTCTTTGTCCAAAGCGACAAAGAAACGAAGCAAAGAAAACGCTTTCACCGCTCTACCCTAAGTGTCCACAGCGTGCAGTTACATTTCATAGGTGCCCCAAAAGCACGGTGCTCGCCAGAGCTCAGGATGTGTGAACCCCTCTTTCTCCGAACACGGATACCCCACGCTTCGCCACCAGTGATTGAACCTGCCAAGGGGCACCCTGCGCTATCCGCCTAGAACCACCCACCAAATTGTTCGCATGCCGAAACATGCCGCGAACCCGTTCGGGAAACAAAGCCTCCAAAATGCGTGAGGCCGTACCCGACAAAATGACTGCAAGCCACCAGCCGCTTCGCAAAAAACTGAAGCATAGTACACCTTGGTCCGTAATCCGCGAAGCTGGCCACGCGTCTCTGCAGCCCAGACCACACGACCAAACTTTAAAGAAACGAAGCCTGAAAAGCGCGTGAGGCCATGCGGATTTGCTTTGAAAAGGTGCTTGCCCGAGAGCGTACGGGGCGAAGCGTGTTCGTGTCAGGATTCGCGAGAAGGAGGGTTTCACACATCCGTGGCTCTGGCGAGCACCGTGCTTTTGGGGCACCCATGAATAGAAACTGCACGCTGTGGACACTTAGGGTAGAGCGGTGAAAGCGTTTTCTTTGCTTCGTTTCTTTGCCGCTTTCGGCTTTGGACAAAGAAATGACGCGCCGCCACGCGCAGTGCCTAATAGAGCGAAAAAGATCAGCCAACACTAAACTCGCGAAGACCTGGAAAGCAGCAACCCAGCAATGACCCCGACCGCTACCTAGCAACCGGCATCAACCCGACCGCTAACCCCGAACCCCATCCCGTCCACCGGCGCGAGCGACTAATCACACCCGTGGTGCGCATGCACAGACCCAAGCACCGCGACTTCCGCCGGCGTGCGCTTGAGCGATGCGTCATCGACTTGCTTGGCGTCGGCCAGAAATTCATCGACCAGCGTTGAGACCGGCGTATCGCTCAGGCATAGCGACACGCGCTGCGTTTCATTGGCCTTCAATTGCGATCGCTGGGCCAGAAACAGCACACCGTATTGATAACCGCGCACAATGCCGCGCACGGCGCCTACGCACTGGCCTTGCGCGGTATTATCGGATCTCTGCGAGCATTCTTGCGCGAGCGTATAGGCAGAGAAACTCGGATCGACCGGCGGCGGTTGAGTGGTTTGCTGTGCGCGGACGGCAGAGGCGCAGCCCAACACGGAGAAAGCAGCAAACGCGAACGCCGCGGAGATATTTCGCTTCATATTGTGATCCCTCATGTCGAACGTTGAACTCGATATGAGGGAACGAGCGGCGATTGGTTCCTTCAATCCTGACCTAGCGCCGACTTAACGCCGGCCCAAGCCCGACTTCAGCGCGCCGGTTTAGCCAGGCTTTTGCAAGCGCTTAAGCTCGGCCACGGGAATGTGGCATCGAATCCTGTGTCCATCGGTGGCGTGCGCATAGGGCGGCTCCTCCTGCTCGCAAATCGCACCTATCTTGCGCGGACAGCGCGTATGAAACACGCAACCCGACGGCGGGTCCGCTGCACTCGGCAACTCACCCGAAAGACGTATACGCTCCCGCGCTTGCGGTTCATCGCCAACGGCCGGAATCGATGACAACAACGCCTCGGTATAAGGATGATGCGGCCCGTCGAACACGTCCGTCGCGCGGCCGATCTCCATCAGCCGGCCGAGATACAGCACCGCAATGCGATCGGACAAATACCGCACCACGTGCAGGTCGTGCGAGATAAACACGTAACTTACGCCACGTTCACGCTGCAGGTCGGCGAGCAGGTTCAGGATGGCGGCTTGCACGGACACATCGAGGGCGGATGTCGGCTCGTCGCAAACCACCACACGCGGATCGCCAGCGAACGCACGCGCTATCGCCACGCGCTGTTTCAACCCACCCGACAATTGCCGCGTGCGCGAACTCAGGTAACGCTCGGGCAATCGCACGGCGGCAGTCAGCGATTGCAGCCGTGCTTCCTTCGCGGCCCCTCGCAACGCGCCGAGTTTCGACAACGACCGCGCGATCAGCCGACGCACCGAATGCGCCCGGTTCAACGCCGAATCGGGATTCTGGAACACGATCTGCAGCGACTTGACCTGTTCGTCGTTCCGGTTTGTCACGCGCGCGGGCAGGGCGGCGCCGTCGAGTTCTATGGAGCCGCCTGCATCGGGCGAGAGCAACCCGAGCAACAGCTTCGCGAGCGTCGTCTTGCCGCTGCCTGACTCACCGACCAGCCCGAGCGTTTCACCCAGCGCCAGTTCCAGCGATACATCGTGCACGGCCCGCAGCGACTCTCCGCCAACATGAAACGTCTTCGATAAATTCTCCGCGCGCAGGGCAATAGGTGCATCTGTCCTGTCGACAGCCGCGCTTAGAACCTCCGGCGTTGCGCGCGGCAAGTCGATTGCGCGTTCGTGATAATGGCAACGGGCCATCTGGTCGCCATGAGCGGCCAATACCCGATACGGCGGCGGCGCTTCACGATGACATCGGTCATCGGCGAGCTTGCAGCGTTGCGCATAGATGCATCCCTGCGTCACCGATCCCGGCAGCGGCAGCGAGCCCGGAATGGTGTCGAGCCGGCCCGTGTCCTTGCTTCGTCCCGTCGTCGGCAAACAGCGCAGCAGGCCCACCGTGTACGGATGCCGCGGCCGCGCGAATACATCGCGCGTGGTGCCTTCTTCTACAAGCTTCCCGGCATACAGCACGCCAACGCGATCACACATCCGGCCGATCACCGCCAGGTTGTGGCTGATGAAAAGCACCGCCGTGCCAAGCTCTTCGCGCAGTTGCGCGATCAGGTCGAGCACCTCCGCTTCGACCGTGGCGTCGAGCCCCGTAGTGGGTTCGTCGAGGATCAGCAATGCCGGATTGCACGCCAGCGCCATCGCGATGACCACGCGCTGCTGCATGCCGCCCGACAATTGATGTGGATAACTATCCATTACGCGTTCAGGCGACGAGATCCGTACGCGCTTCAAGATGTCGATGGTGTGCTCCAGCGCTTCACTCACCGACGCGCCCGCGAGCTCGAACGCTTCCGACACCTGCCGCGCGATGGTCAGCGACGGGTTCAACGCGCGGCCCGGGTCCTGATAAACCATCGATACCGCGTTGGCCCGCATGTGCCGCAACGCGTCGGCGTTCATCGAAGCGATGTCGTGGCCGGCGATCGAAATCTTCCCCGACTTCACGCGGCCGTTGCGCGGCAGATAACGCAATACGGCGAGCGCGGCCGTGGATTTGCCACAGCCGGATTCGCCGACGAGCCCGTACGCCTCGCCGCGTTTGACCCGCAGCGAGATGTCCTGCAGCACTTCGCGGTCGCGCCCGCGCGAACGGTAGGCGACCGTCAGGCCGACAAGCGTGAGTGCGTCGGTTTCGGCGCTCTTCGATCCATCGAAGATAGGGAAGGCCGATGGCGGCGGTCCGTTCATCGTTCGAGCACTCCTTGGATGCCATCGGCAACGAGGTTCACGCCCACGACCAGCGAAGCGATAGCGGCTGCGTCGAACACAACAGTCCACCATGCGCCGCCCGCCATCAGCGTGTAGCACTCGGACAGCGCAAGACCCCAGTCAGCCGACGGCGGCTGAATGCCGAAGCCCAGGAATGACAGCGTGGCAACCGCGAAAATGGCGTAACCGAGCCGCACAGTGGCTTCCACGATGATCGGCTGCAGCACGTTCGGCAGGATCTCCGCGAACATGATGTAGAACGCATTTTCGCCGCGCAATTGCGCCGCCAGCACGTAGTCGAGATTGCGTTCGGCGAACACGGCCGCGCGCACCGTGCGCGCGGTGATCGGCGTGAAGGTGATGCCGATTACGAGAATCACGGTGACGTTGCTGGCGCCGACCGCTGCAAGCGCAAGCAGCGCAACGATCACCAGCGGTAACGCGAGCACCGCGTCGATCAGCCGGCCGATCACGTTGTCCACCCATCCATCGAAGTAACCGACGATCAAGCCAACCGCGGTTCCCGCCACCGTGCCGAGCAACGTTGCCAGCGGTGCGATGGTGAGAATGTCGCGCGCGCCGACGATCACGCGCGCGAACACATCGCGGCCGAGTTGATCGGTGCCGAACCAGTGCGTGGCGTCGGGCGGGGTGAGGGAGTTCAACGGATCGGATGCGTACGGATCCTGCGGCACGACCCAATGCCCGACCAGCGCACACGCGACCCAGAACAGCAGGATCAGCACGCCGACCACGAACGTGGGTGAGCGCAGCAGCGCTTTGCTGCGTTCAAAACGCGGCGCCCTGCGCGGTGCGGGCGCGACGGTCGCTGTGCTCATTGCGCGTTCCTCACCCGCAAGCGCGGATTCAACACAACGTACAGCGCATCCGCGATCAGGTTCGCCGCCGTATAAATCACGCCGATGGTCAGCACGCCGGCTTCGAGCATCGGGAAGTCCTTGCCTTTGGCGGCGTTATAAATGAGTGAGCCAATGCCCTGATAGTGGAACAGCGTCTCCACGACCACCAGCCCGCCGATCATGTAGCCGAGCTGCGTGGCGGCAACGGTGACGGTCGGCAACAGCGCATTGCGCAGGACGTGCCGCATGATCACCACACGGCGCGGCAGGCCCTTGAGAATCGCAGTGCGGGTGTAGTCGGCATCGAGTGCTTCAACGGTGCCGGCGCGCGCCATGCGGGCGATGTAGCCGAAGAACACCAGCACCAGCGGCAACACGGGCAGGATCAGATGCTGCAGTTGAACGAACACATTCGACCCGGGTGGAAACGTTGCTTCAATCGGCAGCCATTGCAGCCAGATACCAAACACGAGAATCAGCACAATGGAAGAGACGAACTCCGGCACGACTGTCGCCGATAACCCCGCAATGCTGATCGTCCGGTCGATCCAGCGCCCTTCGTGGAGCGCGGCATAAACGCCGCCGGCAATACCAAGCGGCACGACGACGATAAACGCCAGCGCGCCCAGCTTGGCCGAGTTCAACAGCGCACTGCCGATGAACGGCGCCACCGGCGCGCGATACGAATACGACTCGCCCATGTCGCCGCGCAGGAAATGCGCGATCCAGCCGGCGTATTGCGTGAGCAAAGGCCGGTCGACGCCCAGTTGATGATTGAGCGCGGCGACCGCGCGCGCGTCGGCGAGAGGCCCGAGGATTGCGCGGCCGACATCGCCGGGAAGCAACTGGCCGCCCGCGAACACGATCACCGACAGCAGCCACAACGTGATGACCGCGAGCAGCAGCCGCACGCCTACGAACCGCGCAATGCGCGCGGCGCTTCCGGCGTTGCTGCGTGAGCTGATTTTCGGCGCGCCCGGCGCGGCGGAAGGAGAGACCGTGTTCATGATCGGAGCATCCTCGGGTCAACCTTCACGAGCGCAAATCTCTAAGAGATTCAAAATGAACCGGCTACGCGCCGATAGTCGCGCGTTGGAAATACAGCTGCGAAATTGCATTGAAGCGTACGCCGCTCACGTTAGCCCGCGTGACGATCAGCTGATCGTAGAAATAGGGAATCACGACCGGCGTTTCGTCGAGCAGCAAGGCCTGGATTTGCCCCGAGAGTTTTTTCTGCGATGCTACGTCGAGCGCCGCCACGAAATCCGCCACCAGCTTGTCGTATTGCGGATTCTTGAAATGCGCGGCGTTCCATGTGCCTCCGCTGGTCAGCGGCGCATTGAGAAACACGTTCGGCACGCCGCGATGTCCGTAATCCGTGATGCCCAAGGGCGAATCGAGCCAGTCCGACTTGCCAAAGGTGCCAGCGCCGTAATACAGCTCCTGGCTTTCCACCTTCAGCGTGATGCGGATGCCGACCGCCTTCGCTGCGTTCTGGATCACGACCGCGAGATCGGGAATCTCCATGTACTTCTCTGTCGTGAGCGTGACGTCGAAACCGTTCGGCACGCCTGCGGCCGCGAGCAATTGCTTCGCCTTCGCGACATCGAGCTTGCGCTGCGGCACGGACAAATCGCTCGATGGAAACACGGGCGAGAACGGACTGTCATTGCCCAACGCCGCGCGTCCCTTGAACAGCCCCTTGACCAGCACCTCGCGATTCACCGCCAGCGCCAACGCCTGGCGCACGCGTTTGTCCTTGAACGGACCCGTGTCGGTGCGCATATGCATCTGCCGATGCGCGCTCGACTTCACGCCGAGCACCTTGAACTCGGGATTCGTCATCATGCTGAGCCCGCCCTGCACGGTGAAGTCGCCCATCACGTCGGCTTGCCGGCCTTGCAACGCGAGCAGTTCCGATTGTTCGTCGGCGTAGAACGCGAACGTTATGCGCTCGGGCAGCGCTTTCTCACCCCAGTAATCCGGGTTGCGCACAAACGATGCACCCACCTTCGGCGTGTACTTTTCGAACTTGAACGGACCTGTGCCCGGGAACGACTTCTCGTAGGTGCCGCTGAAATTCGCCGGCAGGATCACCGCGTTGTACGTATCCGAAGAAACGTAATACGGGAAGTTGCCGTTCGGCGCGTCCAGATGGAACTCGACCGTCATGTCGTCGACCACCTTCACCGATCCCTTCGACAACACGCCCTTAAGCACGGAGAGCGCCGCCGAACCGCTGGCCGGATCGGCAAGCCGGTTGAACGTCGCTGCGACGTCCTTCGCGGTCATCGACTGGCCGTCGTGGAACTTGACGTTCGGGCGCAGCTCGAAGGTCCACACATCGCCCTTCTCGTTCGGCTTCCATGAAAGCGCGAGGGAAGGGCGGAGCACGAGCGCTTGACCGTCATCGTCGATGAGAAATTCGCCCGTCTGATTGATCAGCGCGAGGCCGGCAGGGTCGGTGACGGTAAGCGGATCGACCTGGCCCGAAGGCGTCAGATGCGCCACGCGGATCGTGCCGCCCGGCTTGCCCGCGGGCGCTTGCGCGCGTGCGTGCGGCATGCCGATCAAACCGCCGGCGGCCATCGATAAACCCAGCAAACTCGCGTGCCGTAGCAACTCGCGCCGCGAGAGCCGGCCGGCTTTGAATTCATCGATGGCATGGTTGCCGAGTTCTCCCGCTGATCCCCTCGACTGTTCGAGCGCGGCATTGAAGGGGGAAAGCGAGTCCAGATCGGTTGCGGTTTTTTTCATCGGGCTGTCCGGTTCAGGATTCGGTTGTTGTTTTGACTCGACGATACTGCGCGTCCCGGCAAAGGACGGCGGCAGCGGCGGAATCGGAGGCGCGTTCAGCTTTCAGTTTAGCGGAGCAAATAGTGTTCCGATTCCCGGCGGCCGTTTCGCGTGGCAATTAATTACCCGTGCCGTGGGACAGCCGCGACACTATGGCAAAGCTTGCGGGCTGTGCGGCGGCAAGGCGGTAGAAAATTCCGTGCAGGTGTCTGCTCATGCAATCGGATCAATGTTCGTGCGGATGCTTATGAATCGGATCGACCCAGAAGACCTCTTCAGGCTCCTCCACTGCATCGATAGTCAGATTCACCACCACCGCTTCATTGTCGCTGCGCACGAGCACGCATTCCAGCGGTTCGTCGGTGAGCGCATTGATTTCCTGATGCGGCACGTACGGCGGCACGAAGATGAAATCGCCCGGCCCGGCCTCAGCGGTAAATTCCAGATGATTGCCCCACTTCATGCGCGCTTGTCCGCGCACGACGTAGATCACGCTCTCCAGCGCGCCGTGATGATGCGCGCCGGTCTTCGCGTTCGGATGGATCGTCACCGTGCCGGCCCAGATTTTCTGCGCACCCACGCGCGCTGCGTTGATAGCGGCCGCGCGATTCATTCCGGGCGTCTGCGGGGTGTTGGTATCGAGTTGATCGCCCTTGATCACCTTGACGCCGTTCTCGCGCCAGTCGGTGTGCTCGTGGTCATGATCGTGTTCATCGCTCATTGTGTTTGTCTCCGTGTGTGCAGGTGTATCCATGGGAAAGCTGTCGTCAATTTACGTTGCAGTCGCCCAGGTAAAAAGCAAAAAGTCCGTCGCCGCCGGGAGGCGACAACGGACTTCGCTCAGTCACCGACTCGGGCTTCCGAATCCGGCAACGCCTACTTCCCCTTCGAGCTCACGATGGCTTCCGCGACGTTGTTCGGCGTCTCGGCGTAGTGCTTGAACTCCATCGTGTACGTAGCGCGGCCCTGGGTGAGCGAGCGTAGCGTGGTCGAGTAGCCAAACATTTCAGCCAGCGGCACCTCGGCGCGCACGATCTTGCCGCCGCCGCCCGCGATGTCCTCCATGCCCTGCACGATCCCGCGACGTGACGACAAATCGCCCATCACGTTGCCCATGAAATCCTCAGGTGTTTCCACTTCCACGGCCATCATCGGTTCGAGCAGTACCGGCTTGGCTTTCCTCATGCCGTCCTTGAACGCCATCGATCCAGCCATGCGGAACGCGTTTTCGTTCGAGTCCACGTCGTGGTACGAACCGAAGGTCAGCGTCACCTTCACGTCCACCACCGGATACCCCGCCAGCACACCGGCTTTCAGCGTTTCCTGAATACCTTTGTCGACCGCCGGAATGTATTCGCGCGGCACGACACCGCCCTTGATGGCATCGACGAATTCATAACCCGTACCCGGCTTTTGCGGTTCCAGCTTCAGCACCACGTGACCGTACTGACCGCGTCCGCCCGACTGCTTGACGAACTTGCCTTCAATATCTTCAACGGGAATACGAATGGTCTCGCGATAGGCCACCTGCGGTTTACCAACCGTCGCTTCGACGCCGAACTCACGGCGCATCCGGTCCACCAGAATTTCCAGGTGCAGCTCGCCCATGCCCGAAATAATCGTCTGGCCGGACTCTTCATCGGTCTGCACGCGGAACGACGGATCTTCCTGCGCCAGCCGGTTTAACGCGATACCCATCTTTTCCTGGTCGGGTTTCGTCTTCGGCTCGACGGCCTGGGAGATCACCGGTTCCGGGAAGATCATGCGTTCGAGAATGATCGGATGAGCGGGATCGCAGAGCGTGTCGCCAGTGGTCGCTTCCTTCAGGCCCACGGCCGCGGCAATATCGCCGGCGCGCACTTCCTTGATTTCCTGACGCTCGTTCGCGTGCATCTGGAGAATCCGGCCAAGCCGTTCCTTCTTCTCCTTGATCGCGTTGTAGACCGTATCGCCGGAATTCACCACGCCCGAATACACCCGGAAGAAAATCAACTGGCCGACAAACGGGTCCGTCATGATCTTGAAGGCGAGCGCCGAGAACGGATCTTCATCGGTCGGATGACGTTCCGCATGTTTGTCGTACTCGTCCACGCCATTGATGGCGGGCACGTCCGCCGGCGACGGCAGGTAGTCGATCACCGCGTCCAGCATGGCCTGCACGCCCTTGTTCTTGAACGCGCTGCCGCAGAACATGGGGACGATTTCGCTCCTGAGCGTGCGCGCCCGGATAGCTTCCTTGATTTCGTCTTCGCTGATGTCTTCGCCGCCGATGTACTTGTCCATCAGCGCTTCATTGGCATCCGCGGCGGCCTCGATCATCTTCTCGCGCCATTCTTCGGCGGTGGCGAGCAGGTTATCGGGGATTTCCTGGTATTCGAACAGCACGCCCTGGCTGGCTTCGTCCCAGATGATCGCTTTCATCTTCACGAGATCGATCACGCCCTGGAAGTGTTCTTCAGCACCCACGGGAATCTGCATGGGTACGGCAACGCCCTTCAGGCGCTCGCCGATCTGCCGCTGCACGCGGAAAAAGTCGGCGCCCACGCGGTCCATCTTGTTGACGAACGCAATGCGCGGCACCTTGTATTTGTTCGCCTGGCGCCAGACCGTTTCCGATTGCGGCTGGACGCCTCCGACCGAGTCATAGACCATGCAGGCGCCGTCGAGCACGCGCATCGACCGTTCCACTTCGATGGTGAAATCGACGTGTCCCGGTGTATCGATGATGTTGATCCGGTGCTCCGGATAATTCCCCGCCATGCCTTTCCAGAAGGCCGTGGTGGCGGCGGAGGTGATCGTGATGCCGCGCTCCTGTTCCTGCTCCATCCAGTCCATCGTGGCCGCGCCGTTGTGAACCTCACCAATTTTGTGATTCACACCGGTATAGAAAAGAATGCGTTCGGTGGTGGTGGTCTTACCGGCATCGATATGAGCGCTGATACCAATATTCCGATAGCGGTCGATGGGAGTCTTGCGGGGCACTTGAACCTCCTGTTGATTGGATGGAGCTTTGCAGCCCGGACTGGGCACGATGGCCCGGCCGGCGGCTCCGGAGCGAAGCTTTGTCGTGCTTGTGTGACGGCTTCGCTGGTTTATTAGGATAGCGCGTCGACAAGGTCTTTGCAGGATTCTTGCCAGCTCCGCGAAAAAGATGAATCTTTGATGACGCGCGGGCGGCATTCCGGGCCGTGACCGGGGCTGCACCTTCGGCCGCGAAAAGGAAAAAGCCGGCGCGCGCATGAGCGGGCGGCCGGCTTCGGATGAGGCGTGTCGGGGGATCAACCACCCCGCGCTCGAGGCCCTCGTTATTGCGCTGCGGGCAACCCCTTGATCTGCATGCCCGGCTGAATTCCCTTCGATGCAAACCAGCCCTTGCTCATTTCCAGCGCGTACACGCCATTGTTGCGCGGGCAGTGGTTGTTTTCCGTCTCGGCCTGCATTTCATCGATGTCCGTGACGGTCCCGTCTGCGCGGATAAACGCGATCGACAGCGGGATCAACGTGTTTTTCATCCAGAAACAGTGCACGGCCGTTTCATTGAAGACGAACAGCATGCCTTCATTCGGCTCGAGCTTCGTGCGATACATCAAGCCTTGTTCGCGATCGGCATCGTTCGCGGCAACGGCGGCGTCGATCACATACATGCCCGCGGTGAGTTTGGTGTGCGGAAAATCGGCGGGCTTTTTTGCACCCGGTGGCATTTGTCCCGGCTCTGCCGCGAGCGGTTGGGCGTGTGCCGCCATCGGCGCGACTGCAATCAACGAGACGAGCGGAACGGAAAACGCAACCAGCGCGCGGCGCACTAGACGTCCAAGATCAAACGATGAAACCGAACGGGGCGAGGGCCATGGAAGACGCACGGCGAAACTCCTGGTGAGATGAAGCCGGTTAGCTGAAGAATCAGTGAAGACTGGCGCATGTTACTTGAGCGCGCGCACGCCGACAAAAAGTGCCTGTGTGAGCGTGCGTGGATCCGTGTTGACATAACCGGACGACTCAAAGAAAAAGGCAGAAACCTTTACAGGTGTCTGCCTTTCAATGCCGCTATGGCGGCAGCACTGCTTGGTGTAGCGTCGCGTTACCGCGATCTATTACCAACTTACTCCGACGCGGCCGAAGCAGCTGCAGCCGAAGCTGCCTTCTTGTGCGTAGCCTTCTTATGCGTCGACTTCTTGTGGGTTGCCTTGTGAGCGGTCGAAGCTGCTGCAGGAGCCGATGCTTCCGGAGCCGAAGCTTGTGCAAATGCAGCCGTTGCGAACAGGCCAGCGACGAGAGCAGCGATCAATTTGTTCATGTTGTAAATCCTCAGCTTTAGTTTGATTTAACCTTGTGACCCGGTCGATGGAGTCATGACGGTAAACGAGCCATCCACCTTTTGGTTGACAGGGGATTCGAACAAACTTCGATCTCGCTGCGAGCGCTTTAACCTTACATAAAGCCTTCGTAAGTTGGCTCGGTGTTATGGTCCTTCGCTAATGCCGGATGGCGGTTTTAAGGCATCTGCAGCGAATAACGCCGCATGCCGGAAGTCCGTTGACGTGTTTTTGGGAATCGTGCCGAGATAATCGTTTGGAAGGCGAATCGATTTTGTAATGTTTTTGTTTCAGTTGAACGCAGTTGCGTCGTTGCTTCGTCGTTTGTTTCGCAGTTGCTTGTTTCGCAGTTGCTTGTTTCGCAGTTGCTTGTTACCCAATGCCGTTCCATGGTGCGCGCGGCGCCAGTTCCATCGATGCACCCGGCGCAAGTCCGAGACTGAATATATCCAGCGCACCGATACCCACGCGCACCAGCCGCAGTGTCGGGTATCCGACGGCTGCGGTCATTCGACGCACCTGCCGATTACGTCCCTCCGTTATCGACAGTTCGATCCACGTGGTCGGAGTGGCGGCGCGATATCGAATAGGCGGATTACGTGGCCAAAGCTGGTCTACCCGTTCAACGGGTTCAACGCGCTGCACGGTGCACGGACGTGTCACGAAATCCCCCAAGTCAACGCCGGCGGCCAGACGCTTGAGCGCGTCCGCGTCGGGTGCGCCATCGACTTGTGCCCAATACCGTTTCACCAACTTGTGACGAGGCTCGGCAATACGCGCCTGAAGCGCGCCATCGTCGGTGAGCAGAAGCAGGCCTTCGCTGTCGGTATCCAGCCGGCCAGCCGGATAAACGCTGGGCGTCTTCACCCATTCGCCCAGCGAGAGGTGTTTCTCGTGCGGCGAAAATTGACAGATCGTGCCGAATGGTTTGTTAAGGGCAAGCAGCGGCATGGCGAGGATCAATGAGGAAAACGCGATAAAAACGAGGCACCGCTCAAGCGCAGCGCGGCAATCCGCCTATGGCGAATGGCGCGATATTAATGCATAATCCGAAACATCAAGCCCCAACTCTTATATAAGACATAAGACTTAAGTCAGGACATGAATCGTACGGTAGCTGATCATGACAACGGCATCAACCGGCGGTCTTTGACCGGCGCACGCGTGCACCGTTTTGTTGCACTGCGGCGAAGCCGGGGTCGGGCGAGCCCTGTGCACCGTGGGCTAGAATACCGTTCAGGTCGCCCGGGCGCCGCGCCGGTATTGGCGCTGATCGCCGGGCCACCGTTCGCTCCTCCGCCTTTTCGCCGAATTTCCGAACGCATTCTGTGCATTTCTGTTTTAGCTAGCCCAGCCATCTTTGGAGTCGACCATGCCGTATCAGCACATCAAGGTTCCGACGGGCGGTGACAAGATCACCGTTAATGCGGATTACTCGCTCAACGTTTCCGACCAGCCGATCATCCCTTTTATCGAAGGCGATGGTACGGGTGTGGACATCACGCCGGTGATGATCAAGGTCGTCGACGCAGCGGTGGAAAAAGCCTATGCAGGCAAAAAGAAGATCCACTGGATGGAAATCTTCGCGGGCGAGAAGGCCACCAAGGTCTACGGCCCGGACGTTTGGCTGCCGGATGAAACGCTGGACGTGCTGAAGGAATATGTCGTCTCTATCAAAGGGCCGCTTACCACGCCGGTTGGCGGCGGTATCCGTTCGCTGAACGTCGCGCTGCGCCAGCAACTCGACCTGTACGTCTGCCTGCGCCCGGTGCAGTATTTCAAGGGCGTGCCGTCGCCGGTGCGCGAGCCGGAAAAGGTCAACATGATTATCTTCCGCGAGAACTCGGAAGACATTTACGCCGGCATCGAATGGGCGGCCGAGTCGGAAGAGGCGAAGAAGGTCATCAAGTTCCTGCGCGAAGAAATGGGCGTGACGAAGATCCGCTTCCCGGACACGTCGGGTATCGGTGTGAAGCCGGTGTCGCGTGAAGGCACGGAGCGTCTGGTTCGCAAGGCGATCCAGTACGCGATTGACCATAATCGCAATACCGTCACGCTCGTGCACAAGGGCAACATCATGAAATACACGGAAGGTGCGTTCCGTGATTTCGGCTATGCGCTGGCGCAGAAGGAGTTCGGTGCGGAACTCATCGACGGCGGCCCGTGGATGAAGATCAAGAGCCCGAAGGGCGGCGACGTTGTGCTAAAGGACGTTATCGCCGATGCATTCCTCCAGCAGATCCTGTTGCGTCCGGCTGAGTACGATGTGATCGCCACGCTGAATCTGAACGGCGATTACGTGTCGGACGCGCTGGCGGCTCAAGTTGGCGGCATTGGCATTGCGCCGGGCGCGAACATGTCGGATTCGGTGGCCATGTTCGAAGCCACGCACGGCACCGCGCCGAAGTATGCGGGCAAGGACTACGTGAATCCGGGCTCAGAAATCCTGTCGGCGGAAATGATGCTGCGCCACCTCGGCTGGACCGAAGCGGCGGACATCATCATCAAGTCGATGGAAGCATCAATTCTGACAAAGCGCGTGACATACGACTTTGCGCGTTTGATGGAAGGCGCGACGCAGGTTTCGTGCTCGGGATTTGGGCAGGTGCTGATCGAAAATATGTAGGTTCGGATAAATCTTCAAGGAAAGCCCCGGTTGAGTTTGACTCACTGGGGTTTTTTCATGAGATCGGCGTGAACTGATCTTCGATGGAGAGTCCGGTGTTCGCTGAGCAATGTCAGAAAACTGAAGTGTAAATTTTCACGATGGCAAAGGCCTGATGTAAAAAACCTAGCAGTTAGGTTTATGATCTTCCCATGCCCACTATCCTTCTACTGAATGGGCTCAGAGTGGTCATATACCCCGCAGATCATCGACCGGCGCACGTCCAGGTTCACGTTCACGTGCAGGGCAGGGCAGGGCAGGGTTTGAGATTGTGTTCGATCTGAACTGTCCGGACGGCCCTCTCGATGTACGCGGCATCAAAGGAAAAGTTTCCGATGCCGGCGTCCGCCACACGGCGAAATTGATCGCGCCGTCCCTACCTTCCCTGTGCGGAGCCTGGAGAAATATTCATGGCAATTACCATTGAGTCCATGGCAGCGGCCCGCAAGCGTGGGGAAGGCGTCGGACCTTGCGCGGTCAAGGCGCGCTACCGTCGTTCCATCGCCAAGATAGAGGTCGAATTCGACAACGGTGTAACGCTCGCAGTCCCGATTGCCCTGATCCAGGGGCTGGACGGCGCAAGCGATGCCGAGTTGAAGATGATCGAGATTTCCCCAGCCGGTTGGGGCTTGCACTTCCCAAAACTCGACGTGGACTTGTATGCGCTCGCGCTTTTCGAAGGGATCTACGGGTCACAGGTCTGGATGAAACACTTGGCAAGCCGCGCTGGTTCGGTCAAGTCGGATGCGAAGGCCGCATCGTCGCGAGAAAATGGCAAGAAAGGCGGGCGTCCGCGCAAGGTTCGGCCTGACCACGAGCAACCGTAGTTAGCCGGGTTCATCAACGGCTTGGTCCCAATGAAAAACGGCCCGACCGCAAATGCGTTCGGGCCGTTGAATCCCGCCGTTGCATTCGACCGTCGAATAACGCAGAAACGTTTATCTGAACGATGTCACGGCATGCGGCCGGTTTCGAGGACAGCGCGCTATCGAACGGTCAGGCAGCAGATTCCTGGATGTTCGATGCCTGTTTGCCCTTGGGTCCCTGGACAATCTCAAAGCTGACCTTCTGGCCTTCCTTGAGCGTCTTGAAACCATTCATTTGTATCGCCGAGAAATGAGCAAACAGATCCTCGCCGCCTTCATCGGGCGTGATGAATCCGTAGCCTTTCGCGTCGTTGAACCATTTGACCGTACCAGTTGACATCACTTCCCCTCTCACTCTCGTCGCTACCACGAGCACGCTCGAAAAGCTTGGCAACCCACAATGTGGACCGCCCCCTCCTCACAAGCTCACCGCGGCCTTTCTTCACCTGAAACGCTTCGGAAAAAAGTGCCAATTTGATTGTTTAATCTCTTAAATCAAGTGTCAAGAAAATTTTGAGATGGTCGTAAAGACGTTGTAAAGACCTCATTTCAAGGGTTTTTCCCGCTTTGCGCGTATCCCGCCGCACAAGCACGCCATCTTGAAAAGTCGCATAATCGACGCACATGAGGAGTACAGGCAGCAGGCGGTTATTACCCTTGACCGCCGCGGCTCGCAGTTCAGGCCGCACGATTGCTTCGAACGGTTGATTCGCTCGAGTGATTCTTATAAGGGTCACCCAGTCAGTCGCAGCGGGTTGAGCGTCCAAGTCGGCCGCGTCCAGGTGGACAATTCGTTTTTTTGAGAGCTGTGCGATACTGGATTCAACGATGTTTCAAGAGGGCTGGCCTGTGTCACGAGGGCCGGCAGAATTCAGCAAGCGACAGGTTGCGCGAAGTGTGCGGCGACACCGTTTCGGCTTATATGGCGAACGGAGTTTTGGCGAGATGGCGAGCCTGTCCGAGTTGTTTAGAATGGGCGTATGGCGATCAATCCCAACAAGCAGGATGGCACCGTACTGGAGCGGCAGGAACAAAAGCTGAAACAGCCGTCCATGTACAAAGTGGTGCTGCTGAATGACGACTTCACGCCGATGGAATTCGTCGTGTTCGTCGTGCAGGAACATTTCAATAAAGATCGTGAGACTGCGACGCAAATCATGCTGAAGGTTCATCGCGAAGGCAGGGGAGTTTGTGGGGTCTATACGCGGGACATCGCGTCGACCAAAGTTGAGCAAGTCGTTAGCCACGCGAGGCAAGCGGGTCATCCGCTGCAGTGTGTGATGGAGGAAGCATGATTGCCCAGGAACTGGAAGTCAGTCTGCACATGGCGTTTATGGAAGCACGTCAGGCACGGCACGAGTTCATTACGGTCGAGCATCTTTTACTGGCCTTGTTGGACAACCCGACCGCGGCTGAAGTGTTGCGCGCATGCGCAGCAAATATTGAAGATTTGCGTCAAAACCTGCGCAATTTCATTCACGACAACACCCCGACCGTGCCCGGCACGGACGATGTTGATACCCAGCCGACGCTTGGTTTTCAGCGCGTGATTCAACGCGCGATCATGCACGTGCAGTCAACATCGAATGGAAAGAAGGAAGTGACCGGCGCGAACGTGCTCGTCGCCATCTTCGGTGAAAAGGATTCACATGCCGTCTACTACCTGCAACAGCAGGGCGTGACGCGTCTCGACGTCGTCAATTTCATCTCGCATGGCATTGCGAAGACGAATACGGGCGACGCGGCGAAGGCAAGCAGCGACGCGAATCCCGAAGCGGAAGACGCGGCTGCGCAAAAGGAAACGCCGCTTGCGCAGTTCACGCAGAACCTTAACCAGCTCGCGAAAGACGGCAAGATCGATCCGCTGATTGGACGCGAATTGGAAGTCGAGCGTGTGGTGCAGGTGCTGTGCCGTCGCCGGAAGAACAATCCGCTGCTGGTCGGTGAGGCAGGCGTGGGTAAAACTGCGATTGCCGAAGGGCTTGCGTGGCGCATCACGCGCGGCGAAGTGCCGGACATTCTTGCGGACGCTCAGGTGTATTCGCTCGATATGGGCGCATTGCTGGCCGGTACTAAATACCGTGGCGATTTCGAGCAACGCCTCAAGACGGTGCTGAAAGAGTTGAAGGAACGTCCGCACGCGGTGCTGTTCATCGACGAAATTCACACGCTGATTGGTGCGGGTGCGGCGTCGGGCGGCACGCTGGATGCATCGAATCTGCTGAAGCCTGCTTTGTCGTCGGGCCAGTTGAAGTGCATCGGCGCGACCACATTCACGGAATATCGCGGAATCTTCGAAAAAGACGCAGCGTTGTCGCGTCGTTTCCAGAAGGTTGATGTCGCCGAACCGACCGTCGAGCAGACCATCGCCATCTTGCGCGGTCTCAAGTCGCGTTTCGAAGAGCATCACGGCGTGAAATATTCGTCGGGTGCGTTGTCCGCGGCTGCTGAATTGTCGGCGCGCTTTATCACCGACCGTCATCTGCCGGACAAGGCTATCGATGTAATCGACGAAGCGGGCGCAGCGCAACGCATCCTGCCGAAGTCGAAGCAGAAGAAGACTATCGGTAAGAACGAGATCGAAGAGATCATCTCGAAGATCGCGCGTGTCCCGCCGCAAAGCGTGTCGCAGGACGATCGCAGCAAGTTGCAAACGCTGGATCGCGACCTGAAGAGCGTGGTGTTTGGCCAGGACCCGTCTATCGATGCATTGGCCGCCGCCATCAAGATGGCCCGGGCAGGTCTCGGCAAGACGGACAAGCCAATCGGCGCATTCCTGTTCTCGGGGCCGACGGGTGTCGGCAAGACGGAAGTGGCGAAGCAACTGGCGTTCACGCTGGGTATCGAATTGCTCCGCTTCGACATGTCCGAGTACATGGAGCGTCATGCGGTCAGCCGTTTGATTGGCGCGCCGCCGGGATATGTCGGATTCGATCAGGGTGGTTTGCTGACTGAAGCCGTCACGAAGAAGCCGCATTGCGTGCTGTTGCTCGACGAAATCGAAAAGGCGCATCCGGATATCTACAACGTGCTGCTGCAGGTCATGGATCACGGCACGCTGACCGACAACAACGGTCGCAAGGCAGATTTCCGCAACGTCATTATCATCATGACGACGAACGCGGGCGCCGAAGCGATGCAGAAGTCGGCAATCGGTTTCACGAATCGTCGGGAAACCGGCGACGAAATGGCCGATATCAAGCGGATGTTCACGCCTGAGTTCCGGAATCGTCTGGACCAGATCATCAGCTTCCGCTCGCTCGATGAAGAAATCATCATGCGGGTGGTCGACAAGTTCCTGATGCAACTGGAAGATCAGTTGCATGAGAAGAAGGTCGACGCGGTCTTCACCGACGGCTTGCGCGCGCATCTGGCGAAGCACGGTTTTGATCCGCTGATGGGGGCACGGCCGATGCAGCGCCTGATCCAGGACACGATTCGTCGTGCGCTGGCGGACGAACTGTTGTTCGGCAAGCTGATGTCGGGTGGGCGAGTAACGGTGGACGTGGACGAGAACGACAAGGTCGCGCTCACGTTCGACGAAAGCCCGGTGCCGCGCAATCCGAATCCGGAAGCGGTCGAGGTTGAGTGATCAGGTAGGAAGCGATGACTGAAGTCAGGTGACACGCGCTTGAGGTGTGTCATCATCGGCGAGGCGGCGCGGGGAAGTTTCCCGTGCCGCCTCGCTTTTTTGCGTCCGCATTCGTTGCGGATATTGACTTCAAGAGGTTGATTTGAGCTTTAAACGTGGATCGTTCGAGACCATCGTCGAACGGGAAAAGGGGCTGCACCGGAGTTTGACCGCCGGGCAGATGTCGATGATTGCTATCGGCGGGGCGATTGGGACCGGGCTTTTTCTGGGCAGCGGTTTCGCGATCGGTTTCGCCGGGCCGAGCGTGTTGGTGAGTTACGCGATCGGCGCGCTGATCGCGTTGTTGCTGATGGGCGCGCTCGCCGAGATGACCGTCGCGCATCCGACGTCCGGGTCGTTCGGCGCGTACGCGGAGTTTTATATCGGGCCGCTGGCGGGTTATCTCGTGCGATACGCGTACTGGTCGGCCGTCGTGTTCGCGGTCGGCACCGAGGTCAGCGCGGTCGCCGTGTTCATGAAGTACTGGTTCGCGAACGTCCCGGGCTGGTATTGGATCGTCGGTTTTTCCGCCGCGCTG
The DNA here is from genome assembly GCF_047608185.1 of Caballeronia eucalypticola. NCBI lineage: Bacteria > Pseudomonadati > Pseudomonadota > Betaproteobacteria > Burkholderiales > Burkholderiaceae > Caballeronia > Caballeronia eucalypticola. Next base: position 35,550 of record NZ_JBLKRU010000012.1, read on the forward strand.
ATCGGCGTGAACGCCGCTAGCGTCAAGGTGTACGGCGTGATCGAATACGCGTTTTCGATGCTGAAAATCGTGGCGATCGTCGCGTTCATCCTGCTCGGGGCGGTGTTCGTGTACGGCGCGCCGGTGTCGTCCGGCGTCGGGCTGAATAATTTCACGGCGCACGGCGGGTTCTTTCCGCACGGCGTGAGGGGCATGTGGTTCGCGGTCATTGTTTCCATCTTCAGTTATCTGAACATCGAGACGATCGCGGTCGCGGCCGGCGAAGCGCGTGATCCGCAGCGCGCCGTGGCGCGGGCGTTTCGGTCGACCGTATTCCGGCTGGTGCTGTTCTATCTGCTCACACTGGCGTTGATGCTCGCGATCGTTCCTTGGACGCAGGCCAGCACCGACGAAAGCCCATTCGTCAAGGTCATGGCCGCGACGCACGTTCCGTACGCTGCGGGCGTGATCAACTTCGTGGTGCTGATCGCCGCGCTTTCCGCCATGAATAGCCAGCTCTATATCACCACGCGCATGATGTTCAGCCTCTCGCGGGCCGGTTACGCCCCGGCGCGCTTCGGGCGCCTGAGCGCGAACGGTGTGCCGACGGCGGCGCTGTCGTTATCGACGAGTGGGATTGCGTTGGCCACCATCCTGACGGCGTTCTGGCCGGCGATGGCGTTCGGTTTGATGATGTCGCTGGCCATCTTCGGCGCGATGTTCGCCTGGCTGCTGATCTTCGTCACGCACCTGTTTTTCCGCGCTCGATATGACGGACCAGCGCTGTCTTTCCGGATGGTCCTGCATCCGTTCGGCAGTTTGCTCGGCGCGGGTTTGATGGCGGCGATCATGATCACCACCGCCTTCACGAGCGAATTCCGCATGACGCTTGTCTATGGGCTGGCGTTCATGGTCGTTCTTGCCGCGACCTATCTGCTTTGGTATCGAAAGCACGGGTAAACACCGATCAGAACCCCTTTGCACGTCTTTCGTTTCGAAATTAAAATCTTTCGAAACGAAAGTGCAAAGGTGGTGCCGCCCGTGCTGGCTAACAAGAATTCGCTCCATCGGCGTCTGCGTATCGTCGAACTTGTCCGCAAGCGGGGCGAAGTATCGGTCGACGAACTCGCAACGGCGTTCGACGTTTCCAGCGTCACGATCCGCTCGGACCTGAACTACCTGGAGCAGCAGCGCTACCTGATCCGGGCGTTTGGCAAGGCGCGCTACGTTGCTCAACGGCCCGGCGAGAATTTGCTGGCGGCCGTAGCTTCCAGTGCGACGCGGCAGGCTGCGGACATGGCGATTGCGCGCATGGCGGCTGATTTTATCGATGACCACGCGTCGGTGTTCATCGGCGCGGGATTGATTACGCACAAGCTGTTGCCGCTGCTCGCTGACCGCGCAAACTTGGCGCTAACGCTTAACGACATCGCGATGGCGCCGACCGTCCAGCGTTTCATGCGCTGCGAATTGCGTCTCACCGGCGGTTTGCTGGATGACGATTCCACTGTGCTGCTTGGCCCGGACGCCGAACGTTCGCTGTCTGCGCTGTCGCTGGATCTGGCGGTGCTTGAGGCGACCGGTATCGATCGCGAGGGCAATTTGCTGTGCGCCGATCCACGTCTTGCAGGCGTGTTCAAAGCTGCTTTAAAAAACGCTAAACGCTGTGCCGTCGTGGCTTACCAACCTGTGCTGCAAGGCGAAGGCGAGGCTTTCTGTCACGTCAGCCGCCTGGGCGGGCTGGTGCTCGATGACGCCATCGACCCGCCGACACTTGATCTGATTCTCAAAGCCGGACTAGCCGTGCATCGGCGGGAAGAAGGAATTCTTGAATTCCGCAATCAGTGATCTTGGTTTTGCTTTCCTGGCAACGCATCGTGATCCGATCGCGCTTTATATCGATGTCCAAACGAAGAAACGTCATGCCTAACTCAAACGGTATTCCCTCCAGAAAACCCGGCACCATCGTTGCGATGGGCGAGATTCTGGTCGAGATCATGGCCACTAAAATCGGCCAGCGATTTAGCGAACCAGGCACGCTCATTGGTCCGTTCGCGAGCGGCGCACCGGCTATTTTCATCGATCAGGTCGCGAAGCTTGGCAGTCCCTGCGCGATGATCGGCTGCGTAGGCGATGACGATTTCGGCGTGCTCAACGTCGAACGCTTGCGCGCTGATGGCGTGGATGTTTCGGGCATTGCTGTGCTGAAGGACGCGACTACCGGCAGCGCATTCGTCACGTATCGCGAAGACGGCGATCGCGATTTCATCTACAACATTACGAACAGCGCGTCGGCGCAGTTGTCGGTGGCGAATTTGCGTGACGATCTGCTCGCGACGTGTGGCAATTTTCACGTGATGGGGTCGTCGCTGTTCTCGTTCAGGATCATCGAAGCGATGAAGCAGGCTATCGAAACGGTGAAGACGAACGGCGGCACAGTGAGTTTCGATCCGAATATCCGCAAGGAAATGCTGCGGATTCCGGAGATGCGCGACGCGCTCGATTTCATCCTCGATTACACCGATGTCTTTCTGCCGAGCGGTCACGAAGTCACGTTGCTCGCGAGCGCTAAAACGGAGCAGGGCGCTGTCGAAGAATTGCTTAAGCGCGGCGTAAAGGAAGTGGTGGTCAAGCGCGGCGCGCAGGGCTGCAGTTTCTTCGATAGCAACAGCGAGACGCATCGGCCCGCTTTCAAGGTCGAGGAACTCGATCCGACTGGCGCAGGCGATTGCTTCGGCGCGACGTTCATCAGTTGCCGCGCGCAGGGCATGGACGTGGATGGCGCGCTGAAATACGCGTGCGCAAGCGGCGCGCGGGCGGTCGGTGTGAAGGGCCCAATGGAAGGCACCGCGACGTTCGCCGAACTGGATGCATTTTTAGCAACGGCAACCACGGAGTGATGTCATGAATTCGATCGTCTCGCGTTTGAGCAATGCGCATCCGGCGTCGGCGTGGCTTGCCGGGATCTATTCGATTTGCTCCGCGCACCCTTGGGTGCTCGAGGCGGCCATGCGGCAGGCGCTGGAAGACGAGACGCCGTTGCTGATCGAATCGACATCGAATCAGGTCGATCAATACGGCGGTTATACGGGCATGAAGCCGGCTGATTTTGTCGACTTCGTGCGAGGGATTGCTGAACGTGTTGGCTTCCCGCACGAGCATCTGATTCTCGGCGGCGATCACCTCGGACCGAACGCGTGGCGTCATCTTCCGGCCGAAGAAGCCATGCAACGCGCCGAGGCGTTGATCGATGCGTATGCATCGGCGGGATTCACGAAGCTTCACCTCGATACCAGCATGTCATGCGCCGATGACCCCGAGCGGCTATCGGATGCAGTGGTGGCTTCGAGGGCCGCGCGTTTGTGCGCGGTTGCGGAGGCCGCTGTGAAGCGTGCAGGTCTCAGCGTGAGTCCGGTGTATGTGATCGGCACGGAAGTCCCGGTGCCGGGCGGTGCAGCGGAAGAGTTGGAAGTGGTTGAGCCGACATCGCGTGAAGCGGCGATTGAAACGGCTTTAGTCCACAAAAAAGCGTGGCAAGAACAGGGCATACAAGACGCGTGGTCGCGCGTGGTCGCTTTGGTTGTACAACCCGGCGTTGAGTTCGATCACACGAAGGTGATCGATTACGTGCCATCGCGTGCGGAGTCGTTGAAGAGCGCGCTGGACGATTTACCCGGCATGGTTTTCGAGGCGCATTCCACGGATTATCAGACGCCTGAAGCATTGGCTGTTTTGGTGCGGGATGGCTTCCGTATTCTCAAGGTCGGCCCAGGCGTAACGTTCGCCTTGCGCGAGGCGTTGTACGCTTTAGCGGATATCGAAACGCAGTTGGTTTCGGAGAGTCAGCGATCCAATCTGCGAGCGGTAGTCGAGCGCGTGATGCTGAGCAAGCCGTCTAACTGGGAAAAGTATTATCACGGCGATGCCGGGCAGCAACGCGTTTTACGCACGTACAGTTATAGCGACCGCGTGCGTTATTACTGGGCCGATCAAGAGATCAACGCGGCCGCGGAAAAGCTGCTGGATAACCTCAGCGCTTTGAACATCCCGGAGAATTTGCTCAGCCAGTCCTTGCCGGATCAGTATTGGGCGGTGCGGCGTGGTCTGCTCAAAAACGAGCCGCTCGCGCTGGTTCAGGACCGCGTGCGGCAGGTCATTCGAACGTACGCAGCGGCGTGCCGCGCATAAGGTTTTTATACCGCGCTAGAAGCTCAGTGCTTGCCCGTGCTGCCGAAACCACCGGCGCCGCGCTCGCTCTGGGCGAAGTCATCGACAATATTAAACGTAGCCTGAACCACCGGCACGATCACCAGTTGCGCGAGGCGTTCAAACGGGTTCAGCGTGAACGCCGCCGCGCCGCGATTCCATGTAGAAATCATCAATTGGCCCTGGTAATCCGAGTCAATTAACCCGACCAGATTCCCCAACACCACACCATGCTTATGACCCAGCCCTGAACGCGGCAAGATCACCGCCGCATAACCCGGATCTTCGATATGAATCGCCAGCCCCGTCGGCACCAGCACGGTCTGGCCAGGTTCGAGCGTAATGGCTTCATCCAGGCAAGCACGCAGGTCGAGTCCGGCGCTGCCGGGGGTGGCGTAGGCGGGCAGATAGTCGCGCATGCGCGCATCGAGGATCTTGATATCGAGTTTCATGGAGTCTGTTTGTTGAGTTCGAAGGCTTCAGCCAGCAGTTCATACGAGCGCAAACGCGCCGGATAACTTCCTGCAACGGTCAGCACGATCAGTTCGTCGGCGTCGAAACGTTGTTGAAGTTCATGCAATTGTTCGGTCACCCGTTCCGGCGTGCCGATAATGCTGCGATTTTTTTCCCGCGCAATCACGCTCAGTTCACGTTCGCCGAACGCCTGATTTGCTCCCTGAGCAATCGATGGAATCGGCATGTTCAACCCGTACGCCATCTGCACGCGGCGTAGATCAACCGCGCGTTCGAGTGCGGCTGCTTCCGTTTCGGTATCGGCGCAAATCACGAAGACAGCCGCGGCAAGATAAGGCGTCGACCCATTCCGCGATATAAACCGCTCGCGATACGCCTCCGCCACCCGATGCCCATATTGCGCGTTAATAAAATGCGCGAACGCGAAACGAATGCCAAGTTGCGCCGCGAGCAGACCGCCGAAATCGCTGGAACCGAGCATCCACAACTCGGGACGCGTAGCAATTTCAGGCTGCAGCAACACGCCATGCGCGAGGTGATCTTCGGGCAGCGTGCCGTCGAACAGGCCGACGAGTTCGCCCACTTGCTGCGGGAAAATATCGCCGCGATTGTAGTCGCCCGCGGCCACCGCTTGCGCCGTGCGCATATCGCCGCCGGGTGCGCGTCCAACTCCAAGATCCACGCGATTCGGGAACAGCGCTTCGAGCATCAGGAACTGTTCTGCGACCTTGAACGAGCTGTAGTAGGGCAACATGACGCCGCCCGAGCCGATGCGTATTTGCTGGGTGATGCTGCCGATACGCGCGAGCAAAACCTCAGGACACGGATTCGATACCCCGCGCAAACCGTGATGCTCGGCGCACCAGTAACGCGTGTAGCCGAGGTCATCGGCAAGACGGGCGAGATCGAGCGTGGCCGCGATTGCGTCGGCGGTGCTGTGGCCGTGAATGACCGGCGTTTGATCGAGTACGGAGAGTTTCGTCGTCATGGTCTCTGGAAAAAGCTAAGACAGCAACGAACCGCCACGTGGCGCCCGCTTCGCAATCTCGCTGATCAGCAATTTCGCGAGCAGCTTTTTATCGGCGCGTGGCAGGCGGGTGATACCGGATGCTTCAAACAAGACGACCTCGTTATCGTCGAGACCAAACGTCAGCGGTCCGAGATTGCCGATCAGCAGCGGCACATTCTTGCGTGCACGCTTCTCCTCGCCGTGCACCTCAAGGTCCCCGCTTTCCGCCGCGAAACCCACGCAATACGGCGGGTTTGGCAGACGTGCGACGGTCGCGAGAATGTCCGGATTTTCGACGAACGTGAAGGAGGGCATCGGCTGGTCGGCGGTCTTCTTGATCTTGTGCTCGCTCAAGTGGTCCACGCGCCAATCCGCGACTGCCGCCACGGCGATAAAGATGTCCGAATCCGGCGTGGCATGCATCACGGCGTCGTGCATTTGCTGCGCGGTCTGCACATCTTCGCGATAAACACCCCAAGGTGTTTCCAACGAAACCGGACCGGCTACGAGATGCACATCTGCGCCGGCTTGAGCCGCCGCGCGCGCGAGCGCGAAGCCCATCTTGCCGGACGAGCGATTCGTGATGCCGCGCACAGGATCGAGCGGCTCGAACGTCGGACCGGCCGTAATCAACACGCGATGGCCTTGCAAAATCTTCGGCTGAAAGAACGCGCAAATAGCCTCGAATGTTGCCGATGGTTCCAGCATCCGGCCATCGCCCACTTCGCCGCAGGCTTGCGGGCCGGAATCGGGGCCGAGCACTTGCACGCCATCGGCACGCAGTTGCGCGACGTTGCGTTGCGTCGCCGGGTTTTGCCACATCTGGCGATTCATCGCGGGGACAACAAGCAATGGACAATCGCGCGCCACGCACAGCGTGGACAGCAAGTCGTCGCAATTGCCATGCGCTAGCTTGGCGATAAAGTCAGTGGAGGCGGGCGCGATCACGATGGCATCGGCTTCACGCGACAAATCGATATGCGCCATGTTGTTCGCAATCCGCGCGTCCCATTGCGATGTGTACACGGGACGCCCGGACAGCGCCTGCATGGTGACGGGCGTGATGAACTGGGTGGCGGCATCGGTCATCACGATCTGCACGGTCGCGCCGGCTTTCACCAGCAGACGCGTGAGTTCGGCGATCTTGTAGCACGCAATACCGCCTGACAGCCCAAGTACGAGATGCTTTCCTGCGAGTTCTGCGTTGTCCAACGATGCCTCCGTCAAGCTGGTTACTTCGCTCCGCGCACGCGCCGCAACTCATCGAAAACGAGCAGCACGGCGCCGATGGTAATTGCGCTGTCGGCGAGATTAAACGCCGGCCAGTGCCACGCATTAACGTGGAAATCCAGAAAGTCGATCACGTGGCCATACGCAATCCGGTCGATCACATTGCCGATCGCGCCGCCCATGATCAGCGCCAGCGCCGTGCAGAACAACCGTTGCGTGCCGTGCCGTTTCAGCAAGTAGCAGATCACGATAGCCGCGACCACGCCAAGCGCCGTGAAACCCCAACGCTGCCAGCCGCCAGCGGTGGCGAGAAAGCTGAACGCCGCGCCGCGGTTGTAGATCAGGAACAAGTTGAAGAACGGCGTGAGCGCATGCGGTTCGCCATACGCGAACACGCGCGCGACCGCGATCTTCGACAACTGGTCGAAGAGAATTACGATCAGCGCGACGCCGAGCCACGGCGCGAGTGAACCACTGCTTTGACTGGGTTTCGACATCGTTCTTGCCATTATGCTGCGCTCCGCGTTTCGCCGTTGCCGAAGAGATTGGTGATACAGCGGCCGCACAAACCAGGATGTTCCGCCGATGCCCCCACGTCCGCGCAATAGTGCCAGCAGCGCTCGCATTTCAGATACGTCGATGCCATCACGTCGACGCCTTCTTCCGCTTCGCTGGCCACCTTCACCAACCGCGCCGCCGATGTAATCAGCACGAAGCTGAGGTCATCGCCGAGACTATTCAGCGCGTTGTACCGCGCGCCGCTTGCCCGGACATCGACTTCAGCTTGCAGCGACGAACCGATCAGATTCGCCGTGCGCGCTTCTTCCAGCGCCTTGGTGACGTCGCTGCGCGCCGAGCGGATCAGCGTCCACTTGTCGAGCAGTTCGCCGGCTTCGGGCACTTGCGGATACGCGTGATACACCTCGGTGAAAATGGTGTCGCGGCCGGGTTGCAGCACCTTGTAGGCCTCTTCCGCCGTGAATGACAGATACGGCGCGACCAGCCGCAGCAAACCATGCGCGATGTGATGCAACACCGTCTGCGCCGCGCGCCGTTCGCGCGAATCGGGCTTCATGGTGTAGAGCCGATCCTTCAACACGTCGAGATAAAACCCGCCGAGATCTTCCGAGCAGAACGTCGCGAGCTTCGATACCACCGGATGGAACTCGAATTTCTCGTAATGCGCGAGCACATCGTCTTGCAGGTTCTGCGCGAGCGCGACAGCGTATTGATCGATTTCGAGCCAGTCTTCCACCGGACGCGCGTGCTGCTCGAAGTCGAAATCGGAGAGATTGGACAAGAGGAAACGCAACGTATTGCGAATCCGCCGATACGTCTCCGTCACGCGCTTCAGGATCTCTTCGGAGATCGCGAGTTCGCCCGAATAATCCGTCGATGCAATCCACAGGCGGATGATTTCCGCGCCCAGCCGGTTCGACACTTCATGCGGATCGATGCCGTTACCCAGCGACTTCGACATCTTGCGGCCTTCGCCATCGACCGTGAAGCCGTGCGTGAGCAGCGCGTTGTACGGCGGGCGGCCATCTAGCATGGACGCGGTGAGCAGCGACGAATGGAACCATCCGCGATGCTGGTCCGAGCCTTCCAGGTACAAGTCTGCCGGGAACTGCAGCGAATCCTTGTGCGAGCCGCGCAGTACGTGCCAGTGGGTCGTGCCGGAATCGAACCACACGTCGAGCGTGTCGCGATTCTTCTCATACATGTTGGCTTCGTCGCCAAGCAATTCCGCCGGATCAAGCGTTTGCCACGCTTCGATGCCGCTCACCTCCACGCGCTTCGCCACTTCTTCCAGCAGCTCCAGCGTTCGCGGATGCAGGTCGCCGGTTTCCTTGTGGACGAAAAACGCCATTGGCACGCCCCATTGGCGTTGCCGGGAGAGCGTCCAGTCCGGCCGATTCGCGATCATGCTGTACAAACGCTGCTTGCCCCATGCAGGGAAGAACGCGGTGTTCTCGATGCCTTCCAGCGCGGTTTCGCGCAGCGTTCGGGACGTATCGTTGGGCTTCACGTCCATGCCCGCGAACCACTGCGATGTCGCGCGATAGATGATCGGCGTCTTGTGGCGCCAGCAGTGCATGTAGCTGTGCTTGTAGTGCTCGGTTTTCAGCAGGGACTTCGCGCCGCGCAGCGCTTCCACGATCTGGTCATTCGCTTCCCAGATCGACAATCCGCCGAATAGCGGCAACGACTCGATATACCGCCCGTCGCCCATGACCGGGCCGATGATGTCCGAGTCCGTCATGCCATGCGCCTTGCACGACACGAAGTCTTCCACGCCATACGCCGGCGACGAATGCACGATCCCCGTGCCGCTTTCGGTCGTCACGTACTCGCCCAGATACACGGGCGCGGTGCGTTTATAGCCAGGGTGGGCCGCGCTCAGCGGATGATGAAAGCGCAGGCCGCTCAGTTTCTCGCCCGTCGTGGTCGCGATAGTCGAACCCGTCAGGCCGTATTGCTTCAGGCATTCTTCCACGCGGTCAGCGGCCAGGATCAGCAGACCCTTTTTCGTATCGACGAGGCTATAGACAATCTCCGGATGCACGTTGAGCGCCTGGTTCGCGGGGATGGTCCATGGCGTCGTCGTCCAGATCACGACGCCGCCTTCTTGCTTCGGCAACGCGGCAAGGCTAAACGCCTGCGCGGTCTTTTCCGGCTCGGCAAAAGCGAACAGCACGTCGATAGTCGGATCGACCTTGTCCTGATACTCGACTTCAGCTTCAGCGAGCGCCGAGCCGCAATCGAAACACCAGTTCACCGGCTTCAGCCCGCGATACACATAACCCTTCTCAAGGATTTTCCCCAACGCGCGGATTTCGCCCGCTTCGTTGGTGAAGTTCATCGTCTTGTACGGATTGTCCCAATCGCCGAGCACACCGAGACGACGGAAGCCGAGCTTCTGCTTTTCGATCTGCGCGCTCGCGTAGGTGCGTGCTTTTTCCATCACTTCGCGTGCCGGCAGCGACTTGCCGAACTGCTTCTCGATCTGGATTTCGATGGGCATGCCGTGGCAATCCCAGCCGGGGACGTAGACCGCGTCGAAGCCCGCGAGATTGCGCGCCTTCACGATCATGTCCTTCAGGATCTTGTTCACCGCGTGGCCGAGGTGGATGTCGCCGTTCGCATACGGCGGGCCGTCATGCAGGATGAACTTCTTGCGGCCCTTGCTGGCGGCGCGGATCTTCTCGTAGATCTTGTTGTCCTGCCATTCCTGCACCCATTGCGGCTCGCGCTTGGGCAAGTCACCCCGCATGGGGAACGGTGTATCCAGCAAGTTGACCGGATACTTCGACTGGGGCTTGGCTTCTTTCTTGTTGCTCATGGATGACTCGATATCTATTCGATGATGCGGCGGTGAGGCGGCGGTTCCAAGCGGACAAGCTCGGGAACGGGCTCGAAGGTGCGTGTTTAGCGAGGCAGCGGGCGGCGCGTCGGGGGCTTGATGAAAATGCCAAGCACCCGGCGCCACGCGCTCACCTAATTCGGTCGGTGGCCGAGGTGGCGAAACCGCTGTCGCGGCCACTTGAGTTCACGTCTGCAGCGAAATACGCGCGGGCGTTGGTCACGTCGCGCGCTATGGCTGCCGTCAGGGTTTCGAGGTCCACGTATTTCTCCTCGTCGCGCAGCTTTTTCAGGAATTCGATACGCACGAGCTTGCCGTACGCGTCGCCATGCCAGTCGAGCACGAAGGTTTCAAGCAGCACGCGGCCGGAATCGTCGACGGTCGGGCGCAGTCCGAGGCTCGCCACGCCGGGCAGCGGGTCGGGTCCGAGTCCATGCACAAGCACGACGAAGATGCCCGCGAGCGCCGGCCGCTTGTGGGCGATCGGCATGTTGAGCGTGGGAAAACCGAGATCGCGGCCGAGTTTTTGCCCGTGGACCACGTGGCCGCTAATCACATAAGGGCGGCCGAGTGCGAGGCGGGCGGCATCGAGATCGCCCGCGACCAGCGACGACCGCACGCCCGAACTCGAAATACGCGCGCCGTTCAGGTCCGCGACCGTTGCCATTTGTTCGACTTCGAAGCCGTGTTTGTGTCCGGCCAGTTGCAGCGATTCAAAATCGCCCGCGCGTTTGGCGCCGTAGCGGAAATCGTCGCCAATCATCACCCAGCGCGCATGCAGCCCGTTCACGATCACGTTTTCGACGAACGTATCGGGCGGCTGGCTGGCGAAGGTGTGATTGAAATGTTCGACTACGACGCGATCCACGCCGTTCGTGCGCAGCGCTTCAAGCTTGTCACGCAACATGGCGATGCGCGGCGGCGCGCCGGCGGGATTGAAAAATTCGCGGGGATGCGGCTCGAAGGTCATCACGCAGACCGGCAGGCCGCGGGCGTCCGCGGCGGCACGCACATGGGCGAGCAGCGCCTGATGGCCACGGTGGACACCGTCGAAATTGCCGATGGTCAGCGCACAGGGCGCGCGGCTTTCGGCATTGGGTAGGCCGCGAAAGACTCTCACGATATCGGTTGGGTCGGCGGTTAGCGGTTAAATGGGCTCAAAACAAGCCAAATGCGGTCTTGCAGGGCTCACGCAGCGCGAGGCTGGCAAAGCCGCAAAACGTTCGATTATAAACGCTCACAGCACAGGACGGAGGCCGGGCGCACTGTGGGGCGGGCGGATTCGCCAGGTTTTGACAGCATCGAATGATAAAATCCGTGGATGAAAAAAATCGTCATCCTGATTTCCGGGCGGGGAACCAATATGGAAACCGTCGTGCGGGCTTGCGCGCGCGAAGGCTGGCGGGCGCAGGTGGCCGCTGTCATATCGAATCGCCCAGACGCCGCCGGGCTTGCGTTCGCGGCGGCGAACGGGATTCCAGCAACAGTTGTAGATCACCGTGATTTCACCACGCGCGATGCCTTCGATCAGGCGCTTGCACGCAGTATCGACGGCTTCGAGCCGGATCTCGTCATGCTCGCGGGCTTCATGCGCGTACTGACCGATGCTTTCGTCGAGCGTTACGCGGGCCGCATGGTCAATATTCACCCGTCGCTGCTGCCGTGCTTTCCGGGGCTCAAAACCCACCAGCAGGCGCTGGATGCCGGCGTGCGCGTGCACGGCGCGAGCGTCCATTTTGTCACGCCAACGCTGGATCATGGTCCCATCGTCGCGCAGGCCGCGGTGCCGGTCATGGCCGGCGACGACGCCGCAGCGCTCGCTTCGCGCGTGCTGGCGGTCGAACACATTATTTACCCACGCGCGGTGCGCTGGTTCGTCGAAGGGCGTCTTGCCATCGACGGCGAGCGTGTCGTGCTCACGCCACCAGAGCCGCAATGGCTCTTTGCCGACATTGCCGGGGAGGGCGTATGAGGCTTCATGGATTTTTGATAGGACAGACAGAAACGTTGCTGGCTGACGTTTTACGCTTCAGCGGCCCAGCGGACGCGGCCACCAGCCGCTTTTTCCGCGCGCATCCGAAGCTTGGTCACAACGAACGCGGCGTGATCGCCGAAGCGGTGTTTGCCGTGTTGCGCCGGAAGATGGAGTTTTCGCATCTCGCCGAAAGCGGCAGCGGCAACTTGGCGCGGCGTCTCGCCTTGCTGGGCCTGATGCAGACGGCAGGTCTGTCGGCGGTAAAGCCTTTCATTTCCGCCGATGAATACCAGTGGCTCAACCAGGTCTCGAAGATCGATCCGGGCAGCTTGCCGGTGCGGGTGCGGACCAATTTGCCGCAGTGGATCTACGACGCCATGACGAAGCGCTTCGACACTGAAGAGTTGGCGTTGCTCGCCGCCGCGCTGAATTACCCGGCGCCGCTCGATCTGCGCGCGAACCCGATCAAGGCCACGCGCGAGCTGGTTATCAAGACGCTGACCGAAGCAGGTATTGATGCAGGCGAAATGCCGTATGCCCCGTTTGGCGTGCGTGTGGACGGCAAGCCGGCGTTGACGCGTCTGCAGCCGTTCCAGGATGGCTGGATCGAGGTGCAGGACGAAGGCAGCCAGCTTTTGTGCTCGCTGGTCGCGCCCCGGCGCGGCGAGATGATCGTCGATTTCTGTGCGGGCGCGGGCGGCAAGACGCTGGCGCTCGGCGCAATGATGCGTTCCACGGGCCGTCTCTACGCCTTCGACGTGTCGGACCGCCGGCTCGCGAAACTCAAGCCACGCCTGGCTCGCAGCGGTTTGTCGAATGTGAATCCGGTGTTGATCGACAGCGAACACGACGCCAAGATCAAGCGCCTGGCCGGCAAGATTGACCGTGTTCTCGTCGATGCCCCGTGTTCCGGACTCGGCACCCTGCGGCGTAATCCGGACCTGAAATGGCGCCAGTCGCCGGAATCGGTGGCCGAACTGACGCCGAAGCAGTTGTCCATCCTGACCAGCGCGGCGCGGCTGGTGAAGGTGGGCGGCCGTCTCGTCTACGCAACGTGCAGCATGCTGGAAGCGGAAAACGAAGGCGTGGTCAATCAGTTTCTCGCGACCCACCCCGGCTTCAGGCTGGTTCCGGCACGTGAGGTGCTGGCTGAGCAGCGTATCGACCTCGATACAGGCGACTATTTGCGACTGTGGCCGCACAAGCACGGCACAGACGGTTTCTTTGCCGCCGTACTTGAACGGTTGCCGGTTGCCGCCAAGGAAGCCGCAGTTGTGGAAGCGTCTGGGGAAGCCACTGAGGAATAAGTAAAGTCTGCTCGCTTTGGCCGGTGGAAACGCGTTCAATCGCCGGCCAAAGCTTTCAAAAGCGGGAAATTCGTGTTTACCGCACTAAACAGCGACGCGATTTAGCGGTCAAATTTCCTGTTGACCCTGCGCGAAATCAAAATTTTTCTTAATCGACACAAAGACTTGGAACGCATGGCGTAAAATGCCGTCGAACCAGATGCATGTTGCTTTCATGTACCCAACAGCCGTCGATCCTGTTTTCGTTCGGCTAATTTTTTCCGCCTTCCAGGTAAATTGCCTTGCTGAATTCATCGCTTGAATTTCTCGCCAACGGACTGCTCAACCTCTCGTGGTGGCAGATCGTGGTGTTCACTCTCGTGATGACGCACATCACGATCATCGGCGTGACCGTCTATTTGCATCGCTGCCAGGCGCATCGCGCGCTGGAACTGCATCCGGTCGTCAGCCACTTTTTCCGCTTCTGGCTCTGGATGACCACGGGCATGCTGACCGGTCAATGGGCCGCGATTCACCGTAAGCATCACGCCAAGTGCGAGACCGAGGAAGATCCGCACAGCCCGCAAACGCGCGGCATCTGGAAGGTCCTGCTTCAAGGCGCTGAACTCTACCGTTCGGAAGCGAAGAACGAGGAAACCTTGCGCAGGTTCAGTCACGGCACGCCGGACGACTGGATGGAACGCAACGTCTATACGCGTTATCCCATTCTCGGCATCAGCATCATGATGGTGATCGACGTTGCGCTGTTCGGCTTTGTCGGGCTGTCGGTGTGGGCCGTGCAAATGATCTGGATTCCGTTCTGGGCAGCCGGTGTGGTGAACGGGTTGGCGCACTGGTGGGGTTACCGGAACTTCAATTCCGCTGACGCCAGCACGAACATCTTCCCGCTCGGCATCCTGATCGGCGGCGAAGAACTGCACAACAATCACCACACGTACGCTACGTCGGCGAAGCTGTCGAACAAGTGGTACGAATTCGATATCGGCTGGATGTACATCCGCATCATGTCGGCGTTCAAGCTGGCCAAGGTCAAGAAGATTGCGCCTACGCCGCGTCTGTCGGCGTCCAAGCCGGTGCTCGATCACGACACATTGCAAGCCGTGCTGTCGAATCGCTACGAAGTGATGGCGCGTTACGGCAAGGCGCTCAAGCGGGCGTATCGTCAGGAATTGTCGAAGCTGAAAGAAGGCGGATCCGCAGACAAGTACCAATTGATGCGCGGTGCCCGCAAATGGGCGCACAAGGAAGAGGCGGGTCTGGACGAGCCGCAACGCCAGCAACTGCCGGCGCTTTTCTCCGACAACCACAAGCTGCGCACGTATATTGAGTTGCGTCAGGATCTGGCTGCCATGTGGGATCGCTCCAACGCGTCGCGCGAACAACTGCTCGCGCAACTGCAGGACTGGTGTCATCGGGCCGAGCAAAGCGGGATCAAGGCGCTGCAGGACTTTGCTTCACGCCTGCGTCGCTATGCCTGACGGCTTTACAGCACCGACCTTCGTCATCGATATCCGTTAAAATTTGACGACGTCACAAGACCCCGCTCTGGCGGGGTTTTTGCGTTTGGGGCGCAGAATTCGCGGTGTATTTGGAAGACATGGAGACGAGGCAGCGATGGAGCAGGCAATTAAAAGCGTCGAGTACGATCGGCCGCAGGGACTGACGTGCGGCATTGGACAGGCGTGGGCGAAAGTGCCGGACGCCCCTTCGCGTGAGGAAAAGCGCCAGTTGAAGGAGCGCATTCGAGCGTTGCTGGTCCGCGAGAAAGCGGTGCTGGTCGCGCATTACTACGTTGATGCCGAGCTGCAGGAACTCGCCGATGAAACCGGTGGTTGCGTGGCGGATTCGCTGGAAATGGCGCGTTTCGGGCGCGACCATGCGGCGCAAACGCTGATCGTGGCCGGCGTGCGTTTCATGGGCGAGACCGCGAAAATCCTCAGCCCGGAAAAGCGCGTGTTGATGCCTGATCTGGACGCGACCTGTTCCCTCGACCTGGGTTGTCCCGCTGACGAGTTTTCTGCTTTCTGCGACGCTCATCCCGACCGCACGGTCGTGGTGTACGCGAACACCAGCGCTGCTGTGAAAGCGCGGGCGGACTGGATGGTGACATCGTCGATCGGGTTGGAGATCGTTGCGGATCTCCACGCGCGCAGCGAAAAAATCCTCTGGGCGCCCGACCGGCATCTGGGCAGTTATATCCAGAAGAAAACCGGCGCCGATATGTTGCTGTGGCAAGGCTCATGTCTCGTGCACGATGAGTTCAAGGGCGTCGAACTCGATCTGCTGCGCGCCGAATATCCCGATGCAAAAATCCTCGTTCATCCGGAATCGCCGGAAGCGGTGGTCGCGCTCGCCGACGTGGTCGGTTCCACAACTCAATTGATCGACGCGGCGGTGAGGCTTGAGGCGAAGCGGTTTATCGTCGCGACGGATCTCGGGATCCTGCACAAGATGCGGCTTGCGGCGCCGGACAAGGAGTTCATTGAAGCGCCAACGGCCGGGAACAGCGCGAGTTGCAAGAGTTGCGCGCATTGCCCGTGGATGGCAATGAACGGCCTGGGGAATCTGGCGGAGGTGCTTGAACGCGGCCACAACGAGATCTTCGTTGATTCGCGGATCGCGGCGCGCGCACGCTTGCCAATCGACCGAATGCTCGATTTCGCCGCGCGTCACAAGAAGCGCGTGCAGGCGAGCGGGGACCTGGCGAGGGATGTTTCGTTGTTTTCAAACGTAGGAGCGGCGTGATGGTGGCGAAGGTGGAGAAGGTAGCAGTGGCGGCGAGTCAGTTGGTTTCTCCCTTGCTCGAAGAAATCCGGGCGTCGTACGGCGTTGCATTCGATCAGGCGCTTCAGCGCAACGTCACTGACGCGCTGGCTGAAGACGTCGGCGATGGTGACCGGACCGGGATGCTCGTGCCCGCCACCGTGCGGCGTACGGCCCGCATCATCGTCCGCGAAGAGGCGGTGTTATGCGGGGTTCCATGGTTCGAGGCGGTGATGCGCCGGGTGGATGAATCGATACGCGTGGAATGGCTGTATCGCGAAGGGGCGCGGATGGTCGCCAATACGCCCGTGGTCGTGCTGCACGGCCCGGTGCGCGCGCTGCTGACTGCCGAGCGCAATGGGCTGAACTTCCTGCAGATGATGTCCGGCGTGGCGACGGCGACGCGTCGTTATGTGGATTCAATCGAGGGGACGCGGGCGCGGATTCTCGATACCCGCAAGACCTTGCCCGGTTTGCGGCTCGCGCAGAAGTACGCGGTGCGCGTGGGCGGCGGTGCGAACCAGCGGCTGGCGCTTTACGACGGCATCCTGATCAAGGAAAACCACATTGCCGCGGCGGGCGGCGTGGGCGCGGCGATGGACGCGGCGCTCGCGTTGAACGCCAGCGTGCCGATCCAGATTGAAGTGGAGACGCTCGAACAGCTTGAAACGGCGCTGGCGCATCGGGCGGAATCGATCCTGCTGGATAACTTCGCCTTCGATGCCATGCGCGATGCCGTGCGGCTAACCGGCGGCCGGGCGGTGCTGGAAGTGTCGGGCGGCGTGAACTTCGATACCGTGAGAACGATTGCCGAAACCGGCGTGGACCGGATATCCATCGGTGCGCTGACGAAGGATGTGCGGGCCACCGATTATTCGATGCGGCTTGAGTAAGCCGTAGCCTTAAGGCGGCGCAACTTTCGCCACTTACGGTTGCTTGAGCCGGCCAATATGATTAAAAGAATAGCTGGCTCAAGCGCACTTCCGACTGCGACCGTGTGACCCAAAGCACCCAATCGCCGTCCTTCTCACCAACTGCCGTGTCTAGACAACTTTGAGAAATCTCTCAAAGAATTGACTGAACGTTCAGCAGATTCCCCGCATTGACCCCAGTAACACCTCTGTAAGCCATATCCATCAAGCGTCTCGGTATTTTCCCTAAGTTCTCTCGCTTAGGCGAAAAAACCGTTGCCAGTCCTTTTTGTTCACGCCATGCTTGTATATACAAGTTGGCGTTCGCCGCTTGGTCCAACAACCTTCGTGGAAAGAGTGGCTCAACAATGACAGGCAAAACGAAATTGCTCGCCCGGCTGGCTGCATCGGTGGCCGTTGGTGTAATCGCTCTCGGCGCTGCCAGCGCCCAGGCGAAAGACTGGAAATCCGTCACGATCGCCACCGAAGGCGCGTACGAACCGTGGAACCTGACGCTTCCCGGCGGCAAGCTCGGCGGCTTCGAGCCGGAGCTGATCGAGAACGTCTGCGCCCGCATCAAGATCCAGTGCAACCTGGTGACGCAAGACTGGGACGGCATGATCGCCGGCCTGCAAGCAGGCAAGTTCGACGTGCTCATGGACGCCATTTCGGTCACGCCGGAACGCGAGAAAATCATTGCTTTCTCGACACCGTATGCATCAACGCCCGCCGCTTTCGTGTCAGCCGACCAAAGCGCGTCCGCGCTCGCCAAGCAGCCCGGTGCAGGCCAGACCGTCAAGCTGACGGGCGACACTGCGCACGACAAAGCCACCGTCGATGCACTGCGTGTCGCGCTGAAGGGCAAGACCATCGGTATCCAGTCGGGCACGGTCTACACCAAGTTCATCGATACGAACTTCAGGGACGTGGCGACCATTCGCGAGTACAAAACCGCGCCGGAGCATGACCTCGATCTGGTCGCAGGCCGTATCGACGTCGCGTTCGACGACAGCACCTACTGGGCTTCGGCATTCACCAAGCCGGAAAACAAGGGTCTCGCGTTCACCGGTCCGAAGATTGCCGGAACGGTTTGGGGTCCGGGCGAAGCGCTGGCATTCCGTCAGTCCGACAAGGACTTGAAGGCGAAATTCGACCAGGGCATCCAGGCGGCACTCGCCGACGGCACGGTCAAGCGCCTCTCTCTGAAATGGCTGAAGGTCGACGCCACGCCTTGATGCGTTGCTGATTGACTGATGTTTGGCGAGCGCGAATCAAAAAATCGAACGCGCTCGACGATGTATCACCGCAGGAGATAAATGATGAGTCTGGTTCAACTACTCGGTTTCGGCGAGCAAGGGTGGGGCCCCACCTTGCTGCTCGCGCTGCTCATGACCGTGGTGCTGACGATCGCCGCGCTGGCCGTCGGCGCAGTGTTCGGTGCAATGGTCGCCGCCGCGAAGCTGTCGCGCAGCCGCACGCTAAGAATTATCGGCGATGCCTACACCACGCTTTTTCGCGGCATCCCCGAACTGCTGATCATCTATCTCTTCTACTTCGGCGGTTCGTCGGTGATGACCGCCGTCGGCCACTTTTTTGGTGCCGATGGGTTCATCGGCGTGCCGCCTTTCGTGGTCGGCGCGCTCGCCATTGGCCTGATTTCCGGCTCGTATCAAGCCGAGGTGTATCGCTCGGCGGTGCTCGCGGTCTCGCGTGGCGAGATCGAGGCGGCGCGGGCTATCGGCATGTCGACGGCAACGTTGTGGCGCCGCGTGCTGATCCCGCAAGTCATACGGTTCGCGTTGCCGGGTATTGGCAACGTCTGGCAACTGAGTCTCAAGGATTCTGCGTTGATCGCCGTGACCGGACTCGCCGAGCTGATGCGCACGAGCCAGGTTGCGGCCGGATCGACGCATCAATACTTCACGTTTTATATGGTCGGCGGGGCGATGTACCTGATCCTTACCAGCCTGTCGAACCGCGTTTTCGACCGCGCCGAAGCACGCATCGGTCGATCATTTCGCGGCACGCTCGCGCGGCACTGAGCTTCTGAGCCATTAATACGTTCCCCAAGCGAATCCGACCATGAACATCGATTTCGAATTTCTCGGCGATACGTTGTCGAAACTGTTAGCTGCTGTCCCCACCACGCTCGGGTTGTTCTTCGCCTCGCTGATCGCGGGCGGTTTGCTTTCCCTTGTGATCGTCGCGATGCGGGTGAGCCCGAACTGGGCGCTCAACCGTTTTGCGCGCGGCTACATCCTCGTGTTCCGCGGCTCGCCGCTGCTGATCCAGATGTTCCTTGTTTATTACGGTCTGGGTCAGTTCCCAGCCGTGCGCGAGAGCTTCCTTTGGCCGCTTCTGCGCGTGCCGTATGTGTGCGCGATTGTCTCACTTGCGTTGTGCACAGCCGGATATACCGCCGAAATTATTCGTGGCGGTTTGCAGTCGGTGCCGCACGGGCAGATCGAGGCGGCGCTCGCCGTTGGCATGTCGCGCTGGACCGTGTTGCGCCGGATCATTGCGCCTATCACGCTGCGTTACGCATTGCCGGCGTACTCGACCGAAGCCGTGCTGCTCGTCAAATCGACGGCGCTCGCGAGTCTTGTCACGGTCTGGGATGTGACAGGCATCGCACAGCAGATCATCCAGCGGACCTATCGGACGATGGAAGTCTTCATCTGCGCGGCGGCTATCTATCTCGTGCTGAATTTCATTATCGTGCGGGCGCTCGGCATGCTCGAAAAGAAGCTCTCGCCGCATCTGCGCGATCGCAACGCTGCCGCGCCGAAGAAGCGTTCATCCTCGTCCCCGGCCACGCTCAAAGCGGCGACTGTCCCCGACAGCCAGCACATCGATTCCTGAATCCAAGGGAGAAAACCTCATGAACACCAGCACCTCCATTGCGCTGTCCGCGACCAACATCCATAAGTCCTTCGGCGACGCGCACGTGCTCAAGGGCATTTCCCTCGACGCGCACGAAGGCGATGTGATCTCCATCCTCGGCGCGAGCGGTTCGGGCAAAAGCACTTTCCTGCGTTGTATCAACATGCTGGAAACACCCGACGACGGCGAAGTGAAACTCGCGGGTGAAGCGATCGAAATGAAGCGTGGCCGCGATGGCCGCCTGCAGCCAGGCAATCGCAAACAAGTCGATCGCATTCGTTCGCAGCTCGGCATGGTGTTCCAGAGTTTCAATCTCTGGTCGCACATGACGGTGATGCAGAACGTGATTGAAGGTCCGTTGCGCGTGCAGAAACGAACGCGTGCGGAATGCCTTGAAGAGGCGGAGCAGTTGCTGACAAAGGTCGGTCTTTACGAGAAGCGCGATGCGTATCCCGCGCATCTGTCGGGCGGTCAGCAGCAACGTGTCGCCATTGCGCGCGCGTTGGCCATGCACCCCAAGGTCATGCTCTTCGACGAACCCACGTCCGCGCTCGATCCGGAACTGGTCGGCGAAGTATTGCGCGTGATGCGCGCGCTCGCCGAGGAAGGCCGGACCATGCTGGTCGTCACGCATGAGATGGGTTTCGCGCGGCACGTGTCGAATCGCGTGATGTTCCTGCACCAAGGACAAGCCGATGCCGAAGGCGCGCCCGACGACCTGTTCAACGGCCGCTGCTCGGAACGCTTCCAGCAGTTTGTGTCGAGTCATCATTCCCGTACTGCTAACTAAATCCGCGAGGTTGACGTGCTTGCCAGTTCAGTTTCACCAACGCCATCGATTGATTCAGTTAATCCCATCATCATCGGCTTGGACTTGAGTGAGGATTGCGGCAACGAGCGCTCGCGCGCGTCCGTGTGTATCGACAAACCGCTCGACTGGCGTGGCGTCGCGCAGATTGCGCACGGCGCAGCGCTGGTTTTATCGCCGGACGCACGTTCGCGGATCGACCATGCGCGCGCGCTGGTCGAGCAGATCGTCGAGCGCCGGATTCGCGCGTATGGCGTGAACACCGGTGTGGGCGCGCTGTGCGATGTGGTCGTGTCGCCGTCGGAACAGCGCGCGTTGTCGCGCAATATCCTGATGAGTCACGCGGTGGGCGTGGGCGAGCCGCTGCGGCGCGAAGAGACGCGCGCGATCATCGCGGCTGCCGTGAACAACTTCGCGCACGGGCATTCCGGCGTGCGCCTTGAGCTCGTGGAGCTGCTCGTCACGTTGCTCGACAGCGGGTTGATACCCGAAGTCCCGGCGTTCGGCTCGGTCGGGTATCTGAGCCATATGGCGCATATCGCGCTGGTGCTGATCGGCGAAGGGTTTGTCCGCGACGACTCCAGCCGCATGAGCGCGGCCAGCGCGATGCAGCGCCTCGCGCGCGAACCGCTCGTGCTCGAGGCGAAAGAGGGCTTGAGCGTGGTCAACGGCACGCCTTGCGTGACGGGACTCGCTTCGCTGGCGCTGGCGCGCACCGAGCGGTTGCTCGAATGGGCCGACACCATTTCGGCGATGTCGTTCGAGAACCTGCGCGGTCAAGCGGCTGCCTTCGATGCCGATTCGCTTGCGCTGCGCATATCGGCGGGATTGTCGACGGTGGGCGCGCATCTGCGGGCACTTCTTGCCGACAGCGGCATCATCGCGGCGTCGTTCGGACGCAAGACGCAGGACCCGTTGAGCTTGCGAACCATTCCCCACGTTCACGGCGCGGCGCGCGATGTGTTCGCGACGACGGCGGAAGTGGTGAATCGCGAGCTGGCTTCCGTCACCGATAACCCCGTGGTCGCCGGCACGCTTGCGTCGCCGCGCGTGTTTTCGCAGGCGCATGCGGTGGGCGCGTCCATCGGCCTGGCCATGGACAGTCTGAGCACGGCGGTGGCCGAGGTCGCCGCAATGGCCGAGCGGCGCATCGACCGTCTGGTGAATCCGCTGGTCAGCGGCTTGCCCGCTTTTCTCGCCGACAGCGGCGGCACGTGTTCCGGTTTCATGATCGCGCAATACACGGCGGCTTCATTGGTCGCCCACAATCGCCGCCTCGCGATGCCCGCGAGCCTGGATGGCGGCATCACTTCCGGTTTGCAGGAGGACCATCTGTGCCACGCGACGCCGGCTGCATTGAAGGCGCTGGAAATCATCGCCAATGCCGAGCGCATCTTCGCGATCGAGTTGCTGGCCGCGACCCAGGCATACGACCTTCAGCCGGCCGAGCTGTCGCGCGCGCCTCGAACCGACGCGATTTATAGGAGCGTCCGGGCGGTCATTTCCCAATATAAGGACGACCGGCCGCTGGCAGGCGATATTGCCGCGGCGTGGGCGTTCGTCCACGAAGCGACGCCGAATTTTAATTAACAGGTCTTGTATAGACAGATTTGGTAATCGCAGTTGACATCGATCCCGCAGCTTTTACGTGGGATCGACCTCTGCCAGCCGCTTTATACCGAGCTACGCGGCACGTTCAAGTAAACCCCTATCCGAATCGATTGCACGCCGCTTGCACTCCGATTTGTTTTGATTCAGACTTGTATATACAACTCGCCGACCGAGCTCCATCGCTGGCTGAAACGCCCCGAGGAATTGGCTGCAAGATACCGAATGTTCACCATCCTGTCCGAGGAGTGCTTTGATGAAAAACCACAACCCGCGTCCCCTGCGCGCACCGCGCGGCACCGAGCTTACGTGCAAGAGCTGGCTCACCGAAGCGCCGTATCGGATGCTGCTGAATAACCTCGATCCCGAGGTCGCCGAGAACCCCGACAAGCTGGTGGTCTATGGCGGTATAGGCCGCGCTGCCCGCAACTGGGAATGTCTCGACAAAATCCTCGAAACGCTGCAACGCCTGGAAAGCGATGAATCGCTGCTGGTTCAGTCGGGCAAGCCGGTCGGCGTGTTCAAGACGCATGCCGACGCGCCGCGCGTGCTGATCGCGAATTCGAACCTCGTGCCGAAATGGGCGACGTGGGAACACTTCAACGAACTCGACCGCAAGGGCCTGTTCATGTACGGCCAGATGACGGCCGGCAGCTGGATCTACATCGGTAGCCAGGGGATCGTGCAGGGTACGTACGAAACCTTCGTCGAAGCCGCGCGGCAGCACTTTAACGGCGACTGGAAGGGCCGCTGGATCCTGACCGCTGGGTTGGGTGGGATGGGCGGCGCGCAGCCGCTAGCGGCGACGCTGGCGGGTGCGGTATCGCTGAATATCGAGTGCGACCAGACGCGTATCGATTTCCGTCTGCGCACGCGTTACGTCGATAAACAAGCGAAGGACATCGATCACGCGCTTGAACTGATCAAGCAGCACACCGCCGCTGGCGAGGCTATCTCGATCGCGCTGCTGGGCAACGCCGCCGATGTGCTGCCGGAACTCGTGCGCCGCGCAAAAGCAGGCGATATCAAGCCGGATCTGGTCACCGATCAAACCTCGTCGCACGACCTGATCAACGGTTATCTGCCGGCTGGCTGGAGCCTCGAGAAGTGGCGCGCAGCGTCGCTTGATCCTTCCCAGCACGCTGAACTGAAGGCCGCCGCGCAACGCTCGTGCGCCCAGCATGTCCAGGCCATGCTCGATTTCCACGCGATGGGCATTCACGCCGTCGATTACGGCAACAACTTGCGTCAAGTCGCTTACGACGATGGCGTCAAGAACGCGTTCGATTTCCCCGGCTTCGTTCCGGCATACATCCGCCCGTTGTTCTGCGAAGGCAAGGGCCCATTCCGCTGGGTTGCGTTGTCCGGCGATCCGGAAGACATCTACAAGACCGACGCCAAGCTGAAAGAGCTGTTCCCGCACAACGCAGGCATGAACCGCTGGCTCGACATGGCGCGCGATCGCATCGCGTTCCAGGGTTTGCCGGCGCGGATTTGCTGGCTGGGTCTGGGCGAGCGTCACGTTGCCGGTCTCGCATTCAATGAAATGGTCAAGAGCGGCGAGCTGAAAGCGCCGATCGTGATTGGCCGCGATCACCTGGATACGGGTTCCGTCGCCAGCCCGAATCGCGAAACGGAAAGCATGAAGGACGGCACGGATGCCGTCTCCGACTGGCCGTTGCTCAACGCGTTGTTGAACACCGCGGGCGGCGCGACGTGGGTCAGCTTGCATCATGGCGGCGGCGTTGGCATGGGCTATTCGCAACACGCGGGCATGGTCATCGTTGCCGACGGTACCGATGCAGCCCAGAAGCGTCTCGCGCGCGTGCTGGTGAACGACTGCGCGTCGGGCGTGATGCGTCATGGCGATGCCGGTTACGAGCAAGCCATCGAATGCGCGAAGAACTTCGGCCTCGATCTCCCGTTCATCACGACCTGATCATGGCGGCGGCCTTCAGCATTATTCGCGCGGCCGATTTGAAGGCCGTGCCGTGGAAAAACGGCGGTGGCGCGACGCGCGAGATCGCTGCGTCGCCGCCCGGTGCGGCCTTCGATGCATTCGACTGGCGCGTGAGCGTGGCGGATGTATCGGAGGCGGGGGCGTTCTCGGTGTTCGAGGGCATCGATCGCGTGCTGACGTTGATCGAGGGCACGGAGATGGTGCTCGTCGATGCGGTTGGTCCTCGGCATGTTCTTGCGCGTTGGGATTCACTCGCGTTCGCGGGTGAAACGAAAATAGCGGCGGAGTTGCCGCATGGTCCTACACGCGATTTCAACCTGATGCTGAGGCGCGATCGTGTGTCGGGGAACGTGACGGTGCGGCGTGATGCTGAAGCGTTGAGCGTGGAGCAGGGAAGCGTTGTGCTGGTCTGTGCGCTTGGCGAATTCGCGGTTGATGGCGAGCGTCTGTCCCCGGGCGATGCGCTTGTTTTCGAGGCTGGTGAGCTTTCTTCGTTAAACGTTGAACCGGTTTCGAAAGGCGCGGTTTTGATCGACGCTCGTATCGTTTCAAAGGACCGCTGACATGACCGATAACAGCGTGCAGGTCTGGCGCAACGCGCGTCTCGCGGCGCGTGCCGATCCCGCCGATGTGCTGGAAAACGCGGCAATTGTCGTGCGCGATGGGCGTATCGAATGGTTCGGTGCTGAAGCTGAAATGCCTTCGGCGTTTGCAGAAGCCATCAGCCACGATCTTGAACGGCGTCTTGTCACGCCGGGTCTCGTCGATTGCCACACGCATCTTGTCTACGCGGGAAACCGCGCAGAAGAATTCGCGATGCGGCTTGAAGGCGCAAGTTACGAAGGCATCGCGAAGGCCGGCGGCGGCATTGTGTCGACGGTACGCAACACGCGCGCCGCGAGCGAAGACGAACTCTTTGCGCAATCGCTGCGTCGGCTGGATGCATTGCTTGCCGAAGGCGTGACCGCGCTGGAAATCAAATCGGGTTACGGGCTGGATATTCCCACCGAACGCAAGATGCTGCGCGTCGCACGACGGCTTGCATCGGCGCGGCCGGTTACCATTGCCACAACGTTCCTCGGCGCGCACGCGTTGCCACCGGAATATGCCGGCCGCGCCGATGACTACATCGCCCATGTCTGCGAAGAGATGTTGCCGGCGCTTGCATCGGAAGGATTGGTCGATGCCGTCGATGTCTTCTGCGAGCGCATTGCGTTCACGCTCGAGCAAGCCGAGCGCGTTTTCAACGCGGCATCGACACTGAATCTGCCGGTGAAAATGCACGCCGAGCAGTTGTCGCTGATGGGCGGCGCGGCGCTCGCGGCGAAGCATCACGCGCTGTCTGCCGATCACCTCGAATTCCTCGACGAAGCCGGTGCAGTCGCGATGCGCGAAGCCGGCACCGTCGCCGTGTTGCTGCCGGGTGCGTTCTATTTCATCCGCGAAAAACAGTTACCGCCGATCGACTTGCTGCGGCGCCACGACGTGCCCATAGCGCTTGCGACCGACAGCAATCCGGGGACATCGCCGAGCACGTCGCTGCTGCTTATGCTCAACATGGGCTGCACGTTGTTCCGTTTATCGGTGGCGGAAGTGCTCGCGGGCGTGACGCGTCATGGCGCAAAAGCGCTTGGTCATGCCGATGTGAACGGCGAGATCAGCATCGGCGCGAAGGCGGATTTTGTTGCGTGGGATATCGGCTCGCTGGCGGAGCTGGCGTACTGGACCGGCCTTGATCGCTGCGCGCTGGTCGTGCGCCACGGCGCTGTGACTATCGATAAACGGACTAACCGATGACACGAAATAGCTTGTTCGCCGAGCACGCGCGTTTGCACGATGGCTGGCGTCGCGACGTGCTGCTCGAATGGGACGATCACGGCACGTTGGTCGCCGTGACGCCGGACAGCGCGCAACCGGCCGGCGTAAATAAAGCCAAAGGCCCGGTGCTCGCCGGCATGCCGAATCTCCACTCGCACGCGTTCCAGCGCGCGATGGCGGGGCTCACCGAATATCGTGCAAATCCGACTGACAGTTTCTGGAGCTGGCGCGACCTGATGTACCGGTTTGCCGCGCGCATTTCGCCGGACAGTATTGGCGATATCGCGCGCTGGCTTTACATCGAAATGTTGAAGGCAGGGTACACGTCGGTCTGCGAATTCCACTACGTGCATCACGCGCCCGATGGCGAGCCGTACGCAAATCCTTCGGAGATGGCCGCTCGCGTGGTCGATGCCGCGGCACAAACCGGCATCGGCATGACGATGTTGCCCGTGCTTTATCAATACGGCGGTTTCGGCGAACGTGAGCCAACATCCGGCCAGGCGCGTTTTGTCCATACGCCGGAAAATTTGCTCGACACCCTCGTTTCACTGCGCTCGATGCAGCCCGAAAATGGCAACCTTCGATATGGCGTTGCGCCGCATTCGCTGCGGGCGGTATCGAAGGAGTCGCTGGGCCGCTTGCTCAGCGGACTCGACAACGCATTTCCCGACGCGCCGGTGCACATTCACATCGCTGAACAGACGGCTGAAGTTGATGCCTGTCTCGACACGCTGAAAGCGCGGCCCGTGCGCTGGCTTCTCGATAATTTCGATGTCAACGAACGCTGGTGCCTCGTACACGCCACGCATGTAGACGAGGGCGAAGTCCGCGCAATGGCCGCGAGTCGCGCCGTTGCGGGTTTGTGCCTGACAACCGAAGCCAATCTCGGCGACGGCATTTTTCCCGCGCATGCATATCTCAACGATGGCGGACGTTTTGGGCTCGGCTCGGACAGCCACATAGCAGTCGATTGGCGCTCCGAACTGCGCCTGCTGGAATACGGACAACGGCTGACACGACGCGAGCGCAACGTGCTGGCGTCGAATGAACAAACGCATGTCGCCGATCGTCTCTTCGATGCCGCCACACAAGGCGGCGCCAGCGCCACCGGTCGCGCGGTCGGCGTGCTGGAGACGGGGCGCCGGGCGGACTTCATCGTGCTCGATCCCGACCATCCGGCGATCGCCGGGCATGCGCCGGACGCGTGGTTATCGGGCGTGGTGTTTTGCGAACATGGCGAGACGCCGGTGCTCGATGTGAGCGTCGGCGGGAAGGTCGTGGTTGAGGCGCGCCGGCATCGCGATGAAGGAGAGTCGTTCGGGCGGTATCGAAACACGCTGGCCGGATTGCTCAAATAAAGGACGTAGCCTGTGACCGATCAAGTTTTTACGTTGAAGCGCGGCAGCGCGCCGCTGTTGATTTCAATTCCCCATGCCGGCACGCAGATTCCCGCCGACATAGCCGCCACCATGACGCCGATCGCGCGTGAAGTCGACGACACCGACTGGCATCTCGAACGTCTCTACGCGTTCGCCGTGGAGATGGGGGCGTCGATCCTCGTGCCCGCGAATTCGCGTTACGTGATCGACTTGAACCGTCCGCCCGACGGGGCGAATCTCTATCCGGGACGCGATACGACCGGGCTTTGTCCCGTCGATACTTTCAACAGCGAGCCGTTATATCCTGCGGGCGCTGCGCCTTCGGAAGCCCAGATCGCCAATCGTAGGGAAAAATATTGGCAGCCGTACCACGATGCGCTGACCGAAGAACTGGCGCGTTTGAAAGCAGCGCACGGCAAGGCGTTGTTGTGGGAAGCGCATTCCATCCGTTCGCACGTGCCGCGTTTCTTCGATGGCAAACTGACCGACTTCAACTTCGGCACGGCGGGTGGAGAGAGCGCAGCAGCGGGTCTTGCAGAGAGGCTCGAAGCGCTGGTGGTCAAGCAGGGCGCTTACACGGCGGTGGCGAACGGCCGCTTCAAGGGCGGCTACATCACGCGACATTACGGCGCGCCGCAGGATGGCATTCACGCGGTGCAGCTTGAGTTGTCGCAGGTGACGTATATGGAAGAGACGCGGCCGTATGCCTACGACGAAGCTCGCGCCGCACGTGTCACGCCCTTGATGCGGGAACTGGTGCAATGCGCGCTGGACGCGGTGCGTTCGGCATGACCTGACCGCAATCGACCGCGCGCAGTTTAGATCTCCCGCCGCCTCACAACCGGCGGCGTCAACACAGTTGGCAACGCCTTCGGCAAGGTCTCCGGCCAGTCGCGGCTGAAGTGCAAACCCCGGCTTTCGCGCCGTGAACACGCGCTTTCCACGATCATCGAAGCGACATCAACCAGGTTGCGCAATTCAAGCAAGTCGCGGCTTACCTTGAAGTTCGCGTAGTACTCGTGAATCTCGTCACGAAGCAACGCTATCCGATGCTGCGCGCGTGCAAGCCGTTTATCGGTACGCACGATACCGACGTAATTCCACATCAGCCGCCGCAACTCGTCCCAGTTGTGCGCGACCACGACTTCCTCGTCCGGATCGGAGACGCGGCTTTCATCCCAGGCAGGCAAGGGTGCATGGGCGCCGGCGGCGAAGCCGTCCTCTTCCATGGCTTGCGCTGCTGCCCGCCCGACCACCAGGCACTCGAGCAAAGAGTTGCTCGCCAACCGGTTCGCACCGTGAAGCCCCGTGCACGATGTCTCACCCACGGCATAAAGCCCCGCACGATCGGTGCGGCCGGCCAGGTCCGTGACGACGCCTCCGCAGGTGTAATGCGCGGCGGGCACGACGGGAATCGGCTGTTTCGTGATATCGATACCGAACTCGCGGCAGCGCGCGAGGATGGTAGGGAAGTGCTCCTGAAGGAACACTTCCGGCTGATGGCTGATGTCGAGATACACGCAGTCAATGCCGCGTTTCTTGATCTCGAAGTCGATCGCCCGGGCGACGATGTCGCGTGGTGCAAGCTCAGCGCGTTCGTCGTGGGCGGGCATGAATCGCGTTCCGTCAGGCAGGCGCAGGATGCCGCCTTCGCCACGGACCGCTTCCGAGATCAGGAACGACTTCGCGTACGGGTGGAACAGGCAAGTCGGATGGAACTGGATGAATTCCATGTTCGATACACGGCAGCCGGCGCGCCACGCCATGGCAATGCCATCGCCTGTCGCCGTATCCGGATTGGTGGTGTACAGATATACCTTGCCGGCGCCGCCGGTCGCGAGCACGGTATGCGGCGCCTCAATGGTGACGGTACGTCCACTCGCGAGATCGAGTGCATAAAGCCCATGACAGCGATGCCCGGGCAAGCCGAGCCGCTCGGACGTGATCAGGTCGATGGCGTGATGATCCTCGAGCACCGTGATGTTCGGATGATTGCGCACGCGCTCGTTGAGGGTGGTGACCACGGCGTGACCGGTTGCATCGGCGGCATGAATGATCCGCCGATGGCTATGGCCGCCCTCACGCGTCAGATGAAAACCGAGCTCGGCGGACAGGTCCTTGGTGAACGGCACGCCTTCGCCGATCAGCCATTCGATGGCCGCACGCCCGTTTTCCACGATAAACCGCGTGGCCGCCTCGTCGCACAAGCCGCCGCCGGCAATCAACGTGTCGCGAACGTGGTTGTCGATACTATCGGCGGAGTCGAGTACCGCCGCAATACCACCCTGCGCCCAATCGCTGGCGCCTTCGCTTACGCCACGTTTGGCGAGGATGGCAACGCGCCGCGTGTCCGCCAGATTCAGCGCCACACTCAAGCCTGCCAGTCCGCTACCGATGATTGCCACGTCGAAATTCATCCCGCCACGTCTCCGTTTATAGTTGTCCGCCGCGACTTTACGAATTCACGCCGATGGCATGGGAAAGTCCGGGCAGTAAGGATAACGCGTGTCAGGTCATGCGCTCACTTGGCCGTTTGGTCAGTAGGGCGAACAGGGCGAGCCCGGGCCCAGGCAGACCGAGTGCCAAAAACGACGGCGCAAAAGCAAAAAGCCTCGCGTGAGCGAGGCTTTTTGTAAAACCGTAGCGAAAGAGACCGGATCTTATTTGATCTTGGTTTCTTTGTATTCAACGTGCTTGCGGACAACGGGATCAAACTTCTTGATCGCCATCTTTTCCGGCATGTTGCGCTTGTTCTTCGTGGTCGTATAGAAGTGACCCGTACCTGCGGTCGATTCCAACTTGATCTTGTCGCGTGCGCCCTTGGCCATGTTCGTGCTCCTTAGACTTCGCCACGTGCGCGCAGATCTGCGAGCACGGAGTCGATGCCGTTTTTGTCGATCAGGCGAAGGCCGGCGTTCGAGAGACGCAGACGAACCCAGCGGTTTTCGCTTTCAACGAAGAAGCGGCGATTTTGCAGATTGGGCAGGAAACGACGCTTGGTGCGGTTGTTCGCATGGGAAACGTTGTTGCCGCTCATCGGCCCCTTCCCGGTTACTTGGCATACACGTGCCATGAGAGCACTCCTAATACGCTTTAATTCTGAGTTCGAACGCCAGATACATTTGGGACCGCTTCGGGCTACCGAGAGGTTTGCCCGAAATGATGACCGCGTACGCTCGGAACAGGTTGGTTGAAAGAAGCAAACCGAGATTCTAACCGCAAAAAACCAGCAAAATCAACTCTTTTTGGTACCGGACAAGGTATCCGGTTATCCGGTCCGGTGCAGGTTTCATGCGGTTTTCCGCTTGCGAAGCCCCATTCAGCGCTGGTTTTGCCCAGTTTTGCGGCTGGCTGGCTATTAAATCAGCGCAATCCAGGTTGCGAAGCGGCTTCGGCCGCGCCGCGATTCGCCTTAAGCCGGCATCCATCCTTGTCGCGAAAAAGAGAAAACCTCGTTCGATGCCACCACCAGATGATCCAGCAGCCGGACGTCGATCAGCGCGAGTGAGTCCTGCAGCACCCGCGTCAGCCTGCGGTCGTTGGCGCTCGGCTCGACGCCGCCGGAGGGGTGATTATGCGCGACGATCAGGCTGGCCGCATTTAATGTGAGCGCCCGCCGCACGATTTCCCGCGGATAGACGGCAACACGCGAGATGGATCCCTTCGCCGATTCGTCCACCGTGATCAGGCAATGTTTGATATCGAGAAAGAGGGTCACAAACACTTCGTTGGGCCGCGTGCCGATCAGCCATTTCAAATAGTCTTCCACCGCCTGCGGAGCGTCCAGCAAGGGCCGGTCGCGGGTTTTTTCCGCGAGCGAACGCTGGCATAGCTCGGAGACCGCGAGCAATAGCGCCGCCTTGGCCGGGCCGATACCGCCAAACCTGCGTAATTCCGTCGCGGTCGTGCCCAGCACGCCTCTAATAGATTCGAACCGGATCAGAAGGTCGCGCGCCACGTCAACGGACGTCATGCCCGGGCGGCCGGTATTCAGGAACAGCGCCAGCAACTCGGCGTCCGATAACGTCTGAGCGCCCAGTTTTAACAGGCGTTCCCGCGGACGGTCACGCGCAGGCCAGTCGAGCATGCGCGTGACGGCAGGCGCGATCTGTGCGTGAGGCTCCGCGGCGAGGAGTGCATCGGCGGGATAGGGTGCGTTGTTTAGCACCAGTTCGAGCCGGGCGTTCATGTCACGCTCCGGCTCGCGTGCAACGGCGGGAAGATTGCCGAAATTGGCGGCTGACTGCGCCGTTCCCTGTTGAGCCAAGGCGTTGATGGGAGGGAGGCGACGCGGTCGCACTGTGGCTTACAATGGCGGTTTGGCAATTCCCTGAGCGCCCGTTTGGCGGCTTGCGCCCCGAGGCTGTTGGTTCCGGCGATGCGGCGCCCGTTTGCTGGCCAAGCTTTCGCCATGACGGCGTCCTGTTCGGACGCCCGGCCGTTTATTGGACGGCGGAACCGGTTGAGAAGGTAATTCAGGCTTTTACGGCTACGACGATCAAACATGAGCATCATTGATATTTCCGAGGTGAAACCCGGTTCGCATGTCACGCTTCATTACCGGCTTACGCTTGAGAATGGATCGGACATTGTCAGCACGTTCGCCGACAAGCCCGCTACGCTGTTGTTAGGCGCCGGCCATCTCGCGCCGCCGCTTGAAGACATTCTGCTTGGTCTGAAGGTGGGCCACCACTCGACCTTTCGGCTGATGCCTGGCCAGGCGTTCGGTCAGCGCAATCCTGAAATGCTGCAGTGGGTGTCGCTGGCCACGTTGCGTCAGAACGCGATGATCGGCGAGAATTTTTCTCCCGGTGATCTGGTCGAATTCAATGCGCCGGGCGGTGGCCGCTACGCGGGCGTGCTCAAGGAGGTCGGCGAGACCTCCGCGCTGTTCGATTTCAATCATCCTCTTGCCGGCCAGGCGCTGGCGTTCGAAGTGAAAATCATCGGAATTCTGTAGCCATGAGCTCCACTGACACCCTTCTCGATGTCGAAATTCTCCTCGCTCAGCCGCGCGGTTTCTGTGCCGGTGTCGATCGTGCAATTGAAATCGTGGAGCGGGCCATCGCGCTGTTCGGCGCGCCTATCTACGTACGCCACGAGATCGTGCACAACGCCTATGTGGTCGAGGATTTGCGCAAGAAAGGCGCCGTGTTCATTGAAGACCTGGCCGACGCGCCCGAAGGCAGTACGCTGATTTTCAGCGCGCACGGCGTGTCGAAGGCGGTGCGCTCGGAAGCGGAAACGCGCAAATTGCGCGTGTTCGACGCCACCTGCCCGCTCGTGACCAAGGTGCATATGGAAGTCGCGAAGATGCGCCAGGAAGGCTTCGACATCGTGATGATTGGCCACAAGGGCCATCCCGAAGTGGAAGGCACGATGGGGCAGAGCGGCGAAGGCATGCATCTGGTGGAAGACATTGAGGACGTGGAAGCGCTCGCGCTTGCGGACCCCGACCGGATTGCCTATGTCACGCAAACCACGCTGTCAGTCGACGATGCGTCCGCGATCATCGGTGCATTGAAGTCTAAATATCCGTCGGTGAAAGAGCCGAAGAAGCAGGATATTTGCTACGCCACGCAGAATCGTCAGGACGCGGTGAAGTTTCTCGCGCCTCAATGCGATGTGGTGATCGTGGTGGGCAGCCCGAACAGTTCGAACTCAAGCCGGCTACGCGAAGTCGCTGAAAAGCGCGGCATTCCCGCGTATATGGTTGATTCGCCCACGCAAATCGATCCGAAATGGGTGGAAGGGAAAAAGCGCATTGGCGTGACGGCGGGCGCATCGGCGCCGGAAGTGCTGGCGCAGGCCGTGATCGCGCGCTTGCGGGAGCTGGGCGTGAGAAACGTGCGTCCGCTGGAAGGGATCGAAGAGACGGTTTCCTTTCCGCTGCCGCGTGGGCTGACGCTGCCGGGCTGACAGACCGGTTTCGAAGCGTCGAACGCTGCTCCTTGATAGAGGCGACAACCAAAAATTGTATTAAAGGCCGTTCCAATTCACGTTGGCGCGGCCTTTTCTTTGCCTGCGGCAAAAACGCTGCCGACGCGCCGCAAAAAAATCCCGCCCACACGTGCCCCGCCGAAGCTCGCTACGAGAACCACCGGATTGACCGGCTGATTTTGCACTCGCACCATGAAAGTGCGTTTCCGGAAATTTGCGGCGTCGCCCAGGCCATGCAAAGCATCGGTGTTTACCCACGATGCCAACCGATGGTGCAACTTGCGCACCGACGCGGGGCGCAACCGGGTTGCTCCGAGATGTCCGCCGGAGGCCACGGAGCGGGTTGCAATGGAGGAAAACCCCTGTCGCTGAACAATATTGCACGTCTCAAAAACCGAGTTACAATGCGCGCGTTCCAAGCCGGAAGGGCTGGAAACACCAGCTTTTCAAGGCGCCGGAGACCCACTGAATGCGAATGAAGTTTGGCTTTGCCGTGACCATCGCGGCTGCGGTTGCGATGACAACGGCATGCGGCAAAAAGAGTGATAACGAGCCGGCCGCGGGGGCGTCGGCGGTGTCGGAAGCCTCGGCGGCAGCGTCGTCGAGCGCTGGGGCAAGTGCGCCGGCCGTATCGGGTTCGGAAGCGTCGGCGGCGTCAGTGGCTGCGGCGTCCGCGCCCGCGCCCGCACCGGCCAGCAACGCCACGGTGGTCAAGATCGGCCACGTTGCGCCCGTTAGCGGACCGCTGGCTCATCTCGGGCATGACGACGAAAACGGCGCACGGCTCGCTATCGAAGAAATAAGCGCGCAGGGCCTGACTATTGACGGACACGCGATCCATCTCGAACTGGACACGCAGGACGACGCAGCCGATCCCAAGAAAGGGATCGCGGCGGCGCAGCAACTGGTGGCCGATCACGTGGTGGCGGTCGTCGGTCATTTGAACTCGGGCGTGTCAATTCCAGCATCGAAGATCTATAGCGACGCGAACGTGGCGCAGATCTCCGGCGCGACGACCAACCCGACGTTCACGCAGCAAGGATTCAAAACGACGTTCCGCGTGGTGCCGACGGACGCGCGCCAAG
Source organism: Caballeronia eucalypticola (assembly GCF_047608185.1). Taxonomy (NCBI): domain Bacteria; kingdom Pseudomonadati; phylum Pseudomonadota; class Betaproteobacteria; order Burkholderiales; family Burkholderiaceae; genus Caballeronia; species Caballeronia eucalypticola. The sequence goes on from NZ_JBLKRU010000012.1 coordinate 70,252, forward strand.
GGCCGGTGCTGGCGACCTACGCGCTGAAGACGTTGCACGCGCGGAAAATCGTGGTCGTCGATGACGCCACGCTCTACGGCCGTGGTCTCGCGAACGAGTTTGCGAAAGCCGTGGTCGCTGGCGGCGGCCACATCACGGGGCACGAAGTTACGACCGACAAAGCGCGCGATTTCAAGGCGATCCTGAACAAGATCAAGCGCAGCCAGCCCGACGCGGTGATGTTCGGCGGCATGGACGTGACCGGCGGACCGTTTGCCAAGCAGGCCGCGGCAATGGGCATCAAGGCAAAGATTCTGGGCGGCGACGGCATGTGTTCCACCGACATCGCCACGCTCGCGGCCGACGCAGCGCCGAACGTGGTGTGCTCGGAACTCGGTACTGACGTGTCGAAACTGGACAAGGGCGGAGATTTCGCGGGGCGCTACGAAGCTCGTTTTCATTTGCCGCTTCAGGGCTATGCGCAGTTCACCTATGACGCGGTGTACGTGATTGTCGATGCCATGAAGCGCGCGAATTCGATTGAAGCGCCAAAGGTGCTTACAGCGATTGCATCGACGGATTTCAACGGCCTGACAGGACACATTGCATTCGATGACAAGGGCGATCTGAAAGGCGGTGGTGCAATCACGCTAATCGATTTCAAGGATAACAAGAAGAACGTCATTGACGTCGTTACGCCGTAAACCTGTGCTGCAGCGCCGTGAGGCGAATGCACATTTGGTTGAGCAACCCCTCGATACGTAGTTACTTTCGGACGTTTTAGAGTTTTTTTTCAATTACGCGCGGTGCGGTTGCGTTTTTTTCTTCCCTTCGGTTTATCGGCCAGCGATAAAGCGTAAATCTAGTCGCACGGGCTAAGGAGCCTTCAATGGATATCTTCATCCAGCAGATTATCAACGGGCTGGTGCTTGGCAGCGTCTACGCCATCATCGCGTTGGGTTACACGATGGTGTACGGGATTCTCGGCATCATCAACTTTGCACACGGGGACGTGCTGATGGTCGGCGCCATGGTCGCGCTGTCCGCCATCGGCGTCATGCAGAACCACTTTCCAGGATTGCCGTTATCGCTGGTATTGGTCATCGCGCTGCTGGTCGCCGCAGTCGTCTGTGCGCTGGTCGGCTACACCATCGAACGCGTGGCTTACCGGCCTTTGCGCCGCGCGCCGCGTCTGGCTCCCTTGATTACAGCGATCGGCGTATCGATTCTTCTCCAGACCATCGCCATGATGATCTGGGGCCGTAATCCGCTGGCCTTCCCGCAGCTGCTGCCAACCGATCCGATCAACGTGATCACCGCCACAGCCGATCGTCCGGGCGCCGTGATTTCGATGACGGAAATCGTGATCATCGTGGTGGCGTTCATCGTGATGGGCGGCCTGCTGCTGCTCGTGCACAAGACGAAACTCGGCCGCGCGATGCGCGCCATTGCCGAGAACCCGGGCGTCGCCAGCCTGATGGGGGTCAACCCTAATTTCGTGATCTCGGCGACCTTCATGATCGGCTCCGCGCTCGCAGCGCTCGCCGGTGTGATGATCGCCTCCGAATACGGCAATGCGCACTTCTACATGGGCTTCATCCCCGGGTTGAAGGCGTTCACGGCGGCGGTGCTGGGAGGGATCGGCAACCTGGGCGGCGCAATGGTCGGCGGCGTGCTGCTCGGCCTGATCGAACAGCTCGGTGCCGGGTATATCGGCAATTTGACCGGTGGCGTGTTCGGCAGTAACTACCAGGACGTGTTCGCGTTCATCGTGCTGATCATCGTGCTGGTGTTCCGTCCGTCCGGCTTGCTCGGCGAACGTGTCGCAGATCGCGCTTAAAACAGGGAGACCAAGCATGACTTCAATTCAACCGATCGAGCCGTCGACCACGCTCATCCCTGAAAAAAAGACCGCGAAGAACTACGCCGTCACGGTGCTGGTGACCGCGCTCGTGATCCTCGCGCCCATGCTGATCGGCGCGGCCGGCGGCAACTACTGGGTCCGCGTGCTCGACTTCGCGATGCTGTACGTGATGCTGGCACTCGGCCTTAACGTGGTGGTGGGTTTTGCCGGGCTGCTGGACTTGGGCTACATCGCGTTTTATGCGGTGGGCGCTTACGTGGCTGCGTTGCTGTCGTCGCCACAACTGACCACGCAGTTCGAGTGGATCGCGCACCTGTTTCCCAATGGCCTGCACACGCCGTTCTGGATCATCGTGCCGTGCGCGATGGCGCTGGCGGCCACCTTCGGCGTGTTGCTCGGTGCACCAACGTTGCGTCTGCGCGGAGATTACCTCGCTATCGTGACCTTGGGCTTCGGGGAAATCGTCCGGATCTTCATGAACAACCTGGATCGTCCGGTCAACATCACGAATGGCCCGAAGGGGATTACCGGGGTGGATCCGGTGTCGCTGTTCGGCTTCGATTTATCGAAGTCCCATTCGTTGTTCGGGTTCAACTTCCCCTCGGTCTACAACTATTACTACCTGTTCGTGCTGTGCTCGCTGTTCGTGATCTTCGTGTGCGTACGCTTGCAGCATTCGCGTATTGGCCGCGCGTGGGCCGCGATCCGCGAAGACGAAATCGCCGCCAAGGCGATGGGCATCAACACCCGTAATGTGAAATTGCTGGCCTTCGCGATGGGTGCGTCGTTCGGCGGTTTGTCGGGCGCGATGTTCGGTACGTTCCAGGGATTCGTCTCGCCGGAATCGTTCACGTTCTGGGAATCCATCGTGGTGCTGGCCTGCGTGGTGCTCGGCGGCATGGGCCACATTCCGGGCGTGATCCTGGGCGCGGTGCTGCTGGCCGTGTTCCCCGAATTCCTGCGCTCGACCATGGGTCCGCTGCAGAACTTCATCTTCGGTCACCAGATCGTGGACACCGAAGTCATCCGCCAGTTGCTCTACGGTCTCGCGATGGTGCTGATCATGCTGTATCGCTCGGAAGGCCTGTGGCCGTCTCCGAAACATGAAGACAAGATCGCGAAGATTGCGAAGCGCGCTGGCAAGAAGCCGGTTCGCGCCTGAGCCCCGATAGAGCGGAGAAAAAACAATGAGCGATAAACCCATTCGACTGTCCGTGAAGGGCGTGAACAAGCGCTTCGGCGGCTTGCAGGCATTGGCCGAAGTTGGCCTGGAAATCAGGGAAGGCGAAATCTACGGCCTGATCGGCCCGAACGGCGCAGGCAAGACCACGTTCTTCAACGTGATCACGGGTCTGTACACACCGGATTCGGGTACGTTCGTGCTCGACGGTACGCCGTACACGCCGACCGCCGTGCATCAGGTGGCGAAGGCGGGCATTGCGCGTACGTTCCAGAACATTCGTCTCTTCGGCGGCATGACGGCGCTGGAGAACGTGATGGTCGGGCGCCACGTGCGCACGAAGCACGGGCTGATCGGCGCGGTGTTGCAGACGCCGTCCGAGCGTCGTGAAGAGAAGGAAATCAAGGAGCGTGCGCTGGAGTTGCTGGAGTACGTGGGCGTGCTGCAATACGCGGACTACACGTCGCGCAACTTGTCGTACGGACACCAGCGCCGTCTGGAAATTGCGCGTGCGCTGGCCACCGATCCGAAGCTGCTCGCACTCGATGAACCCGCCGCCGGGATGAACGCGACGGAGAAGGTCGAGCTCACGCGCCTGCTCGACAAGATTCGCAGCGACGGCCGCACGATCCTCTTGATCGAACACGATGTGAAACTGGTGATGGGATTGTGCAACCGGATGACGGTGCTCGATTACGGCAAGGTGATCGCCGAGGGTCTGCCGCAGGACGTGCAGAAGGATCCGAAGGTGATCGAGGCTTATCTCGGGGCAGGGGTTCACTGATGGCTACGACGAATGGCGCCAACGGCGCAGCAATGCTGAAGATCAAGGGACTGCAGGTCAGCTATGGCGGCATTCACGCCGTCAAGGGCGTGGACCTGGAAGTGGGCAAGGGCGAACTCGTGACGCTGATCGGCGCGAACGGCGCAGGCAAGACGACCACGATGAAAGCCATCACGGGCCTGAAGGCGTATTCGGCGGGTGACATTGAATATATGGGCGAGTCGATCAAGGGTGTGCCGTCGCATGAATTGCTCAAGCGCGGCCTCGCGATGGTGCCGGAAGGACGCGGTATTTTTGCGCGCATGTCGATTCTTGAAAACATGCAGATGGGCGCGTACTTGCGCAACGACAAGGACGAGATCGACAAGGACACCGACCGCATGTTCGGCTTCTTCCCGCGGCTGAAAGAGCGGGCGTCGCAGTATGCGGGCACGTTGTCGGGCGGTGAGCAGCAGATGCTGGCCATGGCGCGTGCGCTGTTGTCGCGGCCGAAGTTGTTGCTGCTCGACGAACCGTCGATGGGTCTCTCGCCAATAATGGTCGAGAAGATCTTCGAAGTGGTGCGCGAGATTTCGGGCGAAGGACTGACGGTGCTGCTGGTTGAGCAGAACGCGCGGCTGGCGTTGCAGGCGGCGAATCGCGGGTATGTGATGGATTCGGGTCTGGTCACCATGTCGGGTGACGCGAAGACCATGCTGGACGATCCAAAGGTGCGGGCTGCTTACTTGGGTGAGTAGGATCGTAGATTGATGAATGAAGAAGCCGCATGCCTTTGAAGAAGGGCATGCGGCTTTTTCAGTTTAATGCGTGATCAAAGCCGCTTGCCGAAGCTCACCACTTCATCCATCTGATAACCGAGCTTCGCGTAAAACGCCTTCGTTTCAGGCTTGTTCGCCATGATCTGCAGATTCAGCTTCGGACACCCGATAGCGGCAAGCGCGCGTTCCGCGTGCTCGACCAGCGCGCGGGCATAACCGTTACCGCGTTGATCCTCGGCGACCGCGAGCGAATACATCCATCCGCGGTGCCCGTCGTAACCCACCATCACCGTTCCGATCAGACGCTCTTCCAGCATGCCGACGAAGAAAAACTCCGGCTGCATGGCGAGCTTGTTTCGAATCGATAAACGCGGATCACGCTGTGGTTTGCCAGGCGCGGCGTATTCCGGAAACGCTTGTGCCCAGAGCGCGAGCACGTCCTGCGTGTCGCGCTCATCGAAGACCCGGATAATCACAGCGCGTCCAGCACGGAACGGAGCATCGACATCATCTGGTCGATCTCGTCCTTCGTCACGTTCAGCGCAGGCATGAAGCGCAAGAGGTTCGGGCGCGCGGCGTTCAGCAGCAAACCGTCCGGTCCCATGTCACGTGCCATTTCGACAATCTTCGGACCGTTGTCGTTATTGAGCAGCAACGCGCGCAACAAACCTTCGCCACGTTCACCGTTGAAACCGCGCTCTTCCGATAGCTGCAACAACTGCGCCTTCAGGTATTCGCCACGCTCGCGCACGCCTTCGAGGAAGCCCGGCGCGGTCAGTTGCGAAATCACCGAGAAGCCTGCTGCTGTCATCAGCGGATTGCCGTTGTACGTGCCGCCCTGGTCACCGGGTTCGAAGCACGCCACTTCCTTGGTCGAGAGCAACGCGGCCAGCGGCACGCCGCCGCCAATGCCCTTGCCGAGGGTCATGATGTCCGGTTCCACGTCCGACAATTCATACGCGAACAAAGTGCCGGCGCGGCCGCAGCCGCTTTGCACTTCATCGACGATCATCAGCAGGTTGTGTTTCTTCGTCAGCGCGCGCAATGCCTGCATGAACTCGCGTGTGGCCGGGATCACGCCGCCTTCGCCCTGGATAGGTTCGAGCATCACGCCGACGGTTTTATCGGTGATGAGTTTTTCCACCGACGCGATGTCGTTCAGGTCAGCCTTCGGGAAGCCCGGCACTTGCGGTGCATAGATGGTGTCCCAGCCCGGCTTGCCGCTCGCCGACATGGTCGCCAGCGTCCGGCCGTGGAAGCTGTGATCGAACGTGATGATCTCGTACGCACCGCCCTTGAATTTCTTGCCCCACTTGCGCGCGAGCTTGATCGCGCCTTCATTGGCTTCGGCGCCGCTGTTGGCGAAGAACACCTTGTCGAAGCAGCTATTCGCGGTGAGCAAACCGGCGAGCTGGGCCATCGGCGCGTTGTAGAACGCCGGCGACGGATTGATGAGCGTGCGCGCCTGTTTGTCCATGGCTTCGATCATGCCGTCGTTGCAATGACCCAGACTATTCACCGCCCAGCCCTGGATGAAGTCGAGGTATCGCTTCTCGTTGTTGTCGTAGAGCCAGGAACCCTTGCCGTGCGTGAACACGATCTCAGGACGGTTCGTGATGAACATCAGCGATTCGACGGGATACTCTTGGAAATTCATGACGGCGGGCTCCACGAAAACAGCAAGTAAAAAAAGCGGCGAGATAAAAAACCGAACCCACAATGCAAAAAGCCACGGAATTCCGTGGCTTCATAGTGGCGAAGTGTGCGCTGGTTCGAAAACTCAAGCGCCAATCCGTGACGAGCCAGCGGCATCCCTAAGGGAGCGGCGAGCGACGTCGAAGAGCGGCGTAAATTTTGAGCATTCGCGAAGAATACGATACGAAGTTCCTGCGTGTAAACCATGGCGGCCCGATTTTTTTGTCGAGCCGCCACGCTCTCAACTTGCGGAAGTACGTTTAAACCGGCGCATTCATACCGGATTAGCGAGATCCGCCGCGCTGGTGAACGAATCGGCGTAGAACTCGTCCTCCGGCAAACGGTGGTGGCTCGTGAAATCACGCTGCGCGGATTCCACCATCACCGGCGCGCCGCAGGCGTACACCTGATATGCGCTCAAGTCTGGCAGATCTTCAATGACAGCACGATGAACAAAGCCCGTGCGGCCGGTCCAGGCGTCGGTTGCATCGGGTTCCGACAGCACCGGCACGAACGAGAAGTTCGGCACGTCCTTCGCCCATTGCTCCGCCATGTCCATCATGTACAGGTCTTGCTTACGGCGGCCGCCCCAATAGAGTGTCATCGGCCGGTTCAAATTCTTGAACACCGCGTGTTCGATGATCGCCTTGATCGGTGCGAAGCCCGTGCCGGAAGCCAGCAACACGATGGGTTTCTCTGAATCTTCACGTAGGAAGAACGTGCCGAGCGGGCCTTCGAAGCGCAGGATGTCACGCTCTTTCATGGGGCCGAACACGTGGTCCGTGAAGGTGCCGCCGGGCATGTGGCGAACGTGCAGTTCGATTGGGCCCTCGTGGTGCGGCGGACTTGCCATCGAATAACTGCGGCGCTTGCCGTCCTTCAGGATGAATTCGATGTACTGGCCGGCCAGGTACTGCAGCCGTTCGTTGGCCGGCAATTGCAGCTTCAGTTCAATGACGTCAGCGGCCTTGCGCTCAAGCGCATTCACGCGGCAAGGCAGCTTCTTGACTTGTATGTCGCCTACGCCCGCCACTTCGCGCACGTCGACCGTCAGGTCGCCCTTGGCCGTCGCGCAGCACAGCAGCGCCATGCCGCGGGTTTTTTCGTCGTTGGACAACGCCGACGACGAATGCGGCGCTTGCTCGACTTCGCCGGAGACGATCGTGCCCTTGCATGAACCACAGGCTCCGTTCTTGCAGCCGTAGGGAAGACCGATGCCCTGCCGCAGGGCGGCGAGCAGCACCGCTTCGTCGGGTTCTACCTGGAACTGCCGGCCGCTTTGCCGGAGCGTAACGTTGAAAGCCATAGATCCTGGATGAGTTGAATGAAACAAATGCAAAAGCTGTCGCGGCTACAATCGACAGCATGATCGCCACTCGAAAACTACGCCGCGCGCGTGTGCTGATTGCCGGTTGCGGCGATGTCGGCCTGCGTTGCGTGCCGCTTCTCGCACACCGCGCTGACGCGCCTCGCGTGATAGCACTTTCAAGTCAACCGGCGCGCGCCGCCGAGCTGCGCGCAGCCGGCACAACGCCGTTGATTGGCAACCTGGACGAGCGCCGCAGCCTGCGACGGCTGGCCGGTCTTGCATCCACGGTGCTGCATCTCGCGCCACCCCAGAAAACCGGCGACGACGACAGCAGGACCCGCGCGCTGATTGCCGCGCTGAGTGCGCCGCGACGGTCCGTTGCGCGCGAAGCGACCAGCGCCGTGGCTCGTCAGCGAGGGTGGCGCGGATGGTTTCGCGCGACCTTCAAAAGCAGCATGCCAGCGGCGGCCAGAATGGGTATCAACGCGCACGCCAGGCCCATAAAAAGTGCGTCTATTGTACCCGACCGGGTTTGGGGCGCCGTCGCTCGCCGGGCGCCGATCCGCCTGATTTATGCGAGCACGTCCGGCGTTTACGGCGATTGCGGCGGGGCGTGGATCGACGAGACTCGCCCGGTCAGGCCGGACAACGTGCGCGCGAAACGGAGGGTATCGGCGGAAACGCAATTGCGCGGTGCGACCCGGCGCGGTGTGATGAGTGCATCGATTGTGCGGATTCCCGGGATCTACGCCGGCAACCGCCTGCCGTTGGCACGGCTGCAGAAGGGCACGCCGGCCCTGGCGCCTGCCGACGATGTCTACACGAACCATATCCACGCCGACGATCTCGCCGCCATTCTCGTGCTCGCGATCCGGCGGGCGCTGCCGCAGCGCGTGGTGCATGCATCGGACGATAGCGACTTGCGCATGGGCGATTATTTCGACCTGGTTGCCGATGCGTTCGGATTGCCACGCGCGCCTCGCATTTCACGCGAGCAGGCAGAGGCGCAACTCGAGCCCATGATGCTCTCGTTCATGCGCGAATCGCGACGTTTGCAGAACGCCCGGCTGCGAGACGAGATGCGTTACGCGCTGCGTTATCCGAGCATCGACGACTTCCTGCGCGAGTTCCTGAGCAAGCAGGACGTTCACTCCGCCGTCACATCAGAACCGGAAGCGTCTCCAGCAGGATAAAGCACAGCAAGGCCCCGATAAGCGCACCAATCAGGTTGGGCTGATAGCGATGGCGCAGATGCATGGTCACCCCCAATCCGACGATAAACAACACGCTGACTGCCACGAACGCAATCATTGCAATGGTCATGTGAGCGGCCATGGTGGCCCTCCTGCTTCTTTTAATAGTCGTGAAAGCAGTATAGATTTCCGTCGTAAGAAAGGCATGCTGCAGTGCAGCGCCAACGTATTGTGTTAACACCTATTGAATTGGCGCGGTGCGATTCATGGCGTTTATCGGGGCGCTCATCGGGCGCTTATTGCGAATCAATGAACGACGATAAATCCGCCAGCACCGTCGAGCTTCCCCGCAGCGGCAACGCCAGTGCCGAGACAATTCGCACATGGCCGAAACCGTCGTAATGCTTCACTTCCACCGAGTCGCCATGTTTGCGCAACACGGCCGCCAGACGGTCGGTGTTGCCGGGATCGACGACGGTGTCGGCGGTGCCGGCGGCGAGGAACATCGGCGGCTCGTGGCCTGTGACGTAATTGATCGGCTGGCTCTCGGCGCGCGTGTTTGCCGGGAAGACATCGAATAGCGTGCGATCGGTGAGCGGCAGGAAATCGTAAGGTCCAGCCAGGCCGATCATCCCGCGCAAGTCGGCTTTTGACATCGATTGCGAAGCGAGGTATCGCGGATCGGTCGCGATCAGCGCGGCCAGATGAGCGCCTGCGGAATGGCCCATTACAAAAAGCCGCGACGGATCGCCGCCGAATTCGTGTGCGTGGTCGCGTGTCCAGCGCGTGGCGGACGCGGCATCGTTTACGAAACCAGGAAACGCTGTTTCCGGATACGTGCGGTAATCCGGCAGCACCGCCACGTAGCCTCGCGACGTCAAGGCTTGCGCGACAAACAGGTAATTGGCCCGATCGCCGGTTTGCCAGCTTCCGCCGTAGAAAAACACGACGACCGGACGCGGTTGAGTACTTGCCGCGGCGGTGGGCACGTAGACATCGAGCACCTGACGCGGATCGCTGCCGTACGCAATGGCTGATGTTTTCTTGTAGCCACTCGACGGAATCGTGGCGTTCAAAAGCTTCACGGGACTGCACGCGGCGAGCGCCGCAGCGCCAAGACTGGCAAGACCGAATGTCACGATGCGGCGTTTTTGTTGTTGGGGCATAGGTATTTAAAACAGAGGGATACCACCTTTACGCTTGCCACTATCGGATGGATGCAGCGCGTGGTCTTGCGAACATGACGCACGACGCGCGTCAGCTTTGCCGCAGCATCGCGAGGTCTGCATCGTCCAGCCAGCGCCATTGGCCCTCGGTCAGATCATCGGGTAGCGCAAAACCGCCAATACGCTCCCGATGCAATTGCTCCACGCGGTTCCCCGCCGCTGCAACCATCCGCTTCACCTGATGGTATTTGCCTTCGAGCACCGAGAGCTCGAGTTCCCGCTCGTCGCGCTTTTCTGCGCCAACAGCTGCGATTGGCTGTGATTCGCCATGCAGCAACACGCCGTTGCGAAGCGCCGAGAGTTGAGCATCGTCTAACGGATGGCGCGTGGTCGCGAGATATACCTTCGGCACCTTGCGTTTCGGCGATGTGAACGCATGCACGAACGCGCCGTCATCGGAGAGGAGCAGAAGGCCGGTCGTGCCCTGATCAAGACGTCCCACGCATTGCACGCCACGCTCCGTTAATTGCGGCGGTATCAGGTGAAAAACGCTCAGATGATGCTGCGGATCACGTGAACACTCGTAGCCCGGTGGTTTGTTCAGCGCCAGATATGCCTTTTCCCGATACAGCCATTGAGCGCCATCGACTTGAAACTCGAACGACGAGAGCGCGTCGGATGCGATATCGGTGGCGGCATTCGTACACGGCGAGCCCGCGATGGACACGCGGCCGTCAGCGACGAGCGCCCGGCATTGGCGGCGCGAGCCGAAGCCCTGCGTGAAGAGAATGCGTTCGAGATCCATCGGGGCGGTTCTTGGCTCAGGCGGGGAGAGGGGACGGACATTCTAGCAACCAGCGTGTTTCTATCCCGCGCGGAGAACGCCGAGCTCGACGTTTGTCCCTTCGTGCCTGAACGCTGCACGAACATCCTTCAACCGCCGTCGTCGGCCATTCGTAAAGCATGTCGATTAAGGTTTTTTCATATTTGATCCGCTCCATCACGTTTATGCTTTTCCCTTTGCACCTGTTTTGATCTGTTTTTGCACGTGTATGACGAAAGGATGCTGACGACCCGGCCTCCGATCGACCACTCCGATTCGCTTATCCATCCAAGGAGCAGGACATGGCAAGAAACACGGTTGCGGAATTTTTGGCCAGGACGCTGGCGGCAGCGGGCGTCGAGCGCATCTGGGGCGTGACGGGCGACAGCCTGAACGGGCTCGCTTATAGCCTCGACCAGGCCGGCTCCATCCGCTGGATGCACACCCGCCACGAGGAAGTAGCCGCGTTTGCAGCAGGCGCCGATGCGGCATCGACGGGCAAGCTTGCCGTGTGCGCCGGCAGTTGCGGCCCGGGCAATCTGCACCTGATCAATGGCTTGTACGACTGCCATCGTAACCAGCAGCCGGTGCTGGCGATTGCCGCGCATATTCCATCGACGGAAATCGGGCTGGGCTATTTCCAGGAAACTCACCCCACCGCGCTGTTCAAGGAATGCAGCCACTACGTCGAACTGGTGTCGAGCGCCGCGCAATTCCCCCGCGTGCTCGCCCGCGCGATGCGCACGGCGATCGAAGAGCGCGGCGTTGCCGTGATCGTGTTGCCCGGCGACGTGGCACTGAGCGACGCGCCCGCGGAAAAGCCGGCGTGGTCGGCCACGGGGCCGTCGACCATCCTGCCCTCGGACATCGATATAGACCGTCTCGCGGCCATGCTGAACGGTTCGGACGCGGTGACGCTGATGTGCGGCAGCGGCACCGCGGGCGCGCACGACGAAGTGGTCGCGCTCGCGGACGCGCTCGGCGCACCGGTCGTCCACGCGATGCGCGGCAAGCAGTTCATCGAATGGGATAACCCGTATGATGTCGGCATGACGGGGCTGATCGGTTTCAGCTCCGGCTACCACGCGATGATGTCGTGCGACACGCTGCTGCTGCTCGGCTGCGATTTTCCCTACCGGCCGTTCTATCCCACCGACGCCAAGATCATCCAGGTCGACTGGCGCGGCTCGAAGCTCGGCGCGCGTGCACCACTCGCGCTCGGACTGGTCGGCACGGTCAAGGAGACGATCGCGGCCGTACTGCCGAAACTCACGCGCAAGACCGACCGCAAGTTCATCGATACCGCCCGCAAGCACTACGCAGAGGCGCGAAAGGGACTCGATGAACTCGCCACGCCGTCCGGCCCCGGCAAGCCGATTCACCCGCAATACCTGACGAAACTGATTAACGAAGCCGCATCGGAAGACGCCATTTTTACCGCCGATGTCGGCACGCCGACCGTCTGGGCGGCGCGTTATCTCACGATGAACGGCAAACGCCAGCTTCACGGCTCGTTCAACCACGGTTCCATGGCCAATGCGATGCCCCAGGCCCTCGGCGCACAGGGCGCAAATCCGGGGCGGCAAGTGGTCTCGCTCTCGGGCGACGGCGGTTTATCGATGCTGCTCGGCGACTTGCTCAGCGCCCGCCAACTCGATCTGCCGATCAAAGTGGTGGTTTATAACAACAGTCTGCTCGGCTTCGTTTCGATGGAGCTCAAGGCCGCCGGTTACCTCGATACCAACGTCGATCTGGCCAAAACCGACTTCGCGGCCATTGCCCAAGGGGCGGGCATTTTCAGCATCCGGGTGGAGGAGTCGGAAGACATCGCAGAGGCTCTGCAGAAGGCTTTCGCTTATCCGGGGCCGGCGCTCGTCGATGTCGTCACGTCAAAGCACGAGCTCGCGATGCCGCCCAAAGTGGAATTGGCGCAGGCAAAAGGCTTCAGCCTCTACATGTTGCGAGCGATCCTGAACGGTCGCGGCGACGAAATCGTGGAACTCGCCAAGACCAATTTTCGCTAGGAATATTCTGAATTCGTTGAAATTCCATGCATTTCGAACAACAATGCGGTGCTGCAATCGATTCACAACTCCAGGGAGATTGGTAATGAAGAAGTTCTCGCAAATTGCAATGGTTGGTGCGCTCGCTTTCGCGTTCGCTGGTGCGGCAATGGCTCAAGGTGCTGGTGGCGGCGGCGGTCCGAAGACGGACGAAAGCAAGCCTCCTGTCAGCCCGAAAGAACCGAAACCGCATCTGCCGCATTTCAAGCATAAGAAGGCTGCGTCGGGCACAGGCGGTACGACGTTGCATCAGCAAGACAAGGCATCGCACGCGAAGGGCGCATCGGCTGCTGCAGCCGCTTCGGCCATGGGTACCAACGACAAGGGCCAGCCGCAGTAAGCGGCAAGGGCTCAAGGTCGGCGCCTGGAGACAGCATGTTTCAAGCGCACCATACGGCGGCACGCGCAAGCTTGCCGCCGTATGGTTTTTTGGGGTGGCAATCGCATGGAGCTGATGCCGTTCGCGCAGATCGCGACGCGCATTGGCGGCGCGATCACGGTCATGGCGGCGCTGGCGGTGTTCGCTTACGTGCGTTAGTTATGTTCTTCACGCTCCCCGAGCCCTTTCACGATCAAGCTTACAAACGCCTCTGTCACCGGCGGCAAAGTACGCCCGCGTTTTTTCACGAGCGCGATGGGCCGCACGAAACTCGGTTCATCGATAACCCTAGCCACCAGCGCCGGTTCAGCGCGCACCTCGCGCGCTGAACGCGGCAGGATGGTCACACCGAGCCCGGCACGAACCATGGCCACCGCCGTCATCATGTAGGTCGGCTCGCAGGTCGGTACGGGCGCGTAGCCCGCGAGTTCGAACGCGGCGTCAACCACCGCTCGCACGCTCGTTCCCGCCGCCGTCAATACCAGCGGATAACGGACGATCTTCTCCAGGCCGATCCGCTTGCCCGATGTCATCGGATGCCCCTCCGGGCACACGACGCACAGCCGGTCCTCACCCGCGTACAGAACTTCCAGCGAGGGATCGGTGACATCGCCGCCGGTCAGTCCTACGTCTACATCCTCGTTCCGTACCAGCGTATTGACAACGCTCGCGACCACATCGCGGATTTGAAACGACGCGTGCGGCAACTCGCGCCTGAAATCCTGGATCAGGTCGGGCAGCAAGCTTGCGGCGAACGACGGCAGGCACGCCAGCCTCACCGTGCCGGCGGAGCCGTCGCTGAGCGCGCGGGCGTCGTGGAGAACCTGCTCCATGTCGCCGAGCGACCTTTGCAGGACCGGCAGCAGGTCCCGACCGACCGGCGTCAGCGCAACGCTGCGGCTATTGCGGTCGAACAGCCGCGCGCCAATCGTCTCTTCGAGGCGCCGTATCTGCACGGTCAACGCGGGCTGCGATAAATGCAGCCGCACGGCAGCGCGCGTGAAACTGCCCGCCTGCGCGACGGCGATGAACGCGCGGATATCGCGGAGATTCAGGTCCATGTTTTCGGTCTATTACGAAACGTGATTGCTGCCATCAAATCATTTCAATTGTTTTATCGACGTTGCGAAACTACGCTTGGTTGACACATAAAACAATCGATGAAAAGATTGGAGACAAACCTTGCTGCCTCTACTTGGCCTCGCCACTATCGTCGTCCTGCTCGCGGCGATTCTTTCAAAACGGATGTCGCCGCTGGTGGCGCTGATCATCGTGCCGATAGCGGCATCGCTGATTGGCGGCTTCGGCTTGCAGACCAGCAAGTTTGTCATCGACGGGCTGAAGAGCCTCGCGCCTGTGGTCGGCATGTTCGTCTTCGCGATCCTGTACTTCGGCACGATTACCGACGCCGGCACGCTCGATCCGATCATCGACCGCATCTTGCGCACGGTGGGCACGCGGCCGACGCGCATTGTGATGGGCACGACGCTGCTCGCGCTGCTGATTCACCTCGACGGCTCGGGCGCGGTGTGTTTTCTCGTCACCATCCCCGCGATGCTGCCGCTTTACGATCGTCTCAAGATGGATCGGCGCGTGCTCGCTGCGGCGGCATCGATGGCAGCCGGGATCAATTTCCTGCCATGGACCGGGCCGATGATCCGGGCGTCGGCGTCGTTGCATCTGCCTATATCGGCGTTATTCAATCCGTTGATTCCGGTGCAGATCGTGGGTCTCGTGTTTGTGTTCAGCGTGGCCTGGTGGCTCGGCCGACGCGAGGAGAAGCGCTTGGGATATACCGGCGCTGACGGCGCAATCCCGATGCCGAAACGCGAACTCACCGACGAACAAAAGGCGCTGCGTCGTCCGAAAAATTTCTGGTTCAACATCGTGCTGACGCTGATAGTGCTCGGCACGATGGTCGTCATGGGCGAAAAGATTCCGCCGGCGATCATGTTCATGGTCGGGCTGTGCGTCGCGTTACTGGTCAACTATCCGAACGTGGATATGCAGCGCCAGCGCATTGATGCGCACGCGCGCGCCGCGCTGTTGATGGCCGGCATTCTGCTCGCAGCGGGTGTGTTCACGGGTGTCATGCAAGGCAGCGGCATGCTCAAGGCAATGGCGCAAGCCGCCGTAGGTTTTGTGCCGGCTTCGATGGCCACGCACATTCCCGTCGCACTTGGCTTCCTGTCGATGCCGCTTAGCATGCTCTTCGACCCCGACTCGTTCTACTTCGGCGTGCTGCCGGTCATCGCGGAAGTAGCGGGGCAGCTTGGCGTGCCGGCCGTGCATGTCGGACAAGCAGCGTTACTCGGCCAGATGACAACGGGATTCCCGGTCAGCCCGCTCACTCCCGCGACATTCCTCGTCGTCGGGCTGACGGGTATCGATCTCGCCGATCATCAGAAATTCACTTTTCCGCTGCTGTTCGGCGCATCGATCGTCATGACGATCGCGTGCGTCGTGCTGGGCATCTTTCCTCTTTGAGCGCGTTTTTTAACGCAAGGAATGGGTATGACTGCTGCACTCAACGTTGCGACCCGGGCTACCCGCGTGCGGATCGGCGCGGGCGCGGGTTACTCGGGCGATCGCATCGAACCCGCTGTCGAACTGGTCGAACACGGGGCGCTCGACTATCTCGTGTTCGAGTGCTTGGCAGAACGAACCATTGCACTGGCGCAACAAGTGCGTCGGAGAGATCCGGAGCTGGGTTACGACCCGTTGCTCGAAGCCAGGATGCGCGCGGTATTGCCGGCCGCCGTGCGTAACGGTGTGAAGATTGTCTCGAACATGGGCGCGGCGAATCCGCTGGCGGCGGCACGCAAGACGGCATCGATTGCGCATGAGCTGGGGTTGAGCGGTTTGAAAATCGCGGCCGTGAGCGGCGACGATGTACTCGATGTAGTGAGGCAAGGGGCGTATGTGTTCGAAGAGTCGGGCGACAGCGTTGCCACCTACGACAGCCGGCTTGTTTCGGCGAATGCGTATTTGGGCGCGGAGCCGATTGTCCATGCGTTAAAGGCCGGCGCCGATATCGTGCTCACCGGCCGCGCGGCCGATCCGTCGTTGTTCACGGCGCCGCTGATCCACGCATTCGGCTGGCCGATGGACGATTGGAACACGCTCGGTCAGGCAACCGTGGTGGGGCATCTGCTCGAATGCGCGGGACAGATTACGGGCGGTTATTTTGCTGATCCTGGTTTCAAGGATGTTCCGATGCTCGCGCGCCTCGGCTTTCCGATAGGCGAGGTCGACGCCGATGGAAACGTCACGATCACGAAGGTCGCGCACGCCGGCGGTCGAGTAACGGAGGCCACATGCAAGGAGCAGCTGCTGTACGAAATCCACGATCCCCGCCGATATCTGCAGCCAGATGTAGTCGCCGACTTCACGCAGGTTTGCGTGGTGGAACAGGCGCCGGATCGCGTGCGGGTGAGCGGTGGACGCGGGACATCGCGCACGGAAACATTGAAGGTGACCGTGGCTTACGTGGATGGGTTTATCGGCGAGGGGCAGATTTCGTATGGCGGTCCGGGCGCGGTCGCGCGCGCGAAACTGGCGCTCGAGATTGTGCGTGAACGGTTGGAGATAACGGGCGTCGTGACCAGCGAACTGCGCTTCGATTTGATCGGTATCGATTCATTGCATGGCGCGACGCTGGGAGAGCGTAACGCGGAGCCGTATGAGGTTCGTTTGCGCGTGGCCGGTCGAACGGATTCGATGGATGAAGCGGTTCGTATCGGCAATGAAGTCGAGACGCTTTATACCAATGGTCCGGCTGGCGGCGGCGGGGTGACAAAGACAACGCGCGAAGTGATAGCGGTGCAGTCGGTGTTGTTGCCGCGCGAACTTTTACGGCCATCGTTTGAAATGGTGGAGGCTTGAGATGAAACTACGCCAACTTGCTCATTCCCGAACCGGCGATAAGGGCAATACGCTGAATGTATCGGTGATCTGTTACGACGCGCGGCACTACGATCATCTGCTCGCGCATATCACGCCGGAGCGCGTAAAAGCGCATCTCAGCGATGTGGTGAAGGGCGATGTGACGCGCTTCGAATTGCCGGGAATAGCGGCGATGAATTTCGTGCTCGGGCGCGCGCTGGGTGGGGGCGTGACGCGATCGCTCGCTTTGGATGCGCACGGGAAATCGCTAAGCTCGGCGCTGATGGATCTCGAGATCCCGGAGCCTTGACGTGATGTGAGGTGATGCGACGTTGCGTTGAGCGCTGCGGCATAGGCAGCCGGACGTTCAGCCACCCAGACCGTCATCGCCATGACAACCAAGTCATGGCGATGACGCGTCCTCAACCGTTCACTCTTCGCTAGTTGCGGCCGCCGTCTTTCGCGGACGCCGGCTGGCCGGGGCCGTTTTACGCGGTGCCCTTTTCGCTGCCGTTTTCTTTGCGGCGGGCTTGTCCGTGCTGGCGACACTTTCGGCTGCGGCGACACTCTCAACCGGCGCTTCCGGCTGAGTTTTTTCCACGACTTTTTTCGCCGCTGCTTGACGTCCACGCCGCGCCGCGCCAGTTTTGGGTGACGGCGCTTCACTGACTTCGATGGGATGCGCAGGCGTTTCTTCCGAGCGCTCCACGAACACGAATTCATCCTTAGCCTTCACCGGCAGCGTGAAGAATGGTCGCTCGCCGACGGCTTCCGCGCGAGTTTCTACGTGAGTTTCGGGTGGCAGTTCCTGTGCTACATCGAACAGCGGTTCGTGAACCTGCGGCCTAGGGTTCCGATTGTTCCGACGATTGCGGTCACGCCCTTGCCTGGGTCGCGCTTCCGGCTGCGCCTCAGGTTGTTGCGCGGTTTGCGATGCGTCGACAAGCGGTTCCCCGACTTGCGATCGTTGGTTCGGTTCGTCCCCGCGATCGTGTTCGTCACGCGCTTCGGAAGGCGTTACGGCTTGAGCATCGCGCGGTTCATCGAAGAGGGGTTCGGAAACTTGCTGACGCGGGTTGCGGCCTTTCCTCCGATTCCGGTCGTTGCCTGAGTTGCCTGAGTTACCCGCCTGCCGATTTTCCTTCTGCGCGATGGGCGCCTCGATATCCCTCACGGATTCAGTGACCGCCACCGATTGCGTGCGAAACACGAACGAACCCGATTTCTCGTCCCGGCCCACTTCGAGCAGACCACGCACTTGCGCTTCTTCCAGCAGATTGCCAAATGCGCGAAACCCGTAGTACGACTCGTTGAAATCGGGCTTGCGCCGCTTGATTGCGCTCTTGAGCACCGACGCCCAGATCTTCCCGCTTTCGCCGCGCTCGGAGGCGAGGTCATCGAACGTTTCCACCGCAATCGCGATGGCCTTGGCCTTGCGGGCTTCGAGTTCCTGCTTGGGCTGGCCTTCCTCGGGTGAGCGCTTCGCCGACGATGATGCCGCTGCGTTCGCATCCCGTGCGTCGCGTGCTTCACGCGCCTCGCGCGCTTCACGTTTGGCGATCGAGCGTTGCTGCTCGCGCACGAGGTCATCGTAGAAAATAAATTCATCGCAGTTCGCGACGAGCAGGTCGGAGGTCGAGTTTTTTACACCGACGCCAATCACCTTCTTTGCGTTCTCGCGCAGCTTCGAGACGAGCGGCGAGAAGTCCGAATCACCGCTGATGATGACGAATGTATCGACGTGAGATTTGGTGTAGCAGAGATCGAGCGCATCGACGACGAGCCGGATGTCCGCTGAGTTCTTGCCTGACTGGCGCACGTGCGGGATTTCGATCAGCTCGAAACTCGCTTCGTGCATGGCCGCTTTGAAACCTTTGTAGCGATCCCAGTCGCAATAAGCCTTTTTCACCACGATGCTGCCTTTGAGCAGCAGCCGTTCGAGCACCGGCATGATGTCGAACTTGTCGTATTTCGCGTCGCGCACGCCGAGGGCGACGTTTTCGAAGTCGCAAAACAACGCCATGCTGACGCTATCAGGGGATGAGGCCATAGAAACTCCAGCAGGAATGCCGGGTAAGCACGGCAGGTATTAATGAGCGCACATGATATCTGTTTGTGCGGCCCGGCTTTTAAAGGAGAGAAACAATCGTGGCGGCGAAGGGCGGCCAGTGGCTTTCGGTCGTCAGCCGCAACTGCCCAGCAGACTCCAACCAGCGCCCAAATGCGAAAAAGCCGTCTCTGCATACGCAGAAACGGCTTTTCGGAAATGGTGCCCGGGGCCGGAATCGAACCGGCACGCCTTGCGGCGGGGGATTTTGAGTCCCCTGCGTCTACCAATTTCACCACCCGGGCAAACAGCATTTGAATCAGCCGACTGGAGGCGGAAAAATCCGACGCCAACCGGCAAGTCAGCGATTATGCCGAAAATCGTTTCCGCGGGCAAGCCCTTGGAGACACGTGGCAGACCGCTGCACTCACTGGCTCAAATACGTGAACTGGCCGTTCTTGATGATGCCCATCACGCTGGCCCGCTGATCCAAGCCGACGTGATCGGTGGCGCTGGTGTTGACCACGCCGTTCGGCACGACCAGTTCATGCGCGTGTTCCAGCTCCGAGCGCAGCGCCACCCGAAATGCCACCGTCCCCGGCTGCCCGGCCTTCAGCGCGCGTCCGACCGCATCCTGCAGCCGCGGATAAACCCCGGCCGAATCGCCGGCAAATTGCGTGACCGTGCCCTTGCCGTACTTCGCCTCGTAAGCATCGACAAAAGCCAGCGCCGCTTTCTTCGACGGATGATCAGCCGGCAACGTCCGCGCGACCACGACCGGTTGCGTGGGGAACAGCGTTCCTTCCACGTCCTTGCCGCCGAGCTTGATGAACTCCGGCGTCGCAATGCCGTGCGTCTGATAAATCGCGCCTTTATAACCGCGCTCGATCAACGTGCGTTCCGGCAACACCGTCGGCGTACCCGCGCCGGCAATCAGCACCGCATCCGGCTTCGCGGCCATCAGCTTGAGAATCTGCCCGGTCACGCTAGCGTCGGTACGATTAAAGCGCTCGCTCGCGACCACCTTGATATGCCGCAGCTCGGCGAACTTCGAAAACTCGTTGAACCAGCTATCGCCGTAACTATCGGCGAAACCGATGAAACCAACCGTCTTCACGTTCCGGCTGACCATCGTGCGGGTCATGACGTCGGCCATCGCGCGGTCGGTCTGGGCCATCTTGAACGCCCACACCTTCTTGCCTTCCTGCGGCTCGACAACCGACGCCGAGCCGATCAGCGTAATCATCGGCGTCTGGTATTCGGCCACCGGATCAAGCGCCGCCATGGCTGCCGGCGTGATGTTCGGTCCGACGATCACATCGACCTTGTCTTCTGTAATCAGCTTGCGGATATTGCGCACGGCCGCGCCCGGATCGGAGCCATCGTCGAGAATGATGTATTCCGCTTGCTGACCCGCAATCGTCTTCGGCCACATCAGCATGGCGTTCTTGCTCGTGATGCCGATAGCGGCCGCCGGACCCGTACTCGACAAATCGATACCGACTTTCAGTTGCGCGCTGGCCGCTGCGCTAAGGAACGCGAGCGCGCTGAACATCAGCGCCGGGCGCATGAACTTCGACAACTTCATTGGATGGTCTCCGCGAAGAGGTGTGGTTTAAAAATGCTGAAGTGTGGGATGACAAAAATCGCGCGGCACGACTTAAGACGTGAGCGTGGCTCTTGTCTCACGTCGTACGCCAATCCGCTCAATCAAAGCTCGTAAGTTTCGTGCTCACCCGACAGCGCCTGCTCGATCAGCTTGCGGTTCATCGAAGGCGAGAGCAGTTCGACCAGCGTGTACACATAACTGCGCAGATACGCGCCTTGTTTCAAAGCGAGCCGCGTGACATTCGTGCCGAAAAGATGACCGACGGGCATCGCGCGAAGGTGTTTATCGCGTTCCGGATTAAACGCGATATCCGCGAGAATGCCCACGCCCAGGCCCAGCTCGACGTAAGTCTTGATCACGTCGGCATCAATGGCTTCCAGCACAATGTCCGGCGTCAGGTGACGCAGCGCGAACGCCTGGTTGATTTTCGTGCGGCCGGCGAACGCGTTGTCGTAGGTGATAATCGGGTATTGCGCGAGGTCGTCGAGCGTCAGCAGCTTGCGCTCGAGCAGCGGATGGTCCGGCTGCACCACGGCCACGTGATGCCACTGGAAACACGGCAACGAAACCAGTTCTTTATAGTTGGCGATGGCTTCCGTGGCGATCGCAATATCCGCCTGATCATGTATGACCATTTCCGCGACCTGCGTCGGACTGCCTTGCAAAATTGAAAGGTGCACTTTCGGAAAGCGCTTCTTGAATTCCGCGATTGCATTCGGCAACGAATACCGCGCCTGTGTATGCGTGGCGGCAATCACGAGATTGCCCTGATCTTGCGCGGCGTAATCTTTACCGACTCGTTTCAGGCTTTCAACTTCCTGCAAGATTTTTTCCACCGATGCCAGGATAATTCGTCCCGGCTCCGTCAGCGAACGAACCCGTTTGCCATGACGTGTGAAGATCTCGACCCCGAGCTCATCCTCCAGCTCGATGATCGCCTTCGATACCCCGGGCTGTGACGTAAACAACGCTTTAGCGGCTTCGGTGAGGTTGTAATTCTGCCGGACGGCTTCGCGCACGAAGCGGAACTGGTGCAGATTCATATATAACCCATCCGCATATCAAAGTAATTTATCAGTCGTTTGCAATATATAGGAAGTTTATTACCATCGAGCCAATTTTTCCAATATCGATATCTGTATTTGTCATAAGCAAATGAACACACCGTCCGAACGGCGTTCCAGACAATGACTCTACTAATAGCGATGTGCGGCGTGGCTAGGACGCCGTACTGATGGAACTACTAAAAACTGGGGCCCCCGAATGTATCAATACGATCAGATCGACCAGAAAATCGTCGACGAACGCGTCGCTCAATACAGCGACCAGGTACGCCGCCGTTTGTCCGGCGAGTTGAGCGAAGAAGAATTCCGGCCGCTGCGCCTGCAAAACGGTCTCTATATGCAGCGGCACGCGTACATGCACCGCATCGCGATTCCGTACGGCAACTTGCGCAGCGACCAGATGCGCATGCTTGGCACCATCGCGCGGGAACATGACCGCGGCTACGGCCACTTTTCGACGCGGACCAACATCCAGTTCAACTGGATTCAGCTCGAAGAGACGCCGGAAATCCTGCGCAAGCTGGCATCGGTGCAAATGCACGGCATTCAAACGTCAGGCAATTGCATCCGCAATATCACCGCAGATCAGTTCGCTGGCGTTGCGCCCGATGAAATCGTCGATCCGCGTCCGTGGGCCGAAATCCTGCGTCAATGGTCGACTTTTCACCCTGAGTTCGCGTGGTTGCCGCGCAAGTTCAAGATCGCCGTGAACGGCTCGGTGGAAGATCGCGCAGCCGTGCAAGTGCACGATCTGGGCGTCTATCTGAAGAAGAACGCTGACGGCGAAGTGGTCGCGAGCATTCTCGCGGGTGGCGGTCTGGGCCGTACGCCGATCGTCGGCGCGGTCATCAAGGAAGATCTGCCCTGGCAGCATCTGCTGACGTATTGCGAAGCCGTGTTGCGTGTCTATAACCGCTACGGCCGTCGCGACAATATGTATAAGGCGCGGATCAAGATTCTCGTGAAAGCGCTGAGCCCCGCGAAATTCGCGCAGCAAGTGGAAGAAGAGTGGGCGCATTTGAAGGATGGTCCTTCCACGCTCACACAAGAAGAACTCGACCGCGTGTCGCAGTTTTTTGCACCGCCCGCGTATGAAAAGCTGCCGGACACGGATGCATCGTATGAAAAGCATCTCATCGATAGCAAGCCGTTCGCGCGCTGGATCGAACGCAACGTGCGTCCGCACAAGGTGCCGGGTTATGCGTCGGTGACGTTGTCGCTGAAGCCGACGGGCATTGCGCCGGGCGATGCAACGGACGTACAGATGGAAGCCGTCGCCGATCTCGCCGATGAATTCTCGTTCGGTGAAATCCGCGTCTCGCACGAGCAGAACCTGATCCTCGCGAACGTGAAAAAGCGCGATTTGCATACGGTGTGGGAACGCGCGAAGGCGCTGGGATTCGCGACATCGAATATTGGTTTGCTCACCGACATCATTGCGTGCCCGGGCGGCGATTTCTGCTCGCTCGCGAATGCGAAGTCGATCCCCATTGCGCAAGCGATTCAAGAGCGTTTCAGCGATCTCGACTACGTCTACGACCTTGGCGACCTGACGCTCAACATCTCGGGTTGTATCAATGCGTGCGGTCATCATCACATTGGCAACATCGGTGTGTTGGGTGTCGATAAAGACGGCTCGGAGTGGTATCAGGTCACGCTCGGCGGAGAGCAAAGCTCGGGTGCAACGGGCGCGCATCTTGGCCGCGTGATCGGCCCGTCGTTCTCGGCGGAAGAGATGCCCGACGTGGTGTCGCAGGTGATCGATACGTTCGTCGAGAACCGCATCGAAGGCGAGCGTTTCATCGAGACGTATGGCCGTATCGGCATCGCACCGTTCAAGGAACGCGTGTACGCGTCGCGCCAGCCGGCGCATGCCTGATTTGCTACGTTGAGTCGCTAAGGAATAAGCATATGGCTTTGATTATCAAGAATCGCGAAGTGGTGGAAGACGACTGGACCGTGGTGCGTGCTGCTGAAGACGGCACGCTGCCCGCAGTCGATGCATTGTTGCCCGGCAAGGTGATCGTGCCGTTCGCGTGGTGGAAAGAGCACAAGAGCGCGTTGACATCGGCGCACAAAAAAGAACCGATAGGCGTGTGGCTTGCCCCCGACGATGAACCCGCCGAACTGGTCGAAGATTTCGACAAGATCGCGCTGATCGCCGTCGATTTCCCCAAGTTCAGCGATGGCCGTGGTTTCAGCATCGGCCGTTTGCTGCGCGAACGTTATCAGTGGAAGGGTGAGTTGCGGGCTATCGGCGATGTCTTGCGCGACCAACTGCGTTTTCACGCGCGTTGCGGTTTCGATGCGTTCGCCGTCCGCGCCGACAAAGACATTCACGACGCGCTGAATGCGTTCGGTGAACTGAGCATTCCGTATCAAGGCGCGGTAGACGATCCGAACCCGTTGTTCCGTCGTCGTGAAAAAGCGGCCGCCGCCGGAGCGTCTGCATGAATGCCGAACTGCAAGCCAAAGTCGAACGCCTGGATGCGTTGCTCGATTCCATCGCGCAACGTCATGCGAACGTCAAGCTAGCCAGCAGTCTCGCCGCCGAAGATATGTTGCTCACGCACGCGATTCTTTCGCGCGGTGTGAAGATCGGCATTTTCTCGCTGAACACGGGCCGTCTGCATGCTGAAACGCTGGGCATGATCGATCGCGTGAAAGAGCGGTATGGCTTCGACATCGAACAGTTTCATCCGCAGCCGCAAGCGGTTGAAGAATATGTCCGCGATCACGGTCTGAACGCGTTCTATGAGAGTGTCGATCTGCGTAAAAGCTGTTGCGGCATTCGTAAGGTCGAACCGTTGAATCGCGCGCTGAAGGACGTGAGCGCGTGGGTCACGGGACAGCGGCGCGAGCAATCCGTCACGCGCGTAGAGTTGCACGAAGAAGAGCACGACGCGCCACGCGGAATCGCCAAGTTCAATCCGCTCGCGGACTGGACCGAAGCCGATGTCTGGGCCTATCTGAAAGCCTTCGATGTCCCCGTCAACCCGCTGCACGCGCGTGGTTATCCGAGCATTGGCTGTGAGCCGTGCACGCGCGCTATCCGTCCGGGCGAAGACAGCCGGGCAGGGCGCTGGTGGTGGGAATCGCGGGACACGAAGGAATGCGGCTTGCACGTGACGAACATCAAGATCGTGGAAGATCGCAGCGCAGCGCCAAGTTCGGCGCTCTGAACGCATTGATATTGACGCACGACGCCACAAGCTGGGTGTCATGCAAAGCAACCAAGGAACGACGCATATGAGCAGCACGCTCGATTCAACAGTCAACGCCCCCGTCGCCAATCGCGGCGACCGCATGGACCACCTCGACTGGCTCGAAGCCGAGTCCATTCATATCCTGCGCGAACTCGTGGCCGAATGCAGCAAGCCTGCGTTGCTGTTTTCGGGCGGCAAAGATTCGGTCGTCGTGCTGCATCTTGCGTTGAAGGCATTTGGCATTGGCTCGGGTCGCAAGACCGTGCTGCCGTTCCCGCTGGTTCATATCGATACCGGTCATAACTTCAGCGAAGTCATCGACTTCCGCGATCGTCGTGCTGCTGAAATTGGCGCTGAGCTCGTGGTCGGTCATGTCGAAGATTCGATCAAGAAAGGCACCGTGCGCCTGCGTCGCGAAACGGATTCGCGTAACGCCGCGCAAGCGGTTACGCTGCTTGAAACCATCGAAGAATATGGTTATACGGCGCTGATCGGCGGCGCGCGTCGCGATGAAGAGAAGGCCCGCGCTAAAGAGCGCATCTTCTCTTTCCGCGATGAATTCGGCCAGTGGGATCCCAAAGCGCAACGCCCGGAATTGTGGAGCATCTATAACGCGCGCCTGCATAACGGCGAGCACTTGCGCGTGTTCCCCATTTCGAATTGGACCGAGCTGGATATCTGGCAATACATCGGCCGCGAGAAGCTTGAGTTGCCGTCTATTTACTATGCGCACGATCGCGAAATTATTCGTCGTAATGGCTTGCTCGTGCCGCTGACGCCGATCACGCCGCTGCTGGAAGGCGAAGTATCGGAAGTCGCACAAGTGCGTTTCCGGACCGTTGGCGACATCAGTTGCACCTGCCCCGTTGCCAGCGATGCCGACGATGTCGAGAAGATCATCGCGGAAACGGCCGTGACGGAAATCACGGAACGCGGCGCCACGCGCATGGACGATCAAGCGTCCGAAGCTGCGATGGAAACCCGCAAGAAACAAGGTTATTTCTAAGCATCACGCCGCAAACAAGGAACAGGGAAACATCATGAGCATTCATCAACCCGAAGACCTCGGCGTATTGCGTTTCATCACGGCAGGGAGCGTTGACGACGGCAAGAGCACGCTGATCGGGCGCCTCTTGTTCGATAGCAAGGCGGTGTTGTCGGATCAGTTGTCCGCGTTGTCGCGCGCGAAGAATAAGCGCACCGTTGGCGATGAAATCGATTTGTCACTGCTGACCGATGGTCTTGAAGCCGAGCGCGAGCAGGGCATTACGATCGACGTTGCATATCGCTATTTCGCAACGGCGAAGCGCAAGTTCATCATCGCCGATACCCCCGGCCACGAGCAGTACACGCGCAACATGGTCACGGGCGCATCGACTGCGCACGCTGCGATTATTCTTGTCGACGCTACGCGCGTGACATTGAAGGATGGCGTCGCGCAGTTGTTGCCGCAGACGGTGCGCCATAGCGCGATCGTCAAGTTGCTTGGGCTGCAGCATGTGATCGTCGCGATCAACAAGATGGACCTGATCGACTTTAGCGAGTCGCGCTTCAACGAGATCCGCGACGCGTACGTTGAACTCGCGCGCCGGCTTGGAATTGCCGATGTGCGCTTCGTGCCGGTGTCAGCGTTGAAGGGCGACAACATCGTGACCGCGAGCGAGCGCATGCCCTGGTACGCGGGCGAGCCGCTGCTCGATCTGCTTGAAGCGCTGCCGGTGTCGCAGCCTGTCGATCAGGCGCTGCGTTTCCCGGTGCAATGGGTCGCGCGTCAGGACGGCAGTCAGGCCGATGATTTTCGCGGCTACATGGGCCGGGTGGAATCAGGCGAAGTGAAGCTGGGCGATACCATCACGGTGCTACCGGCTAATCGCGACGCAACCGTCGCCGAGATCATCGCGCCGGTTCCGGGCGGCGTGGCGCAAGTGGATCGTGCGTTCGCGGGCCAGACGGTGACCATTCGCCTGGCCGAAGATATCGATGTCTCGCGCGGCGATACATTCGTGCCGCGCAACACGACTGGCGCGAAGATCGAGCCGGCGAAGAGGCTGGATGCGGACCTGTGCTGGTTCGATGAAGAGCCGCTCTCGCCGCAGCGCAAATACTTGCTGAAGCAGACCACGAACACGGTGTTCGCGCGGATTGGCGCGATCAAGGAAGTGCTCGACGTGCATACGCTGCTGCACGCGGTGGACCGCCATGATCTGACGATGAACGACATCGGCCGCGTGGCGCTGACGCTGCAAAAGCCGATCGTCTGCGATGCCTACGACACGCATCAGGGCACGGGTGCGTTTGTTCTTATTGATGAAGCGACGCATCACACGGTTGCGGCCGGAATGATTCGCTCTTATTCAGCCTGAGTATTGATTATGGGTAAGGTGTATCTGATCGGTGCGGGACCGGGTGCTGCGGACTTGATTACGGTTCGTGGCGCGAAGTTGTTGAGCCAGGCGCAGGTCGTCCTGCACGATGCGTTGATCGAGCCGGCCATGCTCGACTACGCGCCGGAAGCACGCAAGATCGCGGTCGGGAAACGTTGCGGACAGCGGTCGACGGCGCAGCATTTCATCAACAAGCAGATCGTCGATGCCGCGCTCGAACACGAAATTGTCGTGCGTTTGAAGGGCGGAGACCCCATGTTGTTCGGCCGCGCCGACGAAGAAATGCGCGCGCTCGAAGCAGCGGGTATTGAGTACGAAGTGGTGCCGGGAATTACGGCCGCGCTGGCGAGCGCCGCAACGTTGAAGCGCTCGCTGACCTTGCGCGGGGTAGCGCGCAGCGTTGCGTTGGCGACCTATAGCCGTGCGCCCGACAGTGACGAAATCCGCGAGCAGGCAAGCGCGGATTCGCTTGTGTTCTACATGGGCCGCGACAGCGCACCGGAGATCGCGCAGCAACTGATCGATGCAGGAAAGGCAGCGTCGACGCCGGTTGCTATCGTCGAGGCTTGCAGCACACCGCGCGAGCGTTCGCTGACGCTCACGCTGGGCGACATGGCGATTGGTCAGGCGCAGGATTGGCTCGATGCATCCCAGCCGAGTTTGCTGATGATTGGCGAGGCATTTGCGGATCGGTCGGCATTGGAGCCGGTCCAAAGCGCGGAAGGGGCGTTGCAGGCTGCCGCTTAATTCAAGCCGAAAGGGAAGTTCAGAGAGGTCGCCTCTCATCGCATCTAAAAGCCCTCGTCGGTTACTGACCTACGAGGGCTTTTTCAAATTCGTTCGAGGTCGTCCGGTCCTTGAGAAAATTGCGCTTGTAACGAACGTCTTGTTCAGCAGCGTTTAAAGAATTATGTCTTCTCTACTTCGCGCAGACCAATGGTCTGCGGTTTCCGAAACGCCGACGCGATCTTGTCGCACTCGCGCTTGGGAACGCCAAATTCCTCGAAGTAAGTCCGCCATTCCCTCACAACCGCCGATAGCTGCTGGATGATTTCGACGCCCGCATGCTTGAGCAGCCCGAATCGCCCCGCCGCTGAGAGCGCGTTATCGAGCGTCGCCAGCCGGCCCATTGCCGGGCCTACGCCTAGTACGAGGAATCGATCGGAGCCGACCTGCGGCTTCGGCACAACGTCGTAAAGGTCACTCAGGCGCCAGCCCTTGTTCGCTCCGTCCCACACAAACGCATGATTTCGCAGATGGTCATCGTCATTCGTCACGAGGATGTTGAATACCATCCGCTTGAACAATTCGACCTTGTCAGCCGCCACGAAACCGGTCGCACCGCGTTCACCGAGCAGGTCGGCCAGATCGGCGTAGTTGGCCGATGCGGTGTCGCTCTCATGCATCCGGAGCATGGTCAGCGCGCTTACGACATGCCGTTTGCCAAACCCGCCCGCGGCCAGTGGCACGCGGTCAAAGCGTTCGATCAGCATGACATCACGGCCATCGGGCAAGTGAACGGGCTTGGTCGCGGGAACGCGCATACCGCACTTGCGGGCGAGTTCAAGCGTCGCGCGCTCGACTAGAGGCACATTGAAACCGTCTCGGGCGACAGGGAATTTGGCGACCCATTGCCGTCCATCGTCCAGCAGCACGGCTTTGGGTCTTGCGCCGCCGAAAGTTGCGCCGACACTGAAGAGCAACTGCAGCTTCTTCGGAACCGGCTTGCCGTCCTGGATCATGGCTGCGGCGTCGAGCAGATAAGACAGCTCTTTTGCATCCGGCAGCTTGCCGGGTTCCGCCGGGGCCGTGGGGGAATCCCTGAAATCCAGCGCGCCGGTCCGATGCGGGCCGGCGTGAGCGAGGTACTCGGTTTCAGGCAAACCGTCGGGTGCAGCCCTCAACATATTCTCAATGACGCGCCGTCCCCAGGAGTCTGGGGCAGCGTCACGAATGGCGCCAAACAGCGCCAGTCCTGCAGGGGGCTGGAATTCGGATTCCTTGGAGTTCTTCGCTTCGTCCAAAGTCATGCTGACCGGGTCCACGGCAACGGCGTTGGCGCGTTGCAAATACTTGTTGCCGTAGACGAAGGTAGACCCGACCGGCCTGATGCCTTCCTCGAGTATTTCGAGCTTACCGGCAGGAACCGCCTCGGCCGCGCCTTCCAGGGCGATGAAGACGTATTTGCTCCATGTGGTCGTATTAAAAATCATACTCGCCTGTCTTCGAAGCGGGCTTGCGGGGACGTACACGGGATTCCGTTTTACGTCGCGCTTCACCGATTACATCGTTCTGCGGATTCGTGAGCGGCTGGAGTAATCCGAGCAGTCCGGCCCGTTCGAACGCGTGCAGCCACGATGAGAAACTGACCGAGACATCGCCGTTTTCAATGCGTACCAGCGTGCTTGGGCTAATGTTGGCTCGTTCGGAAAAGTCCTTCCGGGTCATATTGCGTGCGATCCGGGCGGCTGCAACCGCGTGTCCCAGTCCCGCAGCCTGTTGGCTGAGTTCCGGGGAGGAAAATTCTCGATTATTGCGCTTCATTTTGTCGTATCTGACATATAAATCTGCTTAATTGGTCAGTATAGACAAAAAACGCAATTCGTCAATGAGGTCATATAGCAGCATTAGTCATATCTGAACAATTAAGTGGCTTAATTGGTCAGATATGACTATTTTTGCCCGTCGATGGATATTAAACTAATGAAATGTTCAGCAATCAGCGGGGAAACTTGCCGGGTTGTCGGGGACAGCAGGTTCCGCGGCGCGGGTCGAAATTTCCGGAACAAGACAATGCCCCGGAAGTCTGTGACTCGCGGGGCATCGAGAAATTCGTCAGGATCTTGGTGGGAGGGGTAGTCGACTTACTCGATCTGCCGAACGCAATACGCCGCGACCGCGTCGAGCACTGAATCGTCTTCGCCGACTGCCGTTGCACAGCGAATGGTTATCGATGGAAACATCGCCCGGCATCGATCGAGCAGCTCAGGCAGGTCGCGCCGTATATGGCCGCCCTGACCGAAGAACACAGGCACAACGGTAACCGCATCACAGCCATCGGCCGCCATATGTTCAATCGCCGTGGGTAAATCAGGTGGCATCAGTTCAAGAAACGCCAGCGACACCGGTTCGCTGCGCCGCGCCCGAAGCTTCGTGGCGAGCCGTTCGAAAGGCTCTGCCCAGCGTGGATCGCGGGCGCCGTGGCCGAACAAGATCAAAGCGTGCTTGCTCATCGCGTTCTCCGCTGTTTCCAAAGCCGAAAAAGTCCCAAAGTCCTAATGCCGGTCCACCCACCGCAACCCGATCAAGCCGACGACCAGATACGCCAGCGCCGGCGCGGCGGCCGTTAATGGCGCAGGCCATGTATTCAGCGTACCTATGTGCGAGAACAGCGTGTTGATCAACTGGAAGCTCATGCCGATCATGATGCCGCCGAACACCTTCACACCCACTACGCCAGCGCGCGTATGCAGGTACGCGAACGGCAGCGACAGGATCAGCATCACCAGCACCGCGAGCGGATACAAGATCTTGCGCCAGAACGCGATCTGATAACGCTGGGTGTCCTGATGATTCTCCGTCAAATGCTGGATGTAGTGGAACAGGTTGAACATCGACATCCGGTCCGGCGACACCAGCAGCACCGACAAAATCTGCGGCGTCAATTCGGAGCGCAGCGAATACTCGGGCAGCGTAATCTGTTTCGCGCGATACACGGGATTGAGCGCGTCGCCGGGATTCACGGCTTGCGGCGGCGCGTCGACCAGTTCGGTATCCGTCACATCGGTGAGCTTCCAGTGGCCCGGCGGCTGGAACACACCGCTCTTCGCAATCCGCACATTGGTCAGGCGGAACAGCGAATCGAATTCGTAGATGCGCACGTTCGCAATGGTCGTATCCGGATTCAGCGTGCCGACGTTCACGAAGCGCGTGACCTGTTCGCCGTCCGCGCGCGCGGTCAGCGTGTCTTTCACCCAGACGCCCGATTCGAAGTTCATCGATACCGATGACCCCAGCGCCTCTAGCCGCACTTTCTCGGAGAGCTGGTCGGAGTAGGGGCCGACCACTTCGCCGATCACATAGGTGAGAAACACCATGGGTATGCCGATCTTGAGCAGCGAGCGCAGCGCCTTGCCCGTAGACAATCCGGACACGCGGAAAATGGTGAACTCGGACGCGGCGGCCATTTGCGCGAACACGTAGATGGCCGCGATCAACGCAGCAACCGGGATGATTTCGTAGAAGCGCGAGGGCGTCTGCAAGGCCACGCGCAGCACGGCGAGCCCGAACTTGTAGTTGCCGTGGCCAACCGTGTTCAGTTCGTTGATCAGGTCAAAGAAGAAGAACAGGCCGGAGAACGCAAACAGGATGAAGATGAACGCGAGATAGATCTGACGCGCGAAATACCGTTCGTAAATGCGCATTGCGTCAGGCCCCTTTCGAGCGGGTGAACGCTGATAGTTTGAACAGCGGGCGGTTGCGTATGCGCAGCCAGAAGATGAACCCGACCATGATCGAGACAAGTATGTGCAGTCCTACGAGCCCGACAACGAACGACACCCGGCCTTGCTCGATCCACGACTGCACCACGTTCAGCAGGTTGGAATAGGTCAGATAGATGAGCACTGCCATCACAAGATTGATTGTGCGACTGCGTCGCGGATTCTGATAGGACAGCGGAATGGCAAGCAGCATCAAGTTGATAGCGATCAGCGGCAGACCCGCGCGCCACGCAATTTCGGCAAGGTTGTCGCGAGTAGGATTAGCCAGCAATTCATCCGTGTACATACCGGTCGTGGTGGGCGTATTCACGAATTGCTGGCTCTGGATTTTCACGCCGTAGCGCTCGAACTCCATGATCCGGAAATTGGGCTGCCCCGGAACGCCATCGTAACGGCGGCCGTTTTCCAGCACCACGAAACGATCGCCGTTCGCGTGCGTTTCAGTATGACCATTTTTCGATACCACCACGTTGACCTTGCCGCCTTCCGTGCTCGTCACGAACACGTTCTGCACGTGCCCCTGATCCGGTGACATCTTCTCGATAAAAAACACGCGGTGGCTGGTCTGCGATTCGCGGAACTGGCCGGGTGCGAGCAACGACACTTCGTCGCGCTGCTGGAACCGCGCCTTGATCAGCTTGCTTTGCAAATTGGACCACGGCCACACGACGAACGCGAAAAATACAATGGCGATGATGATAGGCGTAGAGAAGATCGCGACCGGTTTGATCAGCGCTGTTTGACTGACGCCCGACGCGAGCCACACGACCATCTCCGAGTCGCGATACCAGCGCGTCAGCACGAAGAGGATGGACACGAACAGGGTCACGATCATGATCACGGCAAGATAGCCGATGACGGTAAGACCGATCAGGACGACGACGTCGCGTGGATCGACCTGGCCCGATGCAGCAAAGCCGACGATGCGGATCATCATCGTGGTCAGCATGATCGTGAGCAGCACCATGAATACGGCGCCAGCCGTATACGCGAGTTCACGCTGAAGGGAGCGTTCGAAGATCATTGATTGTCAGGTGGAAACCGGCGACGACGAGGCGGTTGGATTATGTGCGGTCCGCGTTCGGATCCGCGTCTGGACCACACGCCATGACAAACGTGCCGATTTAACGTGTCGAGCGAGCGTTTCGAGCGAACGTGTCGAACGAGTCATGAGCGGGACATTCAATCCTGGTATTGCTGCTCGCGACCGCCTCGGAAAAAAATAGCGGATAATTGCGGCTTTCATCCTTCAGCCCAGATTTTATCCGAGGATAAGCGCGATGGACTTTAGCATAAAAGCCTGTGATTGGAGCAAAGGCTCGGCAAATGGTTTCCTTAACGGGAAGGCCGATGTAGTGGTGCTCGGAGTGTTCGAAGCGCAGACGTTGACGGGTGCCGCCCGTGAGATGGATTTGGTGACCAAGGGGCTGCTTACACGCACGGTGAAGGCAGGCGACATGAGCGGCAAGGCTGGTTCCACGCTGATGTTGACCGAAGTGACGGGCATCGGCGCGTCGCGGATTTTGCTGGTGGGGCTCGGCAAGCAAGACGGTTTCAATCAAAAGGCTTACGCGGAAGCCGCGCGTGCCGCATGGCGGGCGCTGCTTGCCACGAAGATCGCGAACGTGGCCTTCACGCTCGCCCAACTGCCGGTGCCGGAGCGTACCAGCGACTGGGGTGTGCGCTGCGCCATCCTCGCCCTGCGCGAGCTGACGTACAAGTTTACGCAGATGAAAAGCAAGCCGGAAAACGGCGATCGCGCGCTGAAGAAAGTGGTGTTCAGCATCGATGCCGCCGACGAAAAAGCCGCGAAGCTTGCGGTGAAACACGCCACGGCGCTTGCCAACGGCATGGACCTGACGCGCGATCTCGGCAACCTGCCGCCGAACGTCTGCACGCCCACGTATCTCGGCCATGCCGCGAAAAAGCTGGGCAAGGAATTCAAGCTGAAGGTCGAAGTGCTTGGCCAGAAGCAGATCGAAGCGCTCGGCATGGGTTCGTTCCTGTCGGTCGCGAAAGGCTCGATCGAACCGCCTGCGTTCATCGTGATGCATCACCAGGGCGCGGGCGCGAAGGCAGCTCCCATCGTGCTGGTCGGCAAGGGCATCACGTTCGACACCGGCGGCATCTCCATCAAGCCGGGCGAAGGCATGGACGAGATGAAGTACGACATGCTCGGCGCCGGCTCTGTGTTCGGCACCATGCGCGCAATCGCGGAAATGGGGCTGAAGCTCAATGTGATCGGCGTGGTGCCGACCTGCGAGAACATGCCGGCCGGCAATGCAGTGAAGCCGGGCGACATTGTCACGTCCATGTCGGGCACGACGATCGAAGTGCTGAATACGGACGCGGAAGGCCGCCTGATTCTCTGCGACGCGCTGACCTACGTGGAACGCTTCAAACCCGCGGCAGTCATCGATATCGCCACGCTCACGGGCGCGTGCGTGGTGGCCCTTGGCCATCACAACACAGCCTTGTTCTCGAAGGACGACGCGCTGGCGGGCGAGTTGCTGGACGCATCGAAGGAAGCTATCGATCCGACCTGGCGCATGCCGCTCGACGACGAGTACCAAGACCTGCTGAAGTCGAATTTCGCCGATGTCGCGAACATTGGCGGACGGCCGGGCGGCGCGATTACCGCGGCGTGTTTCCTGTCGCGATTCGCGCAGAACTATCCGTGGGCTCACCTCGACATCGCGGGCACGGCGTGGAAAAGCGGCGCGGCAAAGGGTGCAACCGGTCGTCCGGTACCCTTGCTCACGCAGTTCCTGGTCGATCGCGCGGGCCAATGAGCGTGGTTGAACGAAGCATGAGCGGGGAGGCGCAGGCATGACGCGTATCGATTTCCATTCGAATGTGGGGGATTCGATCGCGTATGCCTGCCGCCTCGTGCGCAAGGCTTATATGAGCGGCCAGCCGTTGATCGTGCTGGCCGAACCCGAGCGGTTAAAACGGTTCGACGAGCAATTGTGGACGTTCAAGCCGCTTGAGTTCGTGCCGCATTGCATGGCGGACAGCGCGCTGGCGTCTGAAACGCCCGTGTTGCTGACGGAATCCCTAGAGGCGCTGGGGCAGGATCTGCAGCAGCAGATCCTGCTGAACCTCGGCGCAACAGTACCGCTGCAGTTCGCGCGGTTTGAACGCCTGCTGGAAGTGGTCGGCAACGAGGAGCACGAACTCGTGGCCGGGCGCGACCGGTACAGGTTCTACCGCGATCGGGGCTACGTGCTCAACAACTACACGCAAGGCGGCTGAGCATATCGCTCAGTCGCTGCCTCAGTCCGATGCAAGACGGCCACGCGGTAGAATCCCAAAAACGCCCGCCGTTAGCCCGCAGCCGGCCTGCCTTCAGGTTGCCATCGGTTGCCATTGGGTTGCCAACAGCCTGCCATCAAGAGACGGAGTCCACTCGTGCCCATCACCATCGCGCCCGATACGGCTGAAACACCCGAAAATTTCGATTCCTCCATTCCCGTGCTGACCGATGTCATCGCACCGGGGCGGCCGGACCGCGCCCGCGTGGCACCGCGTGCGCCGGAACCCGTGTTGTCACCGGCTGCTGTGCCATCGCTGGATGAGCTCGCGCACGGCGCGGATCGCGACGCCGATGTAATCGCAGACAGGCTGCGAGGGCGTTTCACGCACTTTTTGACTGGCGATGGCCGGGCGTTGATCGAAGAACGTTGCAGGGAGTCGTTGCAGGAGCATTCCAACTGGCTGGTCAGCCAGATTACGCGGGAGGTTGCGTTGGCGCTGGAAACCGAGCTGACGCAATGGGTGCGCGAGGCGGTGGCGGATGAACTGGAGCGGCGGGGGCGCTAGTAAGGTGGGGTTTTGGGATGCGGCCGGAACTTAAACCCCAAACCCCAAGGCAACATCAATCGCCGTTGAGCGCCGGCAGATGCTGAAACAGTCCACCGGCGCCAAGCGAAAAACAACCAGCAATCAGCCCGTTACCGCGCCCTTGTTCGCCGGCTGCGCGAGCGCAGCATACTTGGCCAGCACGCCGCGCGTGTAACGTGGCGCAGGCTGCGTCCACTCCCCTCGACGGCGCTCGATCTCGGCATCGTCCACGTTCAGCTGCAACAGTAGCTTGTGAGCGTCGATGGTGATCGAATCCCCTTCCTTGATGAACGCAATCGTGCCGCCCGCATACGCTTCCGGCGCGACGTGACCCACGACCATGCCCCACGTGCCGCCAGAGAAGCGGCCATCGGTAATCAGGCCCACTGATTCACCTAAGCCCTGGCCGATGATCGCTGAAGTCGGCGCCAGCATTTCCGGCATGCCCGGACCGCCCTTCGGCCCGAGATAGCGCAACACCACGATATCTCCCGCCTTGATCTGACCCGCGACAATCGCGGTCATCGCGGTTTGCTCGTCTTCGAACACGCGTGCCGGGCCGGTGATGACCGGGTTCTTCAGGCCGGTGATCTTGGCGACGGCGCCATCCGGCGCGAGATTGCCCTTCAGGATGGCCAGATGGCCTTCGTCGTAAAGCGCCTTGTCGATGGGGAAAATCACGTCCTGATCAGCGCGCGGCTTCGACGGCACGTCCTTCAGTTCTTCGGCGATAGTCTTGCCCGTGATCGTGATGCAATCCCCGTGCAGCATGCCTGCGTCGAGCAAGATCTTCAGCACTTGCGGAATACCGCCGGCCTTGTGCAGGTCGGTCGCGACGTACTGGCCCGACGGCTTCAGGTTGCAGATCACCGGCACTTTCTTGCGCATGCGCTCGAAGTCGTCGATGCTCCATTCCACTTCCGCCGCATGGGCGATCGCCAGGTAATGCAGCACGGCATTGGTCGAGCCGCCGGTCGCCATGATCAGCGCAACGGCGTTTTCAATCGATTTCTTCGTGATGATGTCGCGCGGCTTGAGGTCGGCCTTGACCGCTTCGACCAGCACGCGCGCCGATTCCGCGGCGGAATCGACCTTTTCCTGGTCGGGGTTCGCCATCGTCGATGAATACATCAGCGACATGCCGAGCGCCTCGAACGACGAGCTCATGGTGTTGGCCGTGTACATGCCGCCGCACGAACCGCTCGACGGGCACGCGTTTTTTTCGATGCCGTCGAAATCTTCCTTCGACATCCGTCCAGCCGAAAATTCGCCCACCGCCTCAAACGACGAGACGATGGTCAGGTCCACGCCCTTCCAGTTGCCCGGACGGATCGTGCCGCCGTACACGTAGATGCCCGGCACGTTCATGCGCGCCAAGCCGATCATGCCGCCGGGCATGTTCTTGTCGCAGCCGCCGATCACGACCACGCCGTCCATCCACTGGCCTTGCACGGCCGTTTCGATACAGTCGGCGATCACTTCGCGCGACACGAGCGAATACTTCATGCCTTCGGTGCCCATCGACATGCCGTCCGAGATGGTCGGCGTTCCGAAGGTCTGCGGATTTGCGTCGGATTTGCGAATTGATTCGACGGCGGCATCCGCCAGCTTTTGCAGGCCGGAATTACACGGCGTGATGGTGGAATGACCGTTGGCGATGCCGATCATCGGCTTGTCGAAGTCTTCTTCCTTGTAGCCAAGGGCGTAATACATCGAGCGATTCGGGGAACGCGCGATGCCTTGCGTGATGTTTTTCGAGCGGCGATTGAAGGCCATGTGGAGCTCCTTGAGGATTTTATTGTCTGGTCGCGAAAGGATGAAGCTTGTGCGAACGCGTGTCCAATATATTATTCAGGGTCTATTAGGTCGCGGAGGATATCAATGGATGCGCGGAACATTGAACTGAGGTTGTTGCGGTATTTTGTGACGGTTGCGGAAGAAATGCACTTCGGGCGAGCCGCAGTCCGTCTCGCGATGACGCAGCCGCCGTTGTCGCAGGCCATCCGGGCGCTGGAGGACATGCTCGGCGTGGCGCTGTTCGTGCGGACGAAGCGCTCCGTCGAACTGACGCCCGTGGGCAAGGATCTGCTGCCGGAAGTGCGACGGCTGCTCGCGGGCGCGGATGCGTTGCGACCGCTGGCCCAGTCGCTCGCGCGGGGTGAGGCGGGGGTTCTGTCGCTGGCGTTCGTTTCCACCGCGGATTACGGCCTCCTGCCGCTGCTGCTGCGCGATTTCGGCGCGCGCTACCCCGGCGTGCGCCTGCAACTCGTGGAAGCGACCAGCGACGTCCAGGTGGAGGAGCTGGTGGCGGGCCGCATCGACGCCGGTCTCGTGATTCCGCCGCTGCCGCCGCGCCACGCCGTCGCGCTGTCGTATTTGCCGATCGCACGCGAGCCGCTGGTCATCGCCATGTCGAGTGATGCCGCGGCCGAGCTCGGGCTAGGCGCCGATGAGTGGTCGGAGACGCCTGTGAGCCTGCATCAACTCGCCGATGCCCCGCTCGTCGTCTTTCCGCGGCGTCTCGCGCCCGGTTTCTATGACATGATTATGGGTTGCTACGGCGCGGCTGGCCTGATGCCGCGTATCGGGCAGGAGGCCATCCAGATGCAGACCATTGTCAGCCTGGTATCGGCCGGCATGGGGGTCGCGCTCGTGCCGCAATCGCTGCGACATCTGCGCCGGACCGGAGTGGTGTATCGTCCGTTGCTCGAATCCGGGCTGGTGGTTGAGACCGGACTCGTGTGGCGCGCGGCGGAGGTTAGCCCGGTGCTCGCCGGTTTTATCGATATAGTGCGCGCTCATGCGGCTACCGTGCCTGCGTTGCCGTGACCCCAACACGTAAATAGAAACATGCTCATTCACCCGAATTTCGATCCCATCGCGCTTCATCTCGGTCCGCTCGCTGTGCGCTGGTACGGCCTCATGTATCTGCTGGCGTTCATCCAGTGCATTGTCGTCGGCCGCTTGCGGCTGCGTTTGCCTTACGTCGCGGCGCAAGGGTGGACGACGAAAGACATAGACGACATCCTGTTCTACGGCGTGCTCGGTACCATTCTGGGCGGCCGTCTTGGCTATGTGGTGTTCTACAAGTCGAGTTTCTACCTCGCGCATCCGCTCGATATCTTCAAGGTCTGGGAAGGCGGCATGTCGTTCCATGGCGGCATGATCGGCGTGACGCTTGCGATGGTCGTGTTTGCGTGGCAAAGAAAGCGGACCTGGCTGCAAGTCACCGATTTCGTCGCGCCGCTGGTCCCACTCGGGCTTGCAGCCGGGCGCTTCGGCAACTTCATCAACGGCGAGTTGTGGGGCCGCGTGACCAATCCGAATGCACCGTGGGCCATGCTGTTCCAGAATGCATCCCCCGATGACGCCGTCTGGTTGCGCACTCATCCGCAACAGGCCGCGCAATGGAATCTGAACGAGATTTTCGAGCGTTACCAGATGCTGCCGCGCCATCCGTCGCAGCTGTATGAAATCGCGCTGGAAGGGTTCGCGCTGTTTATCGTGATGTGGCTGATGTCGCGCAAGCAACGGCCGGTCGGCGCGATTTCGGCGGTGTTCCTGATCGGTTATGGCCTTGCACGCTTCACGGTCGAATTCGCGCGTGAACCCGATGATTATCTGGGTCTTCTGGCCATGAATCTGTCAATGGGCCAATGGCTTTCGCTGCCCATGATCATTGGCGGAATTGGACTGCTGATCTGGTCGTATCGACGGGGACGCGCAGTGCCTTCCGAGTCCGCGAAACTCTCCTGAATGAGAGATCGGCATTTGTTTTAGCGATGAAAAAGCCTCGCACGCAGCGAGGCTTTTTTATATCGCGAGCGTTGAACCGGGCGCTTAGCGGTTCATCTGTACCGAGCCCGACACGTTCACGGTCACCGTCGAGGTGCCGCCTTCCAGCGCCATGGGTGCAGACATCTTGGCATCGGCGCCCATGCTGCGCGCGGCCATCATCATGACCGGACGCGGCGACGACCCGTTATGGCCGATGTTCACTTCACGGATCGCATATCCGCTATAGCCGAACGCCTGTGCCGAACTTTGTGCCTGCTGCTTGAACGAAGCAATGGCTTGCGTCGACAGTTTCTGTTCCGCCGCGCGCTGCGCTTCCGGTGAGAGCGAGAACGTCACGCTGCCTACTTGCATGGAATCGCTCATCTTGCCGGCCAACTTGGACGCAGCGGCGAAGTCCTTCGATTCCAGCACGACTTCCGTGCGGCCGCGCCAGGCGGAGATGCGGCCATCGCGATCGGTCGACGGATAGACGGTGAACGAACCACTGTGCGCGGTGACGTTATCGACACCTTTCGCCTGGCGCAGCGCAGCGTCCGCGCGCTGATTGAGCGCCGATGTCAACGAGGCCGGATCTTGCGCTTCCTGCTCGTAGAACAGCGTGATGTCGA
Source organism: Caballeronia eucalypticola (assembly GCF_047608185.1). Lineage (NCBI taxonomy): Bacteria > Pseudomonadati > Pseudomonadota > Betaproteobacteria > Burkholderiales > Burkholderiaceae > Caballeronia > Caballeronia eucalypticola. The sequence continues at coordinate 110,391 of NZ_JBLKRU010000012.1, forward strand.
CCACGTCCTGCGGTACGTCTGCGCTGGCCTGCGCTGCGAGCGACAGCACGCCCGACGGCTGCGTCTGAATGACGTTTTGCGCAAACGCGCTTTGTGCCATGGCAGCGCCTGCAAGCAGCACGGCGGCTGCCAGCGCGCAAGTGGTGTTTTTCTTTGTCATCGTTTAACTCCGTAAGCATGAGTGCACGTCATGTGACGCGAAGCTTAGGCGCAACTCATGCACGCGAAGTTCCCTTCAGGAAGGTTACAGAAGGTGTTTGGTGATGAAGCGCCATTGCGCTTCGGTGACCGGCGTGATGGAAAGCCGATTCCCTCGGGCGAGCACTTGCATGTCTGCGAGCTCCGCATGATCGCGCAGCGTGGCGAGGGGAATGAGCGGCGTCTTCTTTACGAAACGAACGTCGACGAGCAACCAGCGCGGTTTTTCCGGCGATGACTTCGGATCGTAGTAGTGGCTGGTGGAGTCGAATTGAGTGGGATCGGGATAAGCGGCCGACGACACCTTCGCAATGCCTGCGATGCCCGGTTCCGGACAGCTCGAGTGATAGAACAGTACGCCGTCGCCAATCTGCATGCCGTCGCGCATGAAGTTGCGTGCCTGGTAATTACGCACGCCCGTCCACGGCAAGGTTTTTTTCGGAGCGTGAGCGAGATGGTCGATGCTCGCTTCATTCGGTTCCGACTTCATCAGCCAGTAGTGCATGAATGTCTTCCATGAGAAAGGTGCAGTGCAAAGAAGCATGCACGATGCAGGATTCACGATGCAAAAGAAAACGGCGCCGGAGAAGCTCCAGCGCCGTTAGTCCATTCAGTCAACTCAACCGCTTGCAAACGTGCGTAAGTTACGCATGCCGCTAAAAAGGTCCCCGCCCAAGCCGCTAGGCCGGCATCCTGAACCTGGGTTCAAGATTGGTCGCAGTAAGCAACACTTTGGGCTCATCAGACAGAGTGACGCGCTCGCCAGTGCTACAAGGTCCCACAACCGTGCACAATGGCATTGGTTCAAGGAATATATGACCTTGGCAAACCAGGCAGGGAGCAGTCACTTTACACCAATCAACGAGACGATGCAGCAATGATCCGGGAAAACTTCGTGTTGACCGATGAATTTGTTAAATGCATGAAGACGATGCGCAGCGCGATGCACAACGCCATGGAAATGTGCTCGAATTCAAGCAATAAAATAACATTCGCATGCTAGCTCGAGCGTCAAGCATATAAAGCAATCCCAGCAACTACCTCGACAACCACTGCACACCTATTGCGCTTCGTATTGTGAAATCACGACGCCGAGTTGTTCGTTCATTTGATGCATGGTGCGGCGAATTTCTTCGGCCGGGAACGCTTCGCCGTGACGCACGCTGTTTTGCAACTTGAGCAATTCCGACGCCAGCGACAACGCCGCCATCACCGCGATCCGGTCCGTGCCGCGCACGCTGCTTGCGCTTCGCACTTTCGACATTTCCGCATCTACGCGTGCCACCGCTTCGCGCAATGCACCTTCCGTTTCCGGAGAACACGCAAGCCGATAAGGCGCGCCGAGAATGGATACCTCGATCTGTTTCGTCGTCATGCCTTTTCTCCGTGATGGTGTGATTCTTCATGCAACGCACCGTGCGCCGTGTCGACGGTATCCGGTTCGATGCCGCCATCGGGAGGCAAAAGGGCAAGCTGGTTATCCGGCTCAGGTGCAGCTTTCGCACGCGGTAATTTCTCGAGAATCGCGTTGAGGCGAATCTGTGCGTCCTCGATCTTCGCCGACAGCGAGTCACGCTCCGCGATCAGTGCGTCGCGTTCTTCGCGCACGGCCGCAAGTTCGCCCTGCGTGTTGGCATGGTCGGCGCGCAACTGTTCGAGTTGCTGGGCCAGCGCGTTCTGAGCTTGATGATGGCGTTCGCTAATCTTGATCAGCCGGCCGATATTCTGTGACAGTGATTCGAGTTCGTTGAGCATGTGCTGCGTCCTCTTAAGACCTCGCATTTTAGCGCGCTTCTCAGGCGCTTCAGAAAATTGGTTCGTTTCCAGACGTAACAGCAATCAGTCTTCAAAGCATGGGCGCGGCCCTTTATTTGTAAGGGGAAACGTTTTACAGGGAGTCATTTTCCTATTCATTCAGGCGTGCGAGCGTTTGTCGGAATATCGCGCGGGAGCCTATGAAAACAGGGGTAAATCGAATAATCGAACAACGGCAAGGACAGTCTTTACGCCTGCGTTGTGCCGCTTTCTTGACGGGCCATTGTGCCGCTTTTACACTCCCGCCACCCCGGTGCTCGCAGGGGTCTGCCTACGCGCAGTGAAGCGGGAAGCAGGGAAAAGACAGGGAACAGACGAGCCAATCTTCGCTGCCCCCGCAACGGTAAGCGACTACAACGCAAGTTGCAAGCCGGTCCGGGTGTGCGTTGCCCGACCCATTTCACCACTCGAAAAATGACGTCCGTGAGTTCAATGCTGTCCTTGAGCGAGGAGCAGGCTGATGTGGGATCGATGGCATGAGGCCGACAATCCGCGGGATGTGATGCAGCACAACGGCCGCAGCGGACACTTGCTTATGTTTATGTAGGAGTGCCGGCGCTGGTTAGATCGAATCTGGTTGGCGGGGCGGCGCAGGTCTTCAACAGGAACGGCTGTGGTTATCCATCGTGCTTCAATCTCCCACGATCTGTACCATCCGTTCAGCAGCAATCGTTCGATTGTCTCGTGGGTTTGCCATTCCGTGGGTTAATGCGCTTATCTTCTATTTGGACGAACTCTTCATCAAGGATCATCAGTTTGCGCACCCGTACAACCTGCCGCGTTCCGGCGCCGCGTTTTCGTTCGGACGACACCATCTGTGAACGTTAAGCGCATGAACGCCCAGCGCGCATTCATGGTCTGGACCGTGCTGGGTCTGGCCGCGCTCGTTGTATTCGTGGCGTCGCTGGCGCTGGGCAGTATCGCCGTCTCGCCACTGCGCGTGATGCAGGCACTTGCGTCCCGGTCGACTGACGTGATCGATGAAATCGTGCTCAGCCTGCGCTTGCCGCGCGCGCTCGGCGGCTTTGCGGCGGGTGCCTTGCTTGGCATGGCCGGCGCGCTGCTACAGGTCCTGCTGCGCAATCCGCTGGCTGAACCGTATGTGCTTGGCGTATCGGGCGGCGCAGCCGCGTTCGCGCTCGCCGCGATGTTGTTCTCCTTCTCGTGGTGGAGCGTCGATGTTGCCGCGTTCACAGGCGCGTTCTTATCGATACTGCTTGTACTCGGCCTCGCCCGGCGCGAGTTGTGGCGCGGCGAACCGCAGGACACATCGCCTAGATTGCTGTTGACCGGCGCGGTGATCGCGGCGGGGTGGGGCGCGTTGATCACGCTCATGCTCGCGGTTGCGCCCGAGAATCGCTTGCGCGGCATGGTGTTCTGGCTGACCGGCGACCTGAACGGCGTCGCGATGCCGTGGACCGCGTTGATCGCGCTCGTGATCGCGTTGGTCGCGATCGTGCCGGTCGCGCCGCAGCTCAACGTCTTGCTACGTGGCGATGTCGCGGCCGAAGCGCTGGGCGTGCGGGTCGTGCAGTTGAGATTGCGCGTGTATCTGGTGGCGTCGCTGGCGGCGGCCGCGGCGGTGACGACGGCCGGGACCATTGGTTTTATCGGCCTCGTGGTGCCGCATGTGTTGCGGCTCGCGTTCGGCAACGATCAACGCATGCTGCTGCCTGCATCGGCGCTTGCTGGCGGGCTGGCCGTGATGGGAGCGGACCTGATCGCGCGGACGGTGATCGCGCCGGCGCAGTTGCCGGTGGGCGTCATTACCGCGCTGATCGGCGTGCCGGTGTTCTTGTGGATGCTCCTCAGGCGCGCGCGATGAATGGACTTCAGCTCAGCCAACTTACGCTGCGTGCAGGCAAACGTGTGTTGATCCAGGATCTCACGCTGACGTTCGCGCCCGGCGAACTGTGGTGCATCGCCGGTCCGAACGGTGCGGGCAAGACGACCTTGATTGCGGCGATGGCGGGGGTATCGAAGGCGGCATCGCATGCGATTTCACTCGATGGACGCGCGTTGACCGCGTGGGGCGCGAGCGAACTCGCCCGCCGCCGCGCGTTGATGCCGCAAGCTACGCACGATGCATTCAGCGCCACCGTTCTGGGCACCGTCATGCTCAACCGCTTTCCGCATCTCACCGGCTGGGGCTGGGAAACCGATGCGGACCGTGCGGCTGCGCACGCGGCGCTCGATACGCTCGGCCTCGCTGATTTCGCTTCACGCGATGTCCTCTCGCTCTCCGGCGGCGAACGCCAGCGCGTGGCGCTCGCGGCAACCTTGTGCCAGGACGCACCGCTTTTATTGCTCGATGAACCGCTTGCGCATCTCGACCTGCATCACCAGATCGATTGCCTTGAAGCGTTGAGCCGATGGGTCCGCTCGAAACAACGCAGCGTGATTTTCTCGTGTCACGATCTGAACCTTGCCCGGCGTTTCGCCACGCACGCTTTGCTGCTCGATGGCGCCGGCCACGCGCACGCCGGCCCCGTCCGCGATGTCCTCACGCCCGAGCGTGCTGGCGCCGCATTCGGTTATCCGCTTACTCTCATCCAGCAGGACGGTCACGAGGCGCTCGTGCCCGTGATGCGTCAAAGACAACCCTGAACATGACTATGAACGACACACTTCCCCGTCCTGAACCGCTCGATCGATCGATGGCGGCCGAGCTGCAACATGTCATCGATACAAAGACAAAACCGCCCGGCAGTCTTGGGCGGCTCGAATCGCTTGGGTTGCAAATCGGGCTGATCCAGCGGACTTTGAAGCCGCGCATCGAGCGTCCGGCAATCATTGTTTTTGCTGGCGATCACGGCATCGCGGCCGAAGGCGTGAGTCCGTTCCCGCAGGAAGTCACCGTGCAGATGGTCGCGAATTTCATCGCGGGCGGGGCGGCGATCAATGCGTTGTCGAAGGCGGCGGGCATGACGCTCGAAGTGGTGGATGCGGGTGTGGCGAGTGCGTCGCCACCAGCGGCTGGTTTCGTCGATGCAGCGATCCGGCGTGGCGGTACGCGCAACTTCGCACACGAACCGGCGATGACGCGCGACGAAGTGTTGCAAGCCATCGAGCACGGCGCCGCGCGCGTGCGTTTTCACGCGGCGCTCGGGACCAATGTGATCGGCTTCGGCGAGATGGGGATCGCGAATACTTCGGCTGCAGCGTGTTTGATGAGCCGGATCTGCAACGTCGAGATCGATGCCTGCGTGGGTCGCGGCACCGGCCTCGACGACGCCGGCCTGAAGCACAAGCGCGATGTGCTTGCTGCGGCTTTGGAGAAACACGCGGCATCGACCAATCCGCTCGATACGCTGGCCACTTTCGGCGGCTTTGAAATCGCGATGATCGTGGGTGCATTCCTCGCGGCGGCTGAAGCGCGCATGACGATTCTCGTCGATGGTTTTATCGTGACGTCGGCATTGCTTGTGGCTCATGCGCTAAACCCCGCCGTGCTCGACTACTGCGTGTTTGCGCATGCATCGGATGAGATGGGGCACCGGCGCATGCTGGAGCATTGCAACGCTGCGCCTTTGTTGCAACTTGGGCTTCGTCTCGGCGAAGGCACGGGCGCCGCGCTTGCATTGCCTTTGTTGCGCGCGGCCGTGGCGTTCATCAACGAAATGGCGAGCTTCGAATCGGCTGGTGTCTCCGACAAGGCCGTGTGATTCCGTCATGAACCGGCCATCGCAGGAACTCCGCTATTTCTTCACGGCGCTCGGGTATTTCACCCGCGTGCCGGTACCGCGTTGGGTCGGTTTCGAAGCGCATTATCTGAACGCGGCGGCTCGCTATTTTCCGTTGATCGGCGCGCTGGTCGGCGGCCTCGGCGCGATCGTTTATCTCGCTGCGATTCAGGTGTTTCCGGCGGGAGTGGCCGTGTTGTTGTCGATGGCGGCAACGCTGCTGGTCACCGGCGCGTTTCACGAAGATGGCCTCGCCGATAGCGCCGATGCCTTCGGCGGCGCCTACACGCGCGAGGACGTGTTGCGCATCATGCACGACTCGCGGATCGGCGCATTCGGCGCGATTGCGTTGATCGTCGCGCTGGCGCTGAAATGGCAGACATTGGCCACGATGTTGCCGCTGCGCACCGCATGGATGATCGTCGCGGCGCATGCGGCAAGCCGCACGTTTGCGATCAGCTATCTCTGCACCCTCGACTATGTACGCGCCGAAGGCAAGGCAAAACCTGTCGCGCAGAAGATGAGCGCGAGCGCGTTCCTGTTAGCCGCTTTATTCGGATTGCCGTGGCTTTTCTGGCCTGACTGGCGGCTTGGATGCGTGATGATCGTGGCGCTTGGTGTGCTGCGTTTTGCCATGGGACGTTACTTCGTCAAGCGCATCGGCGGTTATACCGGCGATTGCCTCGGCTTTGCGCAGCAGATCTTTGAACTCGCTATCTACCTCATTGGACTCGGATGGATCTCGTCCTGATTCGCCATCCTGCTGTTGGTATCGACACCGGGATTTGTTATGGCCGCACCGATGTCCCGCTTCTAGCCGATGCGGCCGTTTCCGCGCGCGTGCTCAGTGACAAGTTGGCGCTGCTGAAAGTGCCTGCGGTTGAGGGCTTTTGGCACACAAGTCCGTTAAGCCGATGCCGCTTGCTTGCCGAAGCGCTCAGTCCCATTCAAGCCGATCCACGTTTGCAGGAACTCGATTTCGGCGCTTGGGAAGGGCAGCGCTGGGACGGCCTCGATCGGGCGATGCTCGATGCCTGGGCAGCGGATCTTGAACACGCGCGCGAGCATGGCGGCGAGAGCGTCGCGCAGTTCGCCGCGCGGGTGATTGCCTGGTTCGATTCCGTTTGTTGTGCCGATTCCACCGCCCCAATTCACGCCGTAACGCATGCCGGCGTCATACGTGTACTAACTGGCCATCTACTCGGCGTCCCGCGCGCGAACGCAATTCAATGGCCGCTGGATTTCGGTGCGATCGTCTGGTTGAAACGCGTGCGCAATGAATGGCTGCTGGTGCGCTGGAACGCCTGACGCGTTACTTCGGGCGTCGTGTTCTGGCGACTTCGAGGTCTTCGCATAACGCAGTCGCGCCGAGCGCGAGACGCGGTGTCGGCCGGTTGATCAGGTCACCATCGATACCGAACAAATTGTTGCGCGCGACGGCTTTGATCGATGGCCATTTGCGCCACGCATCCAGCGACGGCAACGCATGTTCCGAGCTTGTCGCGCCCGGCGTGGCCGTCACAATCGCTTCGGGATTAGCTGCCAGCACGGCTTCAGTCGAGATGGTCGGCACCAGCGGTTTAAGATCGTTGAACACGTTGTGGCCGCCGCATAAATCGATCACTTCACTAATGATGTGCGTCCCGTTGAGCGTCATCAGCGGGTCGTCCCAGACCTGATAAAACACGCTCACCGGCGGGCGATTTGCGTAACGCGTCCGCAAGCCGGCGATGTTGTCGCGGAACGCTTTCGACGCCTTATTCGCCTCCGCCGATGTCCCCAGCAGAACGCCGAGTTTATCGATGGTGACGGGGATATCGTCGAGCTTGTGCGGCTCGCTGAAAAACAGCGGCACATGCAGTTCGCGCAATCTGTCGATCTGGCGCATTGCGTTGCCGTGACGCCAGACGACGATCAGGTCGGCCTTCATCGCGACGATGCGTTCGAGATCGAGCGATTTGTTATCACCGACACGCGGGATGGTTTTGGCTTGCGGAGGATAGTCGCTATAGCTGACCGCACCGACTACGCGCGCGCCGCCGCCTGCCGCGAACAGGAGTTCGGTGACGTGCGGTGCAAGGCTCACGATGCGCTGTGCGGGGGCGGTGAGGGTGACGGTGGCGCCGGAGTCGTCGGTGACAGTGAGAGCTTCGGCTTTTGCTTGGGCCGATGCAAATATCGCAGCAATGGTGAAGGTCAGCGTGAGGAAGTGGCGCAAAGTCATTGAGGTGGGTTGGTTTGGATGCGTCATTCAATCGCTCAGCGGATCGTTGCAACGGAAGCCTTAAACGCCTCCTCAAACCTCGCCCATTCCTCTTGAGATCCCGTCAACCCGATTCGCAAACTCGGCAGCGCGCCACGCTCGAAGAGCCGCGTCCAGATTCCGCGCGTGGCCAAAGCGTGCTGCAACGCCGCCGCTTGATCGGTCTCGAACCAAACAAAAAGCGGCGTCGCGTGAGAATCGAAACCTTGATTGCGGACTAACGTTGCCAGCCTTGCGCTATCGCGAGCCAGCGTAGAGCGAGTCTCCGCTTGCCATGAAAGATCAGCGAACGCGGCCTGCACCGCGTGTCGCGCCGGACCGCTTACTGTCCACGCACCGAGCGTTTCTGAAAGCGCATCGCGCAAGGGGGCCGCCGCGAGGACAAACCCCGCGCGAATCCCGGCCAACCCATAAAACTTGCCGACCGAGCGCAGCACGACCAGCCCCTCCCGCCCACTCTCCGATGCCAACGACGTGGCTGCATCGCCGTAGGCATCGGCGAATGCTTCGTCAACGATCAGCGTGCCGCCGCGCGCCGCCAATTGCTTGTGCCAATGAAGCAGAACATCGCGGGCAATCAGGTCGGTCGCAGGATTGTTAGGATTCGCAACGATCACATAATCGATATCGTCGTTCAGCTTTGATGATGCGGCGTCAAGGCCGACGATTCGATGCCCGGCGCGTTCGAACGCAGGCGCGTATTCGCTATAAGTCAACGGCGCGACCGCCGCAACGCCAGGCTGGAACAAGCCCGGCAACGCACGAATCGCAGCTTGGCTACCCGCAACCGGCAGCGCCGCCGGTGCGCCGTAGTGGCGCGCGGCAAGCTCGGCGAGACCATCGCCGTCTTCGGGCAAACGGCGCCATGCGTCCATTGGCACAGGCGGAACCGGATACGCACGCGGATTAATCCCCGTCGATAAATCCAGCCAGTCGCCCAGCGCAATGTCGTACCGATGCGCAGCTTCCCGTAGATTCCCGCCATGCCGGATAGGTTCAGCCATGGACCCCCACGCCCGTGAAAGCCAACACTAGAAGTATCGCGAGCCAGAGCAGCGTCGTGCGTTCAACCAGCCGAAGCGCCGCCACCACATGCACTGGTGCGGCGGTCATGCCGAAACCAAGTACGGGCCGCGTTTCCAGCGTGCCGTGGTAGATCGCCGAACCGCCGAGCAGCACGTTCAGGCTCCCCGCGCCGGCCGCCATCACCGGCCCCGCGTTCGGGCTGTCCCACAGCGGCGCTTGCGTGCGCCAGCAGCGCCACGCCGTGCGGGTGTCGCCCATCAGGGCATAGCTCGCCGCCGTGAGCCGCGCGGGCACGAAGTTGAGGACATCGTCGAAACGGGCGGCGGCCCAACCGAAACGCAAGTAACGCGGCGTCCGATAACCCCACATCGCGTCGAGCGTGTTGGCAAGGCGGAACATCAGCGCGCCCGGTCCGCCTGCGATCACGAACCAGAACAGCGCGCCGAAAATTGCATCGTTGCCGTTCTCCAGCGCCGATTCCACGGCGGCGCGGGACAGCGCGGCTTCATCGGCATTCGTGGTGTCGCGCGAGACGATCCGCGCCGTCAGCTTTCGCGCGGCGGCCAAGTCGCCAAGCCCGAGCGCGCGGGCGATGGGCGCGATGTGATCGCGCAAGCTCTTCGCGCCGAGCGAGAACCACAGCAGCGCGACATGCACGGCGCACGCGGCGGCGAACGGCAGCGCGCTCACGAGAATCCAGCTCACCAGCACCGGCGGCACGACGGCCAGCAACCACGCGAGAATGCCCGCCGGCCGTGCCCGGAAACCCGTATTCATCTTTGCTTCGATGCGCGTAGCAAGCCGCCCGAACGCAACCAGCGGATGCCGCGTAGCCGGTTCGCCGAAAATCCGGTCGATCACGACGCCGGCAATGGCGAGCATCGCCGTGACGTAGAAGGAGAGCAGCAGCATGTCAGCCTTTGAGCACGAGCGGCAGGCCGGCGACCATCATGGTCACGTGCGTGCTCGCGGCGGCGACGCGCTGGTTGAGCCGGCCGAGTTCATCGACGTAAAGGCGCGTCACCGACCCCATGGGCACCACGCCCAGGCCGATCTCGTTGCTCACCACGATCACCTTGCCGCGCACTTGCGATAGCGTCGCGTCGAAGTCGCTGAATGCTTGCAACGGCGGGCCGTCGGGCGTGCTTCCGTCGGCTGGGAACAATAGATTGGCGAGCCACAACGTCAGGCAGTCGATCAGCACCACATGACCTTCGCGATCCAATTCGCGCAACACGCCGCCCAGATCGAGCGGCGCTTCGACCAGCGCCCAATGCGCCGGCCGGCGTTCGCGATGCTGTTCCACGCGCGCGGCAAATTCGGCATCGCCAATCCGCGCCGTTGCCACGTAGGTAACGGGCAAACCGCTGTCGGCGGCGAGCCGCTCGGCGTAAGCGCTCTTGCCCGAGCGCGCGCCGCCGAGAATGAAAGTAAGGTCGGGTGAAGTCATCGCAATATTGTACCGGCGGGCGCTACCATAGCGGCTTCCCGCAGAACCAATGAATCCGATGACGACGGACACCCCCATGCAATTCGCACCGCGCGGCACGCTGATGATCCAGGGCACGACCTCCGATGCCGGCAAGAGCACGCTGGTCGCGGGCCTGTGCCGGCTCGCGCGGCGCGGCGGCATGCGGGTCGCGCCGTTCAAGCCGCAGAACATGGCGCTGAACAGCGCGGTGACCGTGGACGGCGGGGAGATTGGCCGCGCTCAGGCGCTGCAGGCGATCGCGGCGGGCGTCGATGCGGAAATCGACTTCAATCCCGTGCTGCTCAAGCCGACCAGCGATCGCGGCGCTCAGGTGATCATCCACGGCCACGCGCACGCGAATCTGGATGCCCGGGCGTATCACGAGTACAAAACCATCGCCTTCGATGCCGTTCTCGCCTCGTACGCCCGGCTTCAGCAGCGTTTTGACGCGATCATCGTGGAAGGCGCGGGAAGCCCGGCCGAGGTGAACTTGCGAGACCGCGATATCGCCAACATGGGGTTTGCCGAGCGCGTGGATTGCCCGGTGGTGCTGGTGGCGGATATCGACCGCGGCGGCGTGTTCGCGCATTTGCTGGGGACGCTCGCGTGTTTATCGGAGACGGAAAGGGCGCGGATTCGCGGTTTCGTGATCAACCGTTTTCGTGGCGATATCAGCCTGTTGCAGCCCGGTCTCGACTGGCTTGAAGTGCAGACCGGCAAGCCGGTGCTGGGCGTGGTGCCTTATCTGCATGGCCTGACGCTGGATGCAGAAGACATGTTGCCGAGCCAGTTGCGCACGCGGGGCGATGCCGGCGGCGAAGTGTTGAAGGTGATCGTGCCCGCGTTGCCGCGCATCAGCAATCACACGGACTTCGACGCCTTGCGCGCGCACCCGCAGGTCGATTTCTCCTACGTTCGTGCGGGGACAGCGCCGCCATCGGCTGATCTGATCGTGCTGCCGGGGTCAAAAAGCGTGCAGCGTGACCTGGCGTGGCTGCGTGAAAACGGCTGGGATCGCGCGATCGAGCGGCATCTTCGATACGGCGGCAAGGTCTTGGGCATCTGCGGCGGCATGCAGATGCTGGGTCGCACGGTGGATGATCCGCAGGGGTTCGAAGGACCAGCAGGCCGAGCGAACGGGCTGGGCTTGCTGGAACTCGACACCACGCTGACGGCGGACAAGCTGCTGGACAACGTTACCGGCCGGTTGACCTTAAGCGCTGGCGCTACTCCAGCGCCCGTGCGAGGCTACGAGATTCATATGGGCCGCACGACGGGCGCAGCGCTCGCCCGGCCTGCCGTCATGCTCGACGGCGAGCGTCCGGACGGCGCGATTTCCGCCGATAACCAGATCGCCGCAACTTATCTGCACGGCATCTTCGACACGCCCGAAGCCTGCGCGGCGCTGCTCGCATGGGCGGGTCTGCGCAATGCCGAGGCGCTCGACTACCCGGCGCTGCGAGAGGCATCGCTTGACCGTCTGGCCGATACGCTCGGTCAATCGCTGGATCTTGACGCTATCGGCGCGATGTTCGCCTGAACGACGCGCGCGATCTCGCTTGCCGCGGCGCCAGGTCAATACAAGATCATCTGCGTGCATCGAAATAACGCGATGGTCTTGCCCTCGCCGTTCGTCACGATCGCGTCCCACACATGCGTGCTGCGGCCCAGGTGAACGGCTGTCGCCTTTGCCGTGATGACGCCGTCGCGCGCTGTCCCCACGTGATTGCTCTTCAGTTCGACGGTTGTAAAATTCTTCGCGCCCTCGGGCAAATGGGCGATGCAGGCGTAGCCGCAGCAGGTATCGGCGAGCCCGATCACCGTCGCTGCGTGCAGGAAGCCGTTCGGCGCAAGCAATTCGGGGCGGACGGTCAGTTTGCCGGTGAGCGTGCCGCTTTCCAGCGATACCACTTCCACGCCGAGCAGATCCGGCAGGCAACCGCGCTGGCGTTCGCGCAAAGAGTCAAGGGTGATGTCGGGGCGCAGTGCGGCCATGTTGCGGAGTCCTTGAAGTTAAGCGGCGTTGTTGACGCGCATGGATTGAAATTGGCAAATCCGATAGTATCAACGGCTCGAACTTTTCACTTAATGCAGCGCTTACAGCACGCCGGGATTGTCCGGTGTCGGGCGCGGCCGACAACGCGTGGATTGAACCTATGACGGTGATCGTGGTGGCGAATCCGAAGGGCGGCGTGGGCAAGAGCACGCTGTCCACGAATCTGGCTGGTTATTTTGCGGCGAACGGCGAATGGGTCGCGCTCGCGGACCTGGACAAGCAGCAGTCAGCCCACGGCTGGCTGGGCTTGCGCCCGGACACGCTGCCGAAGATAGAAGAGTGGAAAACAAACGTGGACGCGCCGTCGAAGCCGCCCAAAGGGCTGGAGAAGGCGATTATCGACACGCCTGCCGGGATTCACGGCACCCGTCTCGCGCTGGCGCTGGAACTGGCGGACAAGGTGATCGTGCCGTTGCAGCCATCCATGTTCGATATCCTCGCCACGCAGGAATTCCTCGAACGGCTGCAGAAAGAGAAGGCCATACGCAAGGGGACCATCGAAGTCGGCGTGGTGGGTATGCGGGTGGACGCGCGGACGAAATCAGCGGATCAGTTGCATCGGTTCGTGGAAGGGCTTGACCTGCCGGTGCTGGGTTTTATCCGCGATACGCAGAACTATGTGCAGGTCGCGGCGCACGGGCTGACCATCTGGGACGTCGCCAAAAGCCGGGTGGAGAAGGATATCGAGCAATGGCAGCCGATTATTGAGTGGGTGTCGAAGAAGTAGAAGTTGATGGTGGCGACCCCGACGCCTATAAAAAAACGCCGGTTGACTGTGACAGCCAACCGGCGTTTTTGCGTCTTGTCTTGCGCCGTGCCCGATTCAGGTCCAGTTCTGCGTGGGCACGTGATCGCGGTTTCCCTTGATGCGGTTCTTTTCATCGACGAACACGAGATCCGGCTTCCAGCCTGCCTTTAGTTCCGCCTCATCGACCAGCGCGAACGCGGCAATGATCACCAGGTCGCCCAGTTGCGCCCGTCGTGCGGCCGATCCATTCAGCGAAATCATCCCGCTGCCGCGCTCGCCTTTGATAGCGTAGGTCGTGAGGCGCTCGCCGTTGTTCACGTTCCAGATGTCGATTTGCTCGTTTTCTACCAGGTTCGCGGCCTCCAGCAAATCCTCGTCGATGGCGCACGAGCCTTCGTAGTGCAATTCGCAATGCGTCACCGTGGCGCGGTGAATCTTCGATTTCAAAAGCGTTCGCTGCATCCGTTTCTCTCTCAAACTTCGTTCAAATTTCCAGGTTATCGATCAAGCGCGTCGTGCCCAGTTTCGCGGCGGCGAGCACGACGAGCGGGGTCGCGGTATCGGCCGGGCCGGGCGGCAGCAGGTCCACACGCCTTCTCACCGCGATGTAATCAGGCTGCCAGCCACGCTGTGCGAGCGATTCCACGGCTTCTTTTTCTATCGATGCAAAGTCGCGATTGCCCGCCAATACCGCGTCGCGTACGCGATTCAGCGTTTTTGCGAGGATGGGCGCCTCGGCGCGCTCGGCTGCTTGCAGGAAGCGATTGCGCGAGCTGAGCGCCAGGCCGTCGGCGTCGCGCACGGTTTCAGCCGCGATGATTTCCGTAGGCAATGCAAACTGGTGGCACATCTGCCGCACGATCATCAGCTGCTGATAATCCTTCTTGCCGAAGACAGCCACGCGCGGCTGCACGCACGACATCAGCTTCATCACGACGGTACACACGCCCTGGAAGAAACCCGGGCGGAATTCGCCTTCCAGGATGTCGCCCAGATTGGTCGGCGGATGAACGCGATACTGCTGCGGCTCTGGATAAAGATCGGCTTCGGTCGGCGCGAACAGCACGTACACGTTCTCGGACTGCAGCTTTTCGATGTCGTCCTGCAGCGTGCGCGGGTATTTATCGAAGTCTTCGTTCGGCCCGAACTGCAGCCGGTTCACGAAAATGCTGGCAACCACCGGATCGCCATGCTGGCGCGCGAGCCGCATGAGCGACAAGTGGCCCTCGTGCAGATTACCCATGGTCGGCACAAAGGCGGTTCGGTTCTGGCCGCGCAACTGGTCGCGCAGTTCATGGATCGAGCTGATGACTTTCATCTAGCGGGTGTCTCCTGGCGGGCAGCTTGAAAACGCTGCTCCAAGGCGAAAGAAAGGGGAAGGGCGCGGCGCCGCTCTTGCGCTGCCAACGGGCCACGGAAGGCCGCGCCACGGAACTTTAAGCCGGCGAATACGCGAGTCTCACGTAGATGGGCGCATACGGCTCGGCCTGAGTGATTTCAATCAGCGCTTCACGCGACAGTTCCAGCATCGCGATGAAATTCACCACCACGACGGGAACACCACACGACGCGTCGAAGAGGTCGCCGAATTCCATGAAGCGGGCATTCTGCAGGCGTCGCAGGATTGTGCTCATGTGCTCGCGCACCGACAATTCCTCGCGCGAGATCTTGTGATGCTCGACCAGCCGGGCGCGCTTGATGACGTCGGCCCAGGCGGCGCGCAGGTCATTTGCATCGACCTCCGGAAAGCGTTGCGCCGAACTCTGCTCGACGTACACCTCTGCCCGCAGGAAGTCGCGGCCCAGTTGCGGCAGGTGATCCAGGCGCTGCGCGGCGAGCTTCATCTGCTCGTATTCCAGCAAGCGCCGCACGAGTTCGGCGCGCGGATCTTCCGCGTCCTCGCCCGTATCCGCCTTTTTCACCGGCAGGAGCATGCGCGACTTGATCTCGATCAGCATGGCCGCCATCAACAGGTATTCCGCCGCGAGCTCCAGGTTGGATTCGCGAATCTGGTCGACGTAGCCCAGGTACTGACGGGTCACGTCGGCCATCGGGATGTCGAGAACGTTGAAATTTTGCTTGCGGATCAGGTACAGCAGCAAGTCGAGCGGACCTTCGAACGCTTCGAGGAAAATCTCGAGCGCGTCCGGCGGGATATACAGGTCGGTCGGCAGCTTCCAGAGCGGTTCGCCGTACAAATGCGCAAACGCCACGCCGTCAATGGTGTTCGGCGTGGAGTCGGTCGCGGGCGCGGCTAGCGCCGCGGCGCGATCATCCTTGCCCGGATGCCCGGGGTGTCCCGAACGCTCCGGAGCTTGCGGCGCCTCGCGGGCGGCACTCACGTTCAGAAGTTCTGGTAATAAACGTAGGGCGTTTGTTCGACTCGCGATGTCTTGATTTCCGAGCGCTCATCGAGGTCGATAGGCTGCTTGTCCCACAGCAGCGCACGGCCCTTGCGCTGCTCTGCTTCGAGCGACGGTTTCTGCTCTTTCATCTGATTGATGAACTGGGTGATGTCCGACAGGTACATGATTCGACTTCCGTTGGCTCAGAGCGATTCGAAAACGGGCGCGGCGGAGTCTCCAGGCAAATGCTGCCATGAGTTCCCGCCGTGATTCATCGCGATTTTACCGCAAGCGTCAGGCAGCGGAGCGGATAACCGGACACATCGGCCAATCGGGCTATTGGCGCGACCATGCCGGCAACGATATTCAATGACAAAACGATGTCAATTTTTGAAGCAGGGCGGAACAAGCTCTGCACGGAGCCGTCCAAGGCGCACCTCTGCCATTTTCGGAAGTGGTGGGATTAAACGGGGCGGCGATGGGCCGAATGCTGTCCGATCGTCCAACCTGTCGCCTTTTGGGACAGCCGGCCGCGCCGATGTGGTGAAATAGCGCCTGCTGGAATGGCGCTCGGCGTGTGTGCAACACCGCGCCGGCATCGAGCCGGCATCGATTCGTCAGCGAACGCCGGCTGTCCCGTCTCACCACGCAGTCCCATTAATTCAACCCCGGAGGTCACGTTTGGCGGGGCGCCTGTTTGATCCGCTGCGCTTCAAGCGCGGGCAAGCCGATGACCGGCGGCTGAAGCCGCCGGTCATCGCGTCGTCGAAGGCGCCTTCCCGTGCGTGGTGGTGTTCACTCGTGCGCCGTGTCGTCTGGTCGCTCCATGCGCTGGCATTATTTGCCGTCGCCCAGCCCGCGCACGCGAAATACGATGTCGATATCGACGCGCCGCGCAGCGTCCGGTCGTTGTTGAAAGACCATCTGGATTTGTCGCGTTTCAAGAAGCGTGACGACATCAGCGACGAACAATTCGACTTCCTGGTCACGGCGACGCCGCAGGAAGTCCGCGATCTGGTCGCGACCGATGGTTATTTCTCGCCAATCGTGCGAACCGACGTGAAACATGACGGCGATAAAAAATCCATCACGATCAGCGTCGATCCCGGTCCGCAGACCAAGATCGCTTCCGTTTCGCTGACGTTCAAGGGTGCAATCACGACTGAAGACCCCGCGCAGGAAAATGCCGCGCGGCTCGCGTTTTCGGTGAAAGAAGGCGATCCGTTCTCGCAAAACGCGTGGGACGACGCGAAGAATGCCGCGCTCAAAGCGCTGCAGGCACGCCGGTATCTCGGCGCGAAAATCTCGCAATCGAAGGCGCGGGTGAATCCGCGGACGCACATAGCGGATTTGTCGGTGACATTCGATAGCGGCCCGACCTTCACCTTCGGCCAACTCGACATCAGCGGCGTCCGGCGTTATCCGGAAAAGATCATTCACAATGTGAACCGGATTCATCCCGGCGATACCTACGACGTCGCGCGCGTGAACGAGTTGCAGCGGCAGTTACAGAACACGCCGTATTACGCGTCAGTGGCTATCGACGCGGATAACGACGTCAACAAGCCGAACGAAACGCCGATGCACCTGAAGGTCAGCGAGTATCCGTACAACAGCGTGCGCTACGGCGTGGGTTACGCGACAGATACCGGTCCGCACATCCAGGGCGCTTACAGTTACCTCGATACCTTCGGCAAGGCGTATCCGTTCACCATCTCCGGCCGCCTGGATCAGACCCAGCAATACGGCCAGGTCCAGCTCGCGATGCCACCGGACGGCCGCACGTGGGTGAACAGCGTGCTGGCTTCGTACACGAACACGAATGTATCCGACACGCGCATTTACAGCGCGCGCGTGGGCGTGCAGCGCACCCGCTCGCTGCAGAACATCGACACCACGTTTGCGCTGCTGTTCTATGACGACCGGCTGACGCAGAATGGCGCGCCGCCTTCGACCGCGCGTGCGCTCGTGCCAACGTGGCAATGGGTGCGACGCAACGTGGACGATCCGCTGTTTCCGCGCTCGGGCAACCTGATCCGGGCGGAAGCGGACTTCGCGGTGAAGGGCATTCTCACCGATCAAACCTTTGGCCGCATTTACACCAACCTGCTGCAATACCTGCCGCTCGGCAAGAGCGACCTGTTCGTGTTCCGCGCGGAGTTCGGCGGGGTGTTCACGTCGGGCAGCTCGAACGGCGTGCCCGCGTCGCTGCTGTTCCGGGCCGGCGGCGCGAATTCGGTGCGCGGTTATGGGTATCAGAGCATTGGTAATGACGTCGATGGCTCCGTCTTGCCGACCAAGTACCTGATGACCGGCAGCTCGGAGTACCAGCACTGGTTTTCACACGATTGGGGCGGTGCGGTGTTCTTCGATATAGGCACCGCCGCCGACACCTGGAAGGAGCGCGTGTTCGAGCCGGGCGCGGGCGTGGGCGTGCGCTGGCGCAGTCCGGTCGGGCCGGTGAACGTGGATATCGCGTATGGCTTCAAGAACCGGGACATCCGCCCGTATCTGACGCTTGGAATCGCCTTTTGATGAATTTGCCTGGATTTTTTCGATTGTTCCTTCAAGCATGAGCGACCAGAACGGCCAATCCTCCGCAGACCAACCGGACCCCTCCGAGGACCGGGGGGACGGCGCGTCTGAAAACGGAACGCCGGCTCCGAAGCCGCGTCGCGGCGGCTGGCGGCGCCTGGCGAAATGGCTCGGCGGCATTGTGCTGGTGCTTGTGCTGTGCTTCGCGCTCGGTGTCGCGATGATCCTGTACGCCGTGAACAGTGAGCGCGGGACGCGCTACGTGTGGCAGGCGGCGACGTCGTTGCTCGGCGGCCGGCTGAGCGGCACGCTCGACGGCGGCGCAATAGCGACGGGCCTGCGCTTGCGCAATGTGCACTGGAAGAGTCTGGACGGCAATGGGACGGACATTGCCGTGGACGAGGTTTCCGGCAAGTGGGAACTAACGCGCGCGCCGTTGCGTTTTTCTATCGGTTACTTGCATGTCGGGACGGTCGATGCACGCATTGCGCCCTCGCCGAAAGACACCAGCAAGACCGAGTTGCCGAAGGATTTACGCTTGCCGCTCCAGCTTGCCATCAGCGATGTCACGCTCGACAAGCTGCGCCTCCACGAAGGCGCGACGACCACCGAATTCTCGCGGCTCGCGCTCGACGGACATAGCGATGGCCGTCATCACGAGGCACGCATCCAGCGTCTCGATACGCCGTTCGGCGCCATCACGGCCGCTTTGAAACTCGACGGCGGCGCGCGCCCGTTTCCGCTGACGGGCGATGCCGGTTATTCGGGCGAGGTGAGCGGCGAAGCCGTGCAGGTCGCCGCGCATTTGACGGGGTCGCTGAAAAATCTCACCGCCGATATCAACGCCAGCGGCTTGAAACTCAAGGGCCAGGCGCACGTTGAGGCGGCGCCGTTCGGCGACGTGCCGCTCAAGCGCGCGCTGGTGACCATCGATCACGTCAATCCGCAGGCATTCAGCCCGAGCGCGCCGTTCGCGGACCTCGCGTTGCGGACGGAACTGAAGCCCGATCCTGCTACGCCGAACGCGCTGGTGGTGACCGGACCGATATCGATCGTGAACGCGAAGCCCGGTTCAGTCGATAAGCAACTGCTCCCGTTAATCGATGCCCACGCGAACGTGAAGCTCGATGCATCGGCGCAAATTATTTCCGACCTGAACGTGCGGCTGCTGAAGGACGCGACCGTCACCGGCGGTGGAACGCTCAAGGGCGGAACAGGCCAGTTCGATTTGAAGGTCGCGCAACTTGATCTGAACGCAATCGAGCCGACCATCCGTCCGACGCAGTTTGCCGGTCCAATCGGCATTAATCTCGATAACGACAAGCAGACCATCACGCTGGATCTCAACGATCCGAAAGCGGCGTTGCGCGCGCAAGGCAAGGTCACGCTCGACGCGAAACAAACCGCGTTCGATGGCGTAAAACTGAGCGTAGGAAAAGGCCGTATAGAGTTGAGCGGCGCGCTGCAAAAAGACATTCATTCAAGCTACGACCTGAAGGCGAAGCTCATCGATTTCAATCCGCTGCTGCTGACGGACGAACTGGTCGCGAAGCCTCCGGCGAAGGGATCTTCTGCAGCAAAGCCGAAGCCGGCGGCGGCGAAATCCCGGCCTATTGAAGCCCGTGTGAACGGCACGCTGTCGGCCGCGGGCGTACTCGCGCCCACTCTGACTACCAAGGCTCAGTTCAAGCTAGGCGAGAGCGTCTACGACAACCTGCCGCTCACGGGCGCGGGCACGATCCAGGTCGTGGGAACGCGCATTCTGCCGAGCACGGCAACGCTTTCGGTTGCGGGTAACAACGTCGATCTAAACGGCAGTTTCGGTGCGCCGAGCGATCGCTTGCGTTTTCGTATCGATGCACCGCAACTCGAGCGCCTGGGCTTCGGACTAGCAGGACTCGTCAAGGCCGATGGCGATATCACCGGTTCTTTCGCGCATCCAAATCTGGCGGCCAACTATCAGGCTGACAGCGTGGTGTTCGGCGCGAATCGCGTGGGCCATGCGGAAGGCCGGGCCGAAGCGCGCGACGGCGCGAACGGCGCGCTGGTGTTTACGCTTCAGGCCCGCGATGTCGCTGCCGACGGCGTCGATCTTCAAAGCCTGGATGCAAACCTCAACGGCACGCGCGCCAACCATACGCTCAACGCGACCGCTGTCGGCAAGGTGCGCGGCAACGCGGTCAACCTGACGCTGTCTGCAAACGGCCGCCTGACCGATGCGCGCGACGGCGCGCATTGGGACGGCACGGTGACGCGTTTATCGAACAAGGGCACGCCGAACGTTAACCTCGACGCGCCGCTTACCGTGAGCTACGCGCCTAATCACGTGGCGCTGGGCGCGACGCGGTTATCGGCGGAAGGCGCGGTGCTCAACTTGAAATCGTTCGCGCTCGATGGCGGGCGTATCAGTTCGGCTGGCCAGTTGACGAATCTCTCGGTGGCGCGGTTGCTGGAAATTCGTCAGGAACTGGAGGGCGGACCGCCGCCCGCGAGGACCGATCTGGTCTTCGACGGCGACTGGAATTTCGCGCTCGGCGCCACCGCAACCGGCTACGCGCAACTGAAGCGGCGGTCGGGCGACGTTTCCATCGACGCAGCCCGCGGCGTCGCGGCGCTCGGCATCACGGACATAACCGCCCGCGCGGACTTCACGGGCGGCAATCGGCTCAACGCGACGGTGCACGCGCAGGCGACACGGATCGGCGTGATCGATGCGAACATCCACACGAACCTGGTTGCGCGCGACGGCGTGCTCACGGTCGCAGACGAAGCGCCTCTGAGCGGATCGATTGACGCAAACGTCCCAACGCTGCGCACGACCGGCGGGCTGTTCGGCCCGGCCTATCTGCTCGATGGTCAGGTCGGGCTCAAGCTGACCATCGCGGGGATTGTCGCGAAACCGACGGTCTCTGGCATGCTGACCGGCGACAAGCTGTCGGTCACGGTCATCGATCAAGGCGTGCAGTTGAAGGACGGCGTGATCCGGATTGCGTTGTCGGAGAATCTTGTCGATTTCCAGCAGGTCGAGTTTCACGGCGCCAGCGGCACGTTGCGCGCGACCGGCAAGGTGCGGCTGGATCAGCAGCAGCCAGACCTCACCGCCAGCATCATCGCGGACAAACTCGAGCTATTTGCATCGCCTGACCGGCAATTGCAGTTGTCGGGCAGTGCAACGGTGGCGAACGCGGGCCTGAAGGGCGGCATGGCAATCGATGGCAAGTTCACCGTCGATAAAGCGCTCTTCGATCTGCCGGAAAAATCGGCGCCGTCGCTGGGCGATGATGTCGTGGTCGAGCGTCCCGACGGGACGGTGAAGGGTGAGGACCAGCACGTTGTGGAGACCGGCCAGAAGCCCGTGGGCGCGTTTGCGCCGCGCGCGAATATCGATATCAATCTTGGCCAGAAATTCCGCTTCCGTGGCGCGGGCGCCGACCTTGGTTTGGCTGGCACCATCACCGCCATGAGCGCGCCGAACATGCCGCTGCGGGCAGTCGGCAACGTGCGCGTGACGCCGGGTTCCACCTATACGGCGTTCGGGCGGAAGCTGGGCATCGAAAACGGCTTCTTCACGTTCAACGGACCGGTCACGAACCCCGGCATCAACATTCTCGCGATGCGTCGCAATCAGGAAATCGAGGCCGGCGTGCAGGTGACAGGCACCGTGCAGTCGCCGGTTGCCAAGCTGATCTCAGAGCCGAACGTGCCGGATAACGAGAAGTTATCGTGGCTGCTGTTCGGGCATGGCACGGATCAGGGCAACAACATCGGCCAGCAGAGTGCGATGACGAATGCGCTTGCGTTGCTTGGAAGTTCGCAGGGCAAGCGGATTGCGCAGACGTTCGGGCTGGACGAGTTTTCTATCGGAACGAGTGAGGTGGGACTGACCGATCCGCAAGTCGTGATGTTGTCGAAGGCAATTAATGAACGGCTCGTGCTCGGTTATGAGCAGGGTCTGCAATCGGCAAGCAATGCGATCAAGGCGACGCTGAGCCTGTCGCGGTTCTGGTCAATATCGGCATACGGCGGCACGTTCCAGGGCATGGATCTGCTCTACACGCGGCGCTTCGATTCGTGGTCGCGAAGGAACGGTCCGACAGAGGGTAAGTAGGTTGCGGACCGCATGAACGTGAAAAAGGCCGTATTCAACGTGAGTTGAATACGGCCTTTGGTTGTACGTTTTGTTCCATCCAAATACTTTTACTTCACGCGCATGCCTGGCTTCGCGCCGCTGTGCGGCTCAAGAATATACAAGCCCGGTTCGGCTTTTTCGTCCTCAGCGGAAGCGGCGAGCACCATGCCTTCCGACAGCCCGAACTTCATCTTGCGTGGGGCGAGGTTCGCAACCATGACCGTGAACTTCCCGATCAGGTCCTGCGGCTGGTACGCCGACTTGATGCCGGAGAACACGTTGCGGGTTTTTTCCTCGCCGATATCCAGCGTCAGTTGTAGCAGCTTGTCCGATCCTTCGACCGCCGTGCAATTCACGATCTTCGCGATGCGCAGATCGACCTTGGCGAAGTCGTCGATGGAAATCACGCCTTCCGCTTCGGGTTCCTTCACCTTCGCTGCCTTCTTAGACGAAGAAGCAGGAGCGGGCGCCGCAGCAACCGCTTGCCCCGGCGCGACCGATTCCTTGTTTGCCGCAATCAACGCTTCAATCTGCTTCGGATCGACGCGCGTCATCAAGTGCTTGTATGCGTTGATCGGCTGCGAAGAACTGAGCGGCGTCGAGACATCTGCCCAGGCCAGCGGCGCGATGCCCAAGAAACCTTCAACCGATTCCGCCAGTATCGGCAACACCGGCTTCAACGCCAGCGACAACAAGCGGAATGCTTCCAGGCTCACGCTGCACGTTTCATGCAGCGCGGCGGCGTTGGCTTCATCCTTGGCTTGATCCCATGGCTTGGCGGTATCGACGAACGCGTTGACGGTATCGGCGAGATCCATGGTCGTGCGCAACGCCCGCCCGTATTCACGCGCCTCGTAAAGCGCGGCGATTTGCGGCACAGCGGCGCGCAATTGCAGCAGCAGGGGATGATCCATCGCGCTGTCCAGCACACGTCCTTCGAAACGCTTGATCAGGAACCCTGCCGCCCGGCTCGCGATATTCACGTATTTGCCGACCAGATCGCTGTTCACGCGCGCCTGAAAATCCTCGAAATTCAGGTCGATGTCTTCCATCGTGTGGTTCAGCTTCGCGGCGAAGTAGTAGCGCAGCCACTCGGGGTTGATGCCCGTATCGATCACGCTTTTCGCCGTGATGAACGTGCCGCGCGACTTGGACATCTTCGCGCCATCGACGGTGAGAAAGCCGTGAGCGAACACGTTCGTCGGCGTGCGATGACCGGAAAACTCGAGCATCGCGGGCCAGAACAGCGTGTGGAAATACAGGATGTCCTTGCCGATAAAGTGATACTGCTCCGTCTTCGATCCCGGCCGGATCCATTCCTCGAAATCGAGGCCGCGCGCATCCGCCAGATTCTTGAAACTGGCGTAATAACCCACGGGCGCGTCTACCCACACGTAGAAATACTTGCCCGGCGCACCGGGGATTTCGAAGCCGAAATACGGCGAGTCGCGCGAAATATCCCAGTCGGCGAGTTTGGCGTCGCCTTTATCGCCGAGCCATTCGCGCATCTTGTTCGTGGCTTCGGGCTGCGCGAGTCCGCTGACCCAGCCGCGCAGGAAATCTTCGCAACGCGGGTCGGAGAGACGGAAGAAATAGTGCGTCGAGGTCTTCCGCACGGGCGTGGCGCCCGACACCACCGAATACGGGTTGATGAGATCGAGCGGCTGATACGTCGAGCCGCAGACTTCGCAGTTATCGCCGTATTGATCCTTCGCGCCGCACTTCGGGCATTCGCCCTTGATGAAGCGGTCGGGCAGGAACATTTCCTTGACCGGATCGTAGGCTTGCTCAATATCGCGCGCTTCGATTAGCCCGGCCGCCTGCAGTGAACCGTAGATGGATTCGCACAGCACGCGGTTTTCTTCGGCGTCGGTGGAGTAGTAGTTATCGAAGGAAATGCCGAAGCTGTCAAAATCGCGTTTGTGCTCTTTCCCCACGCGCTCGATCAACTGCTTCGGCGTGATGCCTTCCTGCTCGGCGCGCAGCATGATGGGGGTGCCGTGGGTATCGTCGGCGCCGACGTAGTAGACCTCGTGACCGTGCATTCGCAGCGAGCGCACCCAGATATCGGTCTGGATATATTCGACCATATGGCCAATGTGAATCTGGCCGTTCGCGTAAGGGAGCGCGGACGTGACAAGAATCCGGCGATGCCCTGGGGTGGCTGACGCCGCTGCGGAGACGGATGGTGACGAGGTGGGTGCTGACATGAGGCGCTGGCCCTGCGGTTGAAGAATTCAGTGATTGCGTGAAAAAGCGAATCACGATTCTAACAGCCACGCGTCTTTCGTTCGCACTCGGCCAAGGGCGGCAAGGGCTGCCGGGGTAGGCGAGCGCTCTCTCGCACCAAATTCCAGACGAAAAAAAACCGGGGCGATTAACGGATTAACGGCCCCGGAGCAACAACGACAAGAGGAGAATGGTACGTGGCGGCAAAGCCAGCCACCTACCGTTAATACAGACACGGACTGCTGGAGCAAAGTTTCAAATATTTTCGTGTCGGCGGCGAGTTTTCTGCGGGTTCCCCGCCTGTTCTCTATTCAGCCTTGAAACGAATTGAATCTCCGACCCCAACTACCGCGCCAATCCCCCCTGTAAACCAACCGTCTTACTGAACCTGCCCCGGCTGTGCAGTCGCGCGCAGATAGATTTCCACGCGACGATTCTGCGCACGGCCAGCTTCAGTGCTGTTGTCGGCGATAGGCTGGGTCTGGCCCATGCCTTGTGCCGACAAACGCTGACCAGCCACGCCGTGGCTAGCCAGATACGAAGCCACGCTTTGTGCACGATTCTGCGACAGCGTCTGGTTGTACGCCGGCTGACCCGTGCTGTCCGTATGTCCAACCACTTGCGCGATCAGCTCGGGATGCTGCGTGAGCGTCTGCGTGACCTGGTCGAGCACTGGCGCGAAGCCGGGCTTGATGGCGTAGCTGTTGGTATCGAACGAAATCGAGTTCGGGATGTTGACCTTCAGCGATCCATCCGGCTGTTCCGTTACCTGCGTGCCCGTGCCCTGAGTTGCGCCGGTCAGCTTGCCCTTGATGGCCTGCCAGTTGTAGCCGGTGATGCCGCCCGCCGCTGCGCCTACGCCCGCGCCGATGGCCGCACCCTTGCCGCCGCCAAAGATGGCGCCAAGCGCTGCGCCGGAGGCCGCACCAATGCCCGTGCCAACGGCGGCGTTATTGCCTTGCTGGGTTGCGCAGCCGGCGACGAGCGCGCCCGCGACGGCGATTACGGTCAAGCGGGTCATCATTTTCGAGTTCATGTGTTCATTCTCCAGGATACCAATCAGACAAAGCCGGCATCGACAGCTGGAAGGGCCCCCGTAGGGTCTTCCGGCGCGTCGTAACGGCTGCCACTACAATACCGCCAAGGATTCAAGCGATTATAACGATGCGTCCCCGAATCATGGCAGCGTGGGATAGTGCATCGCCCAGTGCTGCGGCGCAACGTGGTGCAACAATTCCTTTCAATTTCATACTTTGCGTGCGGACAATTCGATCCGCCAAAGCAAAAAGCGTTCCCCTGGAGTTTCGATGAGTCTTGATCGCGCCCAGATCGATACCGCACTCGGCGGTTTGATCGATCCTAATACCAGCCGCACTTTCGCGGACACGAAAAGCATCCGCAGCGTGGCCGTGGACGGGGCGAACGTCACCGTGAACATCGTGCTGGGTTATCCGGCGAAAAGCCAGTTCGACACCATTCGCACGCTTGTGGCGAACGCCGTCAGCGGCGTGCCGGGCGTGGCCGGCGTACAGGTTACGGTCACCTCGCAAGTGGTCGCGCACGCGGTCCAGCGCGGCGTAAAGCTGCTGCCGAACGTGAAGAACATCATTGCGGTCGCGTCGGGCAAGGGCGGCGTCGGCAAGAGCACGACCGCCGTGAACCTGGCGCTCGCGCTGGCCGCGGAAGGCGCATCGGTCGGCATGCTGGACGCGGATATCTACGGTCCGTCGCTGCCCATGATGCTCGGCATCACCGGCCGGCCGGAATCGCCCGACAACACGTCGATGAACCCGATGATCGGCCATGGCATCCAAGCCAACTCGATCGGTTTCCTGATCGAACAGGACAACCCGATGGTATGGCGTGGCCCGATGGTCACGTCCGCGCTCGAACAATTGCTGCGCCAGACCAACTGGAAGGACCTTGATTACCTGGTCGTCGACATGCCGCCCGGTACCGGCGACATCCAGCTCACGCTCTCGCAGAAAGTGCCCGTCACGGGCGCGGTGATTGTCACCACGCCGCAGGACATTGCGTTGCTCGATGCCAAGAAGGGCCTGAAGATGTTCGAGAAAGTGGGCATCCCGATTCTCGGTATCGTGGAGAACATGAGCACGCATATCTGCTCGAATTGCGGCCATGAAGAACATATTTTCGGGGCAGGCGGGGGCGAGCGGATGTCGAAGGAATATGGCGTGCCGGTGCTCGGCCACTTGCCGCTCGATATCGCGATCCGCGAGAAGACCGATGCGGGCCAGCCGACGGTTGTCTCGGAACCGGATAGCAAGATTGCAGAGGCTTACCGGTCGATCGCGCGCAAGGTGGCTATTTCGATTGCCGAACGCCAGCGCGACATGACGTCGATGTTCCCGAGCATCGTCGTGCAAAACACTTAGGCGACACGAGGACGCGGGCGATTTTGGCGGCGCGTGTCGCGGTATCATGTCGCCTTGATTGGCGCGGCCAGGTGAACACACGGGGTGGTCGCGGGTCGCCATGAGGATCGCATGAAACAAAGATTCGACGGGCCTGAATCGCGCAGACTGCCTGCTGCGAGTCACCCGGTCCCGAGCCTGATACTAAGTTTGAGCACGGCTGCATGCACCACGGTCACCGTGTTGGCGAGTGTCATGCTGCTCGGCGGCTGCGGCCTCCTGTTCCAGAACCACGAAAAGCGTGCCGATGCCACGTTGCAGCCTACCGGCGGCAATGCCGCGACTGGCACGGTCACGTTCATCGAACGCTCGGATGGCGTCCAGGTGTCTTACAACCTGTCGGGAATGCCGCCCAATAGCGAGCACGCGCTGCAGATTCATGAACGCGGCGATTGCATCATCCCCGCATCTTCCGACGGCGGTCCCGTATTTGCGCCCGCGTCCGAACGCAGTGACTCCGGTTCCAAGGTCGAAGGTGACCTCGCCAGCATTCGCGCCGATGCAAACGGTACGGCGACGGGTTTCATCGTTGCGCCCGACGTGTCGCTCGACGGCGTGCGCTCGGTGTTGTCGCGCGCTATCGTGCTTCATCGCGACGCTGCCGACTCTTACGCCGTCGTGCCGCACGGCGCCGGTCCCGCACTCGCGTGCGGCGTGATCCGGCAGTGATCTTTCAATGAAATCAGGCCGTTGCGGCGCGCGGCCTGGCCTGTTGGCATAGCCGCGTCGCACATCCCGCGCATCAAGTAAAATACGCGCTTCTCGTCTGGTCTGGCTGGCTTCGGCGTGCTTCTGCATTTATCCCGAGTCTCCGGCCGCGCCCTGTTTCAAGCCCGGCGGCCTCTTTCCAAGCCGCCTCTTTCGTTGGGTAGCGTTCCCTATGAGCATCAAGTCCGACAAGTGGATCCGGCGCATGGCCGAAGAGCACAACATGATCGAGCCGTTCGTGCGCGATCAGGTGCGGGTGTCCGAAGATGGCCGCAAGATCGTGAGCTATGGCACGTCCAGCTACGGTTATGACATTCGTGTGGCAGACGAATTCAAGATCTTCACCAACATCAATTCGACGATTGTCGACCCGAAGAATTTCGACGAGAAATCGTTCGTCGACTTCAAGGGCGACGTCTGCATCATCCCGCCGAACTCTTTCGCGCTTGCGCGCACGGTCGAGTACTTCCGGATCCCGCGCTCATGCCTGACGGTTTGTCTCGGCAAATCCACGTATGCACGCTGCGGGATCATCGTGAACGTGACGCCGTTCGAGCCCGAATGGGAAGGATTTGTGACACTGGAATTCTCGAATACGACACCTTTGCCTGCCAAAATCTACGCGAACGAAGGCGTGGCGCAGGTTCTCTTCTTTGAAAGCGATGAGATCTGCGAGACCTCATACGCCGATCGTGGGGGCAAGTACCAAGGGCAAATCGGCGTAACACTGCCGAAAACCTGACGTTTCTTGATCATCAGAAACGTCGTTGCAACGCTTTTTGAAAGACCGCTGGACTCGAGCATGCACAACTCGGTCAGCGGTCGTTCCATTTGGAGATTCGCCGCATGAAGTTCCGTTTTCCCGTCGTCATCATCGACGAAGATTTTCGCTCCGAGAACATCTCGGGTTCCGGCATCCGCGCGCTCGCCGAGGCGATTCAGGGTGAAGGCGTCGAGGTGCTCGGGCTGACGAGTTACGGCGACTTGACATCGTTCGCGCAGCAATCGAGCCGCGCGTCGTGTTTCATCTTGTCGATCGACGATGACGAGTTGCTGCCGTATGTGGATAACGTGGTGGTGGCCGAAGGCGATACGCCGGAGCTGGCCTCTGCAATCGTTGCGTTGCGCGCGTTCGTGCAGGCAGTCCGACGACGCAATGCCGACATCCCGATTTTCCTGTACGGCGAAACGCGTACGTCGCGGCACTTGCCCAACGA
Organism: Caballeronia eucalypticola; assembly: GCF_047608185.1. Lineage (NCBI taxonomy): Bacteria > Pseudomonadati > Pseudomonadota > Betaproteobacteria > Burkholderiales > Burkholderiaceae > Caballeronia > Caballeronia eucalypticola. The sequence continues at coordinate 139,249 of NZ_JBLKRU010000012.1, forward strand.
CATCTTGCGCGAGCTGCACGGCTTCATTCACATGTTCGAGGACACGCCGGAGTTCGTGGCGCGCCACATCATTCGCGAGGCGAAGGTCTACCTCGACGCGCTGGCGCCGCCGTTCTTCAAGGAGCTCGTGCAGTACGCGGAAGAGGGTTCGTACTCGTGGCATTGCCCGGGGCACTCGGGCGGCGTGGCGTTCCTGAAGAACCCGCTCGGGCAGATGTTCCACCAGTTCTTCGGCGAGAACATGTTGCGGGCGGACGTCTGCAATGCCGTCGATGAACTCGGCCAGTTGCTCGACCATACCGGCCCGATCGCGGCGTCCGAGCGCAATGCGGCGCGCATTTTCAGCGCGGACCATTTGTTCTTCGTGACCAATGGCACGTCGACGTCGAACAAGATTGTCTGGCACGCGACCGTTGCGCCTGGCGATATCGTCCTGGTCGACCGCAATTGCCACAAGTCGATCCTGCACGCGATCACCATGACCGGGTCCATTCCCGTGTTCCTGACGCCTACTCGCAATCACTTCGGCATTATCGGACCGATTCCGCGCGACGAATTCAAACCGGAAAACATCCGCAAGAAGATTGAAGCGAACCCGTTCACGCGTGAGGCGCTGGCAAAAAACCCGAACGCAAAGCCGCGCATTCTGACCATCACGCAAAGTACCTATGACGGCGTGATCTATAACGTCGAGATGATCAAGGACCTGCTTGGCGATTTGCTCGACACGCTTCACTTCGACGAAGCCTGGTTGCCGCACGCCGAGTTCCACGAGTTTTATCAGGACATGCACGCCATTGGCGCTGGGCGTCCGCGTACGGGCGCGCTGGTGTTCGCCACGCACTCCACGCACAAGCTGCTCGCGGGGATTTCGCAGGCGTCGCAGATCGTGGTCCAGGACTCCGAGAACAGCACGTTCGACAAGCATCGTTTCAACGAGGCATACCACATGCACACGTCCACGAGCCCGCAGTACGCGATCATCGCGTCCTGCGACGTGGCCGCAGCCATGATGGAGCCGCCGGGCGGCACGGCGCTGGTGGAGGAGTCGATCGCGGAAGCGCTCGATTTCCGCCGCGCCATGCGCAAGGTCGACGACGAATACGGCGACGAATGGTTCTTCAAGGTATGGGGACCGGAAGCGCTCGCGGAAGAGGGCATTGGCGATCGTGAGGAATGGGTATTGAAGCCGAATGACCGCTGGCACGGTTTCGGGGCGCTTGCCGAAGGCTTCAACATGCTCGATCCGATCAAGGCGACCATCATCACGCCCGGACTGGACGTGGACGGCGAATTCGGCGAGACAGGCATTCCGGCTGCCATCGTGACGAAATATCTGGCGGAGCACGGAATTATCGTGGAGAAGACCGGGTTGTATTCGTTCTTCATCATGTTCACGATCGGCATTACGAAAGGCCGTTGGAATTCGATGGTCACCGAGTTGCAGCAGTTCAAGGATGACTACGACAACAACCAGCCTTTGTGGCGTGTGTTGCCGGACTTCATTGCGCTGCATCCGTCGTATGAGCGCATGGGGTTGAAGGATCTTTGCGAGCAGATCCATAGCGTTTATCGGGCCAACAATATCGCCCGGCTGACCACCGAGATGTATTTGTCCAGCATGGAACCGGCCATGAAACCGTCGGATGCTTATGCGAAGCTGGTGCATCGGGAGATCGATCGTGTACCTATCGATGAACTCGAAGGGCGTGTCACCAGCATTCTGTTGACGCCGTATCCACCGGGCATCCCGTTGCTGATCCCGGGCGAGCGGTTCAACAAGACGATCGTCGATTATTTGCGTTTTGCGCGTGAATTCAACGAGCGTTTCCCGGGCTTCCATACGGATATCCACGGCTTGGTTGGGGAGATGATCAATGGGCGCATCGAGTATTTCGTCGATTGCGTGTCGCTCGAAAAATAATTGGACGACGTAGGAATGGTGGAATGACAAAGGCCCGCGAATGCGGGCCTTCGTTGTCAATGCGCAGGCTTCTCAGGTAACGATAAACCGGCGCGCTGCCACGCCCGGCTCCGGCAACGCCTTCGGTGGTCGCGTGAACGCCGGGTCAGCGGTCATATCGTAGAGCGCGGATTCGAGCAAGTCGCATAGCGCGGTCAACGCCAGGTCGTTTTCTTCCAGGCCGAACGGATCTTCGATCTGCGCGGCAATCGCCTCCAGCGACATGAACGCGTACGCGACCAGCAGCGCGAACAACGGTGTGAGCAGACCGGCTCCATCGACAAGCCCGAACGGCAGCATCACGCAGAACAGATACACGGTCCGGTGGATCATCACTGAATACGAGAACGGCAGGGGCGTCGATGCCAGCCGTTCGCACCCGCCGATCACGCCGGACAACTCGTTCAGGTTTTGCTCGAAGGCGAGCTCGCCGTAGCCGTCGAGTGCACCTTCGCGAGCGCGCGTGCTCGCCCATTCGCCGAGCCATCGCAAGATCAGTGACGAGCGGTATTGCGCTTGAACGACACGTTGATAAAGCGCCGGCGGGAGGCGCGTGGCGAGATCGGGTAGGGGATCGGTGCGGCGCATTTCGTGGCGCAGCGCGTGACCGAGCGCACCCATTGTCGCGATGAACTCACGCGTGTGTTCGGTTTTGACGCCGCGCGGCAGCGTCAGTGCTTGCCGCGCAATTGAACGGCCGTGGATCAGCAACGAACCCCACAGCTTGCGGCCTTCCCACCATCGCTCATAACTCGCGCTATTGCGAAAGCCCAGGAACACGGCGAGCGCGATACCTACCAGCGCGAACGGTGGCGTGCCGAGCCCGACCGGGTAATTGCGCACGTGGTCGTGCATCACGATCGCCGCGACTGACAACACGAAGATCAGCGCGAGGCGCGGCAGGAGTTGCGGCAACACGGACCCGCGCCAGACGAACAGCATGCGGAACCAGTTGAGCTTGGGACGGATGATCATGGGTGATCCGAAAACAACGGAGGTGATTGCGTGCCGGGCAGTTGCTACGCGCGAATGTAGCCACATCGGCTACGATCGTAGCCAAATTAGCTACGATCGGTCCCGCAATGTGCTTCGCTGGCTGCCTTAATTACCCCAGCGCCGCGCGCGCCGCCTTCGCCGCCGCCCGAACCTGTTCCGGCGCGGTTCCACCGGCGTGATTCCGGCTGGCGACCGAGCCCTCCAGCGTGAGGTACTCGAACACATCCTCGCCAATCAAACTCGCCACGTTCGGCAATTCCGCGCGCATTTCATCGAGCGTCAGGTCGGCCAGATCACAGCCGCGGTCCACGCAGATACGCACAGCCAGCGCCACCGCTTCGTGCGCATCGCGGAACGGCAGGCCACGTTTAACCAGATAGTCCGCGAGATCGGTTGCCGTCGAGAAACCCTGCAGCGCGGCTGCGCGCATGGCGTCCGGTTTGACCGTGATACCCGCTGCCATTTCGGCGAAGATGCGCAGGGTGTCCGAGACGGTATCGACGGTATCGAACAGCGGTTCCTTGTCTTCCTGATTGTCCTTGTTGTACGCGAGCGGTTGGCCCTTCATCAGCGTCAGCAATGCCATCAGATGCCCGTTCACGCGACCCGTCTTGCCGCGCGCGAGTTCGGGCACGTCCGGGTTCTTTTTCTGCGGCATGATCGACGAGCCGGTGCAGAAGCGGTCAGCCAGGTCGATGAAACCAACCCGCGGGCTCATCCACAGCACGAGTTCTTCGGAGAAGCGCGACACGTGCGTCATGATCAACGCAGCCGCCGCTGTAAATTCGATGGCGAAATCGCGATCCGATACGGCGTCGAGCGAGTTTGCGCAGATGCCGTCGAAGCCGAGCGTCCTGGCCACGGCGTGACGATCGATCGGATAACTCGTGCCGGCAAGCGCCGCTGCGCCAAGCGGGAGACGGTTCACGCGCTTGCGGCAATCGAGCAGACGTTCACTGTCGCGGCTGAACATTTCCACGTAAGCCAGCAGGTGATGACCGAACGTCACAGGCTGCGCAACTTGCAAATGGGTGAAACCGGGCATGATCGTTTCGGCGTTTTGCTCGGCAATATCGATCAGCGCACGACGCAGCGCGACCAGCAATTCACCAATCAGGTCGATCTCGCCACGCAGCCAAAGACGGATATCGGTTGCCACCTGGTCGTTGCGCGAGCGGCCGGTATGCAGGCGTTTGCCGGCATCGCCGATAAGCGCCGTCAGCCGCGCTTCGATGTTCAGGTGCACGTCTTCCAGGTCGAGTTTCCACTCGAATTCGCCGCGTTCGATTTCGCCGCGGATCTGCGTCAAGCCTTTCTGAATGGCCTGAAAATCCGCATCGGCGATAATTTTTTGCGCGGCCAGCATGGCGGCATGAGCCAGCGATCCCTCGATATCGACGAGCGCGAGGCGTTTGTCGAAGAACACCGATGACGTGTAGCGCTTGACCAGATCGGACATTGGTTCGTTGAAGCGAGCCGACCAGGCTTCGCCTTTTTTGTGCAGTTGAGACGTCATAGTGATGTTCGTAAGAGGGCGGAAAGTCGATGGCAGGCGGCCGGGCGTAGCCCAATCCGGATAGAAACCCGCAGAATTGGCGATTTTACAGGCAATGAGAACGGGGAACCATCGAACGGAGGGAAGCGGGCTGTCAACACGCGCATGCAAGGCACAAAAGAAAAAGGAGCGTCTCGGCGACGCTCCTTAGCTCTTTAGTCAAACAACAACCGTCACGCTGCCGGAATCACCTTGCCCGTATAGACGACCGGGCCGGTCGGCCCATTCGGATTCGGCGATCCGCCGACAGGTTCCACCGACACCGCCAACATCGGATACGCATTCACAGTAGCCGCTTTGAACCGCGCGGTTCCCCCGACTGGCAGCACGCCGAGCGAAACCGGGTGTCCTTCCTTGGGCAGGCCCCAGAGTTGCATGGATTTATCGGAGGGATCCGACGAGCCGCTCAAACGCCGAACGATGACCTCGGAAGTCCGGTCGTCCCAGGTGACGAGCATCCTCGGGTTCGATTTGTCATCGGCAAGCGTGGCGACATAACCAATCTGCGGCTCCTGCGCGACTTGCGGCGCGGGCGCGGGGGCTGGCACCGGCGCGACCGTCGACAGTTCGCGAATGGACACAACCAGCGCAATCGCTGCGATCGCGGTAGCGGCGATCGACCAGCCACGCCAGAACGACAGGTTCTCGAACCAGCTCGGCTTCGGCCGGGAAACCGGCCGGGCCGCGGCCGCGTCGCGCCGGGCGTTCACCAGGTTCAAGCGTCGCTCGATCGCTGGCCAGATCTCCGGCGGCGGCGCGACCGCCGGCCCGAGTTCGGTCATTGCCGCTAGTCGCAAACGCCAGGTTTCGACGGCCAGGCGTATCGCCGGATCGTGCTGCGAAATAGTTTCAAACCGTCTGCGCGATCCCCCGCGCAGCACGCCGAGCGTGTACTCGGCGGCGAGTTGGTCCACCAGGCCTGCGTGTCGATGCAGATCCATCACAGACCTCCCAGGCACGTCTTGAGTTTTTCGAGGCCGCGCCGAATCCACGACTTCACCGTGCCCAGCGGTACTTTCAGGACATCGGCCACTTCGCTGTGGCTCTGGTCACGCAGATAGGCCAGCGCCACGGCCTGTCGCTGATTGGCTTCGAGCCGCCCCATGCAGATGGCGAGTTGCCGCGCTTCCTGGCTCATCAACATCTGGTCGGAGGGATCTGCCTCATTGGTGGGCAAGGTATCGTCCAAAGCGTCGCTCCATTCTGTTTCGGCGCTTGCCCCGTTGGCCTTTTGCCGCCGTAAATAATCGAGGGCCCGGTTGCGGACAATAGCCGCCATCCAGGTCATCGGTGCGGAGAGGCCGGCTTTGTAGTCGCCCGCGTATCGCCAGATATTGACGAACGCGTCCTGTAAAACTTCTTCGGCCCACTCACGCTTCACCAATATACGAAGCGCGAGGCCAAACAGTTTCGAGGAAGTTAAATCGTAGAGCGCGCGCAACGCGGCGGCGTCTTCGCTGGCGACACGATCGAGCAGTTGCACGAGGGTGTCGGGGGTCGGGTCGTGGGGGAGTGTTGTCGTCATGGGACCGGTCGGGTGGGCGGCGCGATTGATCTTACAGAAATAATTCTTTCGAATCGCACAGGTTTTTTTGCATCCGGATGCATCCGTCTCGTTTTTGCCTGCGTAACAACGGATACGAGCCCCGCGGCGCGCGAAACAATCAGCGCTGGCCGCACAGCTCACCATGTGTCCCCGTTCTCCTGCGGCCCTGCCGGGGAGAAGCGGCTTTGCCCGATCGTACCGGTCGGGCATTTTTTTCGGCTATAGGATGCGCAGAAGCATGCCGATAGCCCTGATTCGTATACCTGAACTAGCTATTCTCGAATGCGTTCCGCCGCGTCCGAGCCCACCAGTATCACCAGCTTCAAATCCTCCCGATGCGCCGGCTTGAACGTAATCTGGTCAAACACCAGGCGCCCGCGGGTTGGATGATTGAATTCCCGCGTACCGCCTTCCCGTTCGCCCACGTCTTGCGACGCCCAAAAACGGGCGAACGCATCGCTGGCGGCGCTGAGCGAATCGATCAGCGCGCGCGTGGGAGCATCGTTCAGATGGCGAATTGAATCCGCCCGGAACTCCGCGACCAGCCTTCGCGCGCGCGTTTCCCAATCGACGATCAAGCTTTGCGCCCCGGGCGCGGTAAATGTGAAGCTAAGCAGATTGCGCTCCTGAACGTCGTCCAGCCAGCCGGTGAATAGCGATGCCGCCTGTGCGTTCCAGCGCAACGCGTTCCACTGCCGGTCGAGGACGTAGGCGGGCGCATCGATCAGTTCCACCGATTTCAGCAGCGCTGCCGGCGCGTCCTGCGCTGCCGGATCGGGTTCGGCGGGGTCGCGCTGGGCGGCCAGTTCAAAGAGATACGCCCGTTCGGCCCGTGATAACTGCAACGCCACGGCGATGCGCGCAAGCGCGTCGGCGGAGGCGGACACGGGCCGTCCTTGTTCGATCCACGTGTACCAGGTCGGACTGACGCCGCACAACTGGGCGACTTCTTCGCGTCGCAAGCCGGGCGTACGGCGGCGCGGACCGGGCGGCAGGCCAACGGCCATTGGCGACAACCGTTCCCGATGCGCACGGATGAAGTCGCCAAGAGCGTGGGCTGGGGTGGCGTCGAGGGGCGGGGCGGCGTCGGTGTTGTTGGCGGTGGGTGACAAGGGCATGAGGCTCAATACGCACTTTGGAAAGTCGGGCAACGGCTCGTATTGTTTGATACCAGAATAACCGCTCAACTTGTACCGGTACAAGAGGGCGCTATTGTAGCGTCGCGGCTGGCAGGGAAATACTGACGAAAACCTGTAGGGACCGTGAAAACTTACGGCGACGAAATGAAAAAGCCGGCTTGTATGACACGAGCCGGCTTCTTCGATGAAGCAATCACCTTGCTTTCGCTATCTCACCCCGTATTACGCAACCCCGCCGCAATCCCGTTGATCGTCAAATGAATCCCGCGTCCTAACCGCACGTTGTCATCGCCCGCGCGGTGGCGTTTCAGCAACTCCACCTGCAAGTGATTCAGCGGATCCAAATAAGGAAAGCGGTTTTTAATCGACCGCGCAAGCAGCGGATTATTCGCGAGCCGCTCGTTGTTCCCCGTGATTTCCGACAACACGTTCGACGTCCGCTCCCATTCCGCCACGATCCGGCCGAACACGTGCTTGCGAAGCTTTTTATCGGTGACGAGCTGCGCGTAACGCGATGCCACCGCGATATCCGTCTTCGCCAGCACCATGTCCATGTTCGACAGCAAATTCGCGAAGAACGGCCAGGTCTTGTGCATCTTCTTCAGCGTCGCGAGACGCTTGGTGCGCTCGGCGGCGTCGGGCGCGGCGTCGAGGAAACCGGTCACTGCACTGCCGAACCCATACCACCCGGTCAGAAGCAAGCGGCATTGGCCCCACGAGAAGCCCCACGGAATCGCCCGCAAATCTTCAATCTTCCGTTGCTTCGGATCCTGCAGTTTCCGCGATGCCGGCCGGCTGCCGATGTTCAGCTCCGCGATCTCCGAAATCGGTGTCGATTCGAAGAAATACTCCTTGAACCCGGGCGTTTCATAAACCAGCGCGCGATACGCAGCCATTGCCGAATCCGACAAGGTCTGCATGGTGGCTTCAAACAGCGGCAACTGCGGCGGCGTGTTTTCGTGCGGCAGAAGCGATGCTTCCAGCGTAGCGGCAACCACGAGTTCAAGATTGCGACGCCCGATCTCCGCATTGCCGAACTTGCTCGCGATCACTTCGCCTTGCTCGGTCGTGCGGATCTGGCCATCGACGGTGCCCGGCGGCTGCGACAAGATCGCCTGATACGTCGGACCACCTCCGCGGCCGACCGTACCTCCGCGGCCGTGAAAGAGCCGCAGCGTGGTCTTGTGCTGCTTGAACAAAGCGACCAGCGCCAATTCCGCGCGATACAACTCCCAGTTCGACGTGAGGAAACCGCCGTCCTTGTTGCTGTCGGAGTAACCGAGCATCACTTCCTGCTCGCCGCCTTGCAGTTCAACCAGCTTGTCCACGCCCGGCAGCGCAAAAAAATCGCCCATGATGTGCGGCGCATTGCGCAAGTCGGCAATGGTTTCGAACAGCGGGATCACCATCAGGCCATCGTGCGCGGGATCTTTCGCGTGTCCGAGCCGCCCTTGCAGCAAGCCCGTTTCCTTCTGCAGCAACATCACTTCCAGCAAATCGCTGACCGTTTCCGTGTGCGAAATGATGTAGTTGCGCACCGCGCGCGTACCGAATTTCTCGCGCGTGACGCGTGCCGTTTCCAGCACGCCAAGTTCGCTCTTCGCAAGATCCGAGTAATCGAAATAGGGCAGGCGCAGCGGCCGTGGTTGTGCCAGTTCGCTCAGCATCAACGCGACTTTATCGGCTTCCGGCAGCGCCGCGTAATCGTCCTCCACGCCCGCTCGCGCGAGCAGTTCCGCGATCACGGCTTCGTGGATATCCGAGCTTTGACGCAAGTCGATGCTAGCCAGATGGAAGCCGAACACCTCGGCCGCGCGCGCCAGCGGCGACAAACGCGGCGCCGACAAATACTCACCGTGATGCGCGGCAAGCGATTCGATCAGCACGTTCAGATCGCCTGCAAATTCCGCCGCCGATGCATACGGTTTCGCCGGATGACGGCTACGCGCCGCGACCACGCCCGTCCCGAGCCGCTCGTCGGCGCTCGCTACCAGCCGTGCATACACGCCGATCAATGCGCGCCGATACGGCTCATCAATCCGATGCGCCGACGAATCCGGCGACGCATCGGCGAGCGCCTTCAGTGCATCGCTGGCGCCGGCCAGCAAATGCGATACCGACAATTCCGCGCCCAGCCTGTGCACCTGATCGAGATAATGTTCGAAAATCACGGTGGCCTGGCGCGTGATGGCGTGTACGAGCGTGGGCGCGGTGACGTTCGGATTGCCGTCGCGATCCCCGCCAATCCAGCTGCCCATTTGCAGGAACGGCGGCAGGCGCGCGGGCAGGCCGTGCTCGCTCAGCGCGGCTTCAATATCGGCATAAAGCGCGGGAATTTCTTCGAGAAACGTCGCGTGGTAATACGAAAGCGCGTTTTCGATTTCATCGGCAACGGTCAGGCGGGCGTCGCGCAACATCCGCGTTTGCCAGAGCGATGTCACGCGCGAGCGCAACATTGCTTCGTTCTGCGCGCGTTCGCGCGCGGTCAGTTCCTGATCGCGTTCGGCCAGCAACCGCGCGACTTCGTGCTGCGCGTCCAAAATGCTCTTGCGCGAAACTTCCGTCGGGTGAGCGGTCAAGACCGGGACGATCAGCGCATCATCGAAAAACTTTTGCAGCGTTTTTTTCGCCGACTTCGCGTTCGGGCTCGCCTTCAGGCGTTCGATGGCATAAGCCATCGTGCCGGGCTGCGGCGTGGAACCGGCGAGCGCATGAATCCGGCGGCGCCGGTTGTGATGCCGGTCCTCCGCGATATTCGCGAGATGCGAGAAATAGCTGAACGCGCGCACAACGCTCACCGTCTGCTCGGGCGACAGCGATTTCAACCGCTTTTCCAGCGTCTGCGACGCCTCGTTGTCTTCCTCGCGTCGAAACTTCACCGCTGTCTGACGAATCGTTTCCACGACATCGAACACTTCGTCGCCTTCCTGCTCGCGCACCACGTCGCCGAGCAGGCGGCCGAGATAGCGGATGTCTTCGAAAAGCGGCTGGTCCTTGTCATCGCGGGCGCGGGAAGGAGCTTTGCCGTTCTTCGCGGCTTTTGCCGGCGCAGGCGCAGCCGCAACCCGGCCGTTCGTCACGCGTTTCGTCGTGCCGGTCGCAGCCGTTTTCACGGGGGCGGCGGATTTGGACGCCTTGCTGGCAGAAACGGTAGCGGCGGCTGTGCGGCTACGAACGGCGGGCGTCGTAGCGGGCGCGGCGGAAGAAGCATCCTTCGATACAGCGTTGCGGCGGGGGCGGGCGTTGCGCGCCGATCCGGGAGACGTCACGTTGAATTCCTCTTGAAAGCCAGAGACAGGATACCGGGGCGGCCGAGCGCCAGAAAAGACAAAAGGGCGCGAGACCGCCGGCCGGTGCGACGTTCGACTGCTTTGCCATGCCTCATTACACCGTAGCCGACGAAACCCGAGATAACGAGGGCGTCCAACCGCGATCACACGATAAAATGCGTGCCCCGGCGATGCCGCGCGATGCGGCATACCCTTGCTGTCTCCGTCCTGCCGCCTTGCTCGAAGCCCGCGCCGTGGCGTTCGGGCGCGGGGTCCGACTGTAATTGGGCAATGGCGTGCGTGCTACCATTGTTTGTTATCCATCCCGTCATCCGATTGACTTTGCAATGAACTCCGAGACGCCTTCCACGCCACCGCCCGACACTCTGGTCATTGCCTCGCGGGAAAGCCGTCTAGCCATGTGGCAGGCTGAGCACGTGCGGTTTGCGCTGCACAAATTATATCCATCTTGCGACGTCAAAATTCTCGGAATGACGACACGCGGCGATCAGATTCTTGACCGGACCTTATCGAAGGTCGGCGGCAAGGGCCTGTTCGTCAAGGAACTGGAAGCTGCGCTGGCCGACGGCCGCGCCGACCTGGCCGTGCATTCGCTGAAAGACGTGCCCATGGAACTGCCTGACGGTTTCACGCTGAGCACGATTCTCGAACGCGAAGACCCGCGTGACGCCTTCGTTTCGCCTCACTATGCGTCGCTTGAAGAGTTGCCGGAAGGCAGTATCGTGGGGACGTCCAGCCTGCGCCGCGAAGCCATGTTGCGCATGCAGTTTCCTCATCTCGACGTCCGTCCGTTGCGCGGCAATCTCGATACCCGGCTCGGCAAACTCGATCGCGGCGATTACGCGGCCATCATCCTCGCCGCCGCCGGGTTGAAACGCCTTGGCCTCGAGTCGCGCATTCGTGTGAATTTGCCGGTCGAAATCAGCTTGCCGGCCGCCGGGCAGGGCGCGCTGGGCATCGAGATCTGCACCGGCCGCGACAATCTCGCTGCTTGGCTCGCCCCTTTACACCATGAAGCGACGGCCGCCGCTGTCGAAGCCGAACGGATGGTGTCGCGCTCGCTCGGCGGCAGTTGCGAAGTACCGCTTGCGGCCTATGCCGACTGGCGCGACGGCGTGCTGCATTTGCGCGGATGTGTATCCACCGTCGACGGCACGCGGGTCTTGCGCGCCGAAGGCACCGCCCGTGCCGCCGACGTGCAGGCCGCGCTGGATCTCGGCAGCCGCGTGTCGGCCGAACTGGAGGCGCAGGGCGCAATGGAGATCGTCCGTGAGTTGAGCACCGCGAGCGGCGCGCGTATTCCTCCTGCTGCCTCGCCTGCCGACTGATGGCGAGCGCTCAGGGATCTGCCCAACCATCGGCGCAAGGGCCATCTGTGCGACCGGCTGTTGTCGTCACGCGTCCTTTAGGCCAGTCGGCCGCCCTGCTGGCGTTGCTTGAGCGCGCCGGTTTCGAGTCAATCGAGTTTCCGCTCATCGATATTGGTCCCGTGACCGATGCCGCGCCGCTGCACGCGGCGCTCGGCGAGCTGTACGCACCCGCGCCGCTTGGCTTTGCGCTGGTGGTGTTCGTATCGCCTAATGCAATCGATCACGCGTTCGCCGCGCTCAATTCAGCGTGGCCTTTGCAGATTCCTATCGGCGTAGTCGGCCCCGGCAGCGTGGCCGCGCTCGGCCGGCAAGGCGTGACGGCGCCGGGTTATACGATCATCAGTCCGGCGACTGGCGCAACGGCGACCGAAACGCCCACGGACCCCCGTTACGATTCCGAGGCGTTGCATGCGGCTATCGAAGCGCATTTCGGCCTTGGGGGTCTCAAGGACAAACGTGTACTGATCGTGCGCGGCGATGGCGGCCGTGAATGGCTGGCAGACGCTTTGAGCGCTGCGGGCGCGACCGTGGAGAAGGTCGCGGCGTACCGGCGGATCGTGCCGGAACCGTCCATGCGCGACTGGGAGCGCGTCCACGCATTGCTCGCCGGCGTCCCGCACGCGTGGCTGCTGACGAGTTCGGAAGGCGTGCGCAACCTTGAAGAGCTCGCCCGCGAGCATCTCACTGTCGATGAAACCCTCACGCTCAAGCACGCGCCGCTGGTGAGCCCGCATCCGCGTATTGCCGAAGCCGCGCGGCAAGCGGGTTTTGATAGGATTACGGTGTCCGGCGCCGGCGATGAGCGTATCGTGCAGGCGCTTGGCGGCATCTTTGCGAAACAACAAGAACCCGAACAAGAATCCGACGCGCAGGTTGCAAAAGCGCAGGAACATGGATACAAGGCCTCGACGGCAGCGCCGTTCAGCCGGTCCAGTCAAACCAACCAGGAGTCCGCGCCGACGGATTCCAGGCCGGCTTCAACGCCGGCTCACCAACCGGCTCAATCACGCATGACTGATTCGAACGACTCAAGTAAAACCGCCTCGCAGTCCGCTACGTCGACTCCGCCCCCGGCGTCGAACCCGCCGAATACGCCGTTCACGCCCTACGAGTCTCAGCCGCCGAAACAGCGTGGCGGTGGCACGGGCACTGCGCTGCTGTGGCTGGTGCTGCTGATTGTCGTGGTGGTCGCGGGCGTGGGCGGCTTCATGCTCAACCGCAAGTTCGATCAGCGCGACGCGCAGTTCGCGCAGCGTCTTCAAGCGAACGACGCGCAAACTTCCGCGCTGCGCTCACAGGCCGATCAGGCCGCCAGTTCTGTAACGGCCATCAATACACAGATCATCCAGTTCCAGGGCAAGCTCACCGACGCGCAGGCGCAAAGCCAGGCGCTGCAGCAGCAATACCAGGATCTCGCGAGCAATCGCGACGACTGGACGCTCGCCGAAGTCGAGCAGATTCTTTCGAGCGCGAGCCAGCAGTTGCAGCTCACCGGCAACGTGCAGCTTGCGCTGTTCGCGCTGCAAAGCGCGGACACCCGTTTGGCTGCGACCACGGGTCCGCAGATCGTGACTATCCGCAAGGCTATCGCTCAGGACATGGACAAGTTGCGCGCAACGCCGTCCACCGATCTCACCGGGCTGGCCATCAAGCTGGACACGGCCATCGATCAGATCGACTCCCTGCCGCTGGCCGGGGAAGCGCCGATCACGCCGGCAACAGCCCACGCCGATACGCCGCGCGACACCGCCGCCATCGCTGCCAAGACGGGCCAGCCGGTTTGGAGAGTGTGGCTGGAGCAGATTGCCAGCGGTATCGGGCAGCAGTTGTCGAGCCTTGTGTCGGTGCGTCGTATCGATAACGCCGACGCCATGCTCGCTTCGCCGGATCAAGGTTATTTCGTGCGCGAAAACGTGAAGCTGCGGTTGTTGTCGGCGCGCTTGTCGTTGTTGTCGCGCAGTGAACCCGCGCTCAAGTCGGATCTTCATGCCGCCGACACCGCGCTCGGCCGGTATTTCGATCAATCGTCAGGCAAGGTCAAGGCGGTTCATACGCTCTTGCAACAAGTCGATCAGGCGTCGCTCGCGGTCACCGTGCCCGATCTGAACGCGAGTCTCGCGGCGGTCCACCAGTTCAAGCGAGGCGGATGATGACGATGCGCGGACTTATCTGGTTTGTACTGCTGTTCGCGGCAGCTGCGGGCCTGGCGCTCGTTGGCGTCTTCGACGGCGGGCAAGTGCTGCTGGTCATGCCGCCTTATCGCGTGGATATATCGCTGAATCTGTTCGTGGTGGCGCTGGTCGTATCGTTTATCGTGATCTACGCCGTGTTGCGCGCCATTCGCAGCGTCTTGAAGATGCCACAGCGCGTATCGGCGTACCGGACCCGCTCGCGGCTCGCGAAGGCAAATACCGCGTTGCGCGATGCTATCGGCCACTTGTATGCCGGGCGCTTTTCGAAGGCGGAGAAATCCGCACGCGATTCCCTTATCGCCGATGAAAACGCCGGTGCCGCCGGGTTGATCGGTGCCAAGGCGGCGCACGAAATGCACGAATACGCGCGTCGCGACGAATGGCTCGCCAAGGTTCAAGGCAGCGACTGGCAGGACGCGCGTTTGATGGCAACGGCCGACATGCGTGCCGATGGCCGCGACGCGGACGGCGCGCTCGTTGCGCTGACCGAGATGCAGGCACAGGGCGGCCGGCGCCTGCATGCGCAGCAGATTGCGTTGCGCGCGCAGCAGCAATTGAAGAACTGGGGCGAAGTGCTGAAGCTGGTCAAGACGCTGGAGAAACGCGAGGCGCTGCATCCGGCGGTCGCGGTGCGTTTGCGTCAGGTCGCGGCGGAAAATCTGCTGCGTGACCGGCGACATAACCCGGACGCGTTGCTGGAGTTCTGGCAGTCGTTATCGGCGACCGAGCGGCAATCGCCGCGTCTTGCCGATCTTGCCGCCGAACTTCTGATCGCGCTGGATCGAAGGAACGATGCACGCAAGATTGTTGAAGAAGCGTTGAATCACAATTGGGACGCACGCTTGTTGCGGCGATATCCGGATTGCGCATCACCGGGCGACGCATTGCCGTTGATCCAGCGCGCCGAAGCCTGGCAGAAGGAGCGCACCGAAGACGCGGACCTGATGTTCACGCTCGGCCGCTTGTGCCTGCATCAGCAGTTGTGGGGCAAGGCGCAGGCGTTCCTGGAGTCGGCGTTGAAACTTGCGGACAACGAACCGTTGAAGATTCGCACGCATCGGGCGCTGGCTCGTTTGCATGAACAACTCGGCGATAGCGAAAAGGCGAGCCTGCACTATCGCGAGAGCGCGCTCGCCATGAACGTGGTTTGATTTTTTATGAATGTTAAAGAAAACGCGGACTTTTCTTGAAGAAAAGCCCGCGTTTTTTTATTGCGGCATAGAACGACGGCCAACCGCGTTGGTTCCACGCGCCGCCGCGCCCGGATGCGGCACGCTGGGCGCAACGGGCAACGCGGTCAACGCGGTGTCATCGGTGGGCGAGAGCAACATGTTTAGCGAGAGCACATCGCTATCGGTCAGGCTGGCCGTCGATGCCTTCAGCTTGAGCGAGTTAATCAGTGTGTCATAGCGGGCTTTCGCAAGATCGCGTCGTGCCGAAAAGAGCTGGTCCTGCGCGTTGAGTACATCGATATTGATCCGCACGCCCACCTGATACCCGAGCAAATTCGATTCAAGCGATGTCCGCGCGGATTGTTCAGCGGTTTCGAGTGCGCGGACCTGTGCAAGTCCACTCGATACCCCCAAAAATGCCTGTCGCGCCGATAACGCCGCCGAACGCCGCGCGGCATCCAGATCTGCTGCCGCCTTGTCTTCCAGCGCCAGCGTCTGGCGCACGCGGCTTTGCGTGGCCCCGCCTTCGTACAACGGAATGGTTAGCTGAACGCCAACGGTCGCGTTGGTGTAATACGCGCCGTAATTGCCCAGTTCGGCTGCAGCCGCCGGCACCTCCGGCGAGATCGTATTCGCGCCGCTGCCAAAACCGCCGCCGAAATTCCCGCCGAAGTTACCGGCGCCGGCCGCCCCCAGACTATTTCTCCCGTAACTCGCGATCAAATCGAGCGTGGGATAGTGGCCGGCCTTCGCCTTCAAAGTCTCGCGCTGCGAGTTCGCCACGGCCAGTTGCTTGAGCACGACCTGATAGTTCGCGTCGCGCGCCATCTCGACCCATTGCTGCATGTCGGCGGGAACGGGTGGTGGCAGCGTCACGCCGCGCGCGAGGCCATCCACGCGCATCACCGGGTGCCCGACGATTTGTTCCAGCGCCGCCAGCTTCACCTCGAGATCGTTCTGCGCCGCAATTTCCTGCGAGATCGACTGATCGTATTTGGCCTGGGCTTCGTTGGTATCGGTGATGGTCGACTGGCCGACATCGAATGAGCGTTTCGCCGATTCAAGCTGCTCAGCAATCGATGCTTTTTGCGAACGCACGATTGCGACGCTGTCCTGCGCGGAAAGGGCGTCGAAGTAAGCCTGGCCTAGCCGCACGATCAGGTCCTGACGGGCGGCGGCGAACTGCGCCTGAGCGGTCGTCAGCGCAATCTGGCCTTGTTGATACCCTTGCCAGCTCGCGACGTTGATGAGCGGTTGCGTGAGCGAAACGGTGTAACCGTTGCTGTTTCCCGTGGTCGCCGGGAAACCCCCGCCAAGTTCCGTGCGCTGCTCGCTGGCGGTCACCGATGCCGACAATTGCGGCAACAGTTTCGCGCGGGCTTGCGGCAATTGCTCGCTGTCGGCGGTGAGACCGGCGCGCGCGCTCTGGAGCTGCGCGTCGGTTTCAAGCGCTTCATCGTAGAGCTGGTTGAGACTCACGGCCGAGGCCGGCGAGCACGCAAACCCGGCGCCGAGACTGCATAGCGCGAGTGCGAACATCGGGCGCATGGGATTCGTCCGGGACCGGTAAGCGGAAGGGGAGACGACTAAAAAGGCGGCGCGAAAGCGGCCGGATCAGTACGTGGGAACGGCTGGGTCGACCTGACGCGACCATGCGTCAATACCGCCGAACAAGTTGAACACCTGCGTAAAGCCGCGCGATTCCAGGAACATGCCGACCTGCGCGCTACGGGCGCCGTGGTGGCAGATGCAGACGATCTGCGCTTCGTCGTCGAGTTCTTCGCTGCGCGCGGGAATATCGCGCATCGGGATGGCGACGATGTTGGCGAGCTTGGCAGTTTCGAGTTCCCACGGTTCGCGGACGTCGAGCAGGACAGGGGCGGGACGCGATGTATCGGCGAGCCATTCGGCCAGTTCGGGTGCGGACAGGTTTTGCATGGGATTCCGGTGAAAGTGGTTAGCGACAGCGAGCCGGGCGGCCCGATGGTGCTATCCGCACAAACAAAGGTGCAGCTTGCAACGTGATGCTTCGGACTCGCCGCACGGACGATCAAACTAACACCAGCGCGAGTCCGAATGTGAAACGAAGCCGTATCAGAACTTGAAGCGCGACGGTTGCACGGCGTTCTTGAGCGGCGGGATCAGCGTTTCGAAAATATCGGCGACGCGGAATTGCTTTTCGTCCACGCGCGTAATGATTTGCGCCTTCATGACCGGCGCGGTGCCGACAAACGCCGCCAACCGGCCGCCAATCTTCAACTGATCGAGGAATTCCTGCGGCATGACCGGGAGACCGCCCGAGACGCAGATGACGTCGTAGGGTTCGGTTTCTTTCCAGCCCAGCGCGCCGTCACCGAGCACGACCTGCGCATTCGATACACCGTTCGCGGCCAAATTTTCTGCGGCCAGCTTCGCAAGTTCGGGCTCGATTTCGATGGTGGTCACCGAACGGCCGCGCGCGGCGAGCAACGCCGCCATGTAGCCGGAACCAGCGCCGATCTCGAGCACGACTTCGTGCTTTTTCACAGCCAGTTCCTGCAGCACGCGCGCTTCGACTCGCGGAAACAGCATGTGTTGACCGGTGGGCAGCGGAATTTCGAGATCCGCGAACGCGATGTTGCGATACGCGGCCGGAACGAAGTTTTCACGCTTGACGATCGACAGCAGGTTCAGGACGTCCTGGTCCAGCACATCCCAGGGACGGATCTGCTGTTCGATCATGTTGAAACGCGCTTGCTCGATGTTCATGTTCAGTCTGCGGGTCGATCGACCGTTGGGGTGGAGTTGACGTAACGAGTTAAGACAACGAGTTGACGAAAAATGCAATGCCGGAAATATGGCGAAAATCGAGGAGAGATTGTAGCAAATCACCGGCGGCTTTCGCTGGCGCGTGTGGCGAGCCCGGCGTGGCGGGGCGCCGCGGGACATTGCTTCGATGAATCAGTGCGGCAAACGAATGTCCAGCTTGAGCGTGAGGAGCCGTGCAACCAGGATAAATCCGGTCGACACCAGCACGTTGTACACCCCTTGCAGCCCGAGCCAGTCCAGTCCGAGATACACCCAGCAACCCGCCAGCGCACACACCGCATAGGGACGCGAGTCGCGCAGGATCAGCGGCACCTTGTTGCACAGCACGTCGCGCATAATGCCGCCGAATACCCCTGTCACCACGCCCATCATGGCCGCCGTGAAGGCGGGCATCTGCGCATCGAGCGCAACTGAGGTCCCCGAAATGCTGAACAGGCCCAGTCCGATGGCGTCCGCAATCAGCAACGCGCGTTGGTCGAACAGGCGTGTGGTCGTGCGCAGCAGGAACGGCGCGGAAATTGCCATGAAAAAGATGACGATGACATAGTCCTGATGCTGGACCCAGTAGAACGGCCGGCGCGACAGTAATACATCGCGCATCGTGCCGCCGCCAAAAGCGGTGGCGAGCGCCACCAGGAAGGCCCCGACAACGTCCAGCCGGCGCTTTCTCGCTTCGATCAACCCCGAGATTGCATACGCGAAGATCGCGAACGCCTCCATGATCGAGATGGCCAGCGTGAGCCTGGGATGCACGATCACGGTCCCTTTCGCTGGTCGCGCTGGTCGCGGCTGTTGCCGGAGTCATGCGGCCGGTGATCCCGGTCCTGCGGATGACTGTGATGATGCGGTGAGCTGGCCGGCTGGAGCAGCACGAGCACGGCGCCCTCGCCACCATCGTGCGGCCGCGCCTGACAGAATGCGATCACTTCCTCTTTCTGTACGAGCCACGCGCGCACTTTGCCCTTGAGCACCGGTTCCCGTCCGATCGACCCAAGTCCCTTCCCGTGAATCACGCGCAGGCACCGCAGCCCACGTTTCACCGATTCACGGATAAATTCCGACAGCGCCTCGCGCGCCTCTTCGCGCCGCATGCCGTGCAGGTCGAGTTGTGCCTGCACGATCCACGCGCCGCGGCGCAGCTTGCGCACCACTTCCTGCCGCACGCCGTGGCGGCAATAGGAGAGGGAGTCGTCGGTATCGAGCAGGCTTTCGGGATCGAATTCGTCGGAGAGCGCTTCGTGCAGGACGGCTTCTTCGTCCAGGCGCGTCTGCAACGGCAGCGGCGACGGCGGCACGCGCGGCAGCGGCATGCGGGGCGGGACTTTCAGCGGCGCCACCGCGCCGATCGAACGACGAAAAATATCCGCGTCTGCTACGGCTTCGCGCTCGGCCATTGCGGCCGCGGCGCGTTGTAGCTTGCGTTTGACCGCAGCGGCCTCGAGCGTGCTGCGTAACGCGCCGAGCCCGGCGAGGCCATCGCGTTTCAACGCCGCCGACACTTCTTCCGGCGTCGGCGCAGCGGCCTTCGGCAAGGAGTCGGGCGAACCGGATACCGACGCAGGCGCAGCGTCGCGCTGGCGTTTCGGCTTGGGTTCGTTCGGATGGGGCAGGTTCTTGGGCATTGCACGGCAGAAGAAAACGCACGGCGGCGGAACACGGTTCACGCCGCTCCAGAAACCCTTTTTAACATGGGAAGGGGAAAAATCGGCGGGGCGGGTGTTTTCTTGCCTGTTTTTATCCGGCGCCTCGTTCAACTTACATCGCGTGCCAAACGAAAACGCCGGCCGGATCCAGAGGATCGCGACCGGCGTTTCTTCGTGCCCGGCAGGCTAATACGGGCACTAACTCTCTCGCTGCTTACCGTTCCGCTTCGGCGCTCATCGAATGCACGGCGGGATTTTCATTGATGCTCTCAAGATAGCGCTGTGCATCGAGTGCGGCCATGCAGCCCGTGCCGGCACTGGTGACAGCCTGGCGATAGATGTGGTCCTGCACGTCGCCGGCGGCGAACACGCCCGGAATGCTCGTGCTCGTCGCGTTACCCTGCAGGCCGCCGTGCGTCATGATGTAGCCGTTTTTCATCTCAAGCTGGCCCACGAACAGGTCCGTGTTCGGCTTGTGGCCGATCGCCACAAACACGCCTTGCAGCGGTACGTCGCTGGTCGTGCCGGTTTCGGTGCATTTGATCCGCAAGCCGGTCACGCCGGACGCATCGCCCGTGACTTCGTCCAGGACGTGGTTCCATTTGATGTCGACCAGGCCTTCCTTTTCCTTCGCAAGCAAGCGGTCGATCAGGATTGGCTCCGCGCGGAACTTGTCGCGACGATGAACCACCGTCACCTTCTTGGCGATACCCGCCAGATACAGCGCCTCTTCCACGGCCGTGTTGCCGCCGCCGATCACCGCGACTTCGCCATTCTTGTAGAAGAAACCATCGCAGGTCGCGCAAGCCGACACGCCTTTGCCCATAAACGCTTCTTCCGACGGCACGCCGAGATATTGCGCCGATGCACCCGTCGCAATGATCAGCGAGTCGCAGGTGTACTCGCCCGAATCGCCGATCAGGCGGATAGGCCTTTCGGTCAGCTTGGCGGTGTGGATGTGATCGAAGACAATTTCAGTGTTGAAGCGCTCGGCGTGCTCCAGCAAACGCTGCATCAGTTCCGGACCTTGCACGCCCAACGGGTCGCCGGGCCAGTTTTCGACGTCGGTGGTGGTCATCAGCTGACCGCCTTGCGCCAGGCCCGTGATCAGCAACGGCGACAGGTTGGCACGCGCCGCGTAGACAGCGGCGGTGTAGCCGGCGGGGCCGGAACCGAGAATCAGCACTTTTGCGTGTTTGGGCGATGACATGAGAGCAATCCGTTGTGGTTAGGGCCGAACCGTTGATCTGCGTTGATCCGATCAGCGGTTCATATCGAGTAGCGCGCGGACAGTGGAAAAGTCGCTCGTGACGGCGAACCGCATGCCACGCGCTGCTGCCGTTGACCTGTAGTTAGGTGCGAATTCGCCATTATAAAGGGCGTAAAGAACGCTCGCCGAGTGATCCTTTCAATCGCGGTCATAGCGCGATTCGCGGCTTGCAGCGTGTAACGCGTGTGTTACAGGGTGAAACCGCAGACCATTTTTGCTCGATCATCGCAACGCAGCGTTTACAATGCGTCATTAAACCTGTCGACCCGCTGCGCGCCGTGCGGTGGGTCAGAAAGCCTTACGGATCAATGGCAAAAGCTACCTATTCTGCAAGCGCGCAGGCATTGCCGCACCGCATGTCGCGCCTTTTCACCGAAATTCGATGGATCTTGCAGGTCGCGCTCTGCGTGTTCCTGCTCATGGCGCTGGTGAGTTACAGCCGCCACGATCCAAGCTGGACGCATGCCGCGCAAGTCGACCAGATAGCCAATTGGGCCGGCCGCGTGGGCGCGTGGACAGCAGACCTTCTGCTGCTTTTGTTCGGGCTGTCCGCCTATTGGTGGGTCGTCCTGCTGGTGCGGCGAATCATCGCGAATTATCGGCGGATCACGAATCACGAAGCGGCTGACGATGAAGCGCCAGTGAAAGATCGCACGTGGCTCGCCGAGGCGTTTGCGTTCGTGCTGGTGCTGGTGGCCAGTGACGGTCTGGAAGCACTGCGGATGTGGTCGCTCAAGGTACAAATGCCGCGTCCAAACGCATCGGGCGGCGTGGTCGGTGAGGCGATCGCGCATGGGATGTCCCACGCGTTGGGTTTCACCGGCGCTACGTTGTTCCTGCTGATCGCGCTGGCGATCGGCTTGTCGCTGTATTTCAACTTCTCCTGGCTGTCCGTCTGCGAAAAAACCGGCGACGCCATCATGGCCACCATCACCGGCGCGAGGATGCGCCGTGAGGCGGGCCGCGACCGCAAGCTGGGCGAAGTGGCGGCCGAGAAACGTGAAGGCAAGGTGGTGCGCGGGCGCGTGAAGATCGAGGAGCAGGAGCCGGTGATGATCGTGCCGCCGGTCGCGCTGGCCAAATCGGCACGGGTGGAGAAGGAAAAGCAGGTGCCGCTTTTCACCGATCTCCCCGGCGATTCCACGCTTCCCCCGCTGGCGCTGCTTGACGCTGCCCCGGAAGTGAAGGAAACCATTTCCGCCGATACGCTCGAATACACATCACGGCTGATTGAGAAAAAGCTCAAGGATTTCGGCGTGGAAGTTGCCGTGGTGGCGGCCTATCCGGGTCCGGTCGTGACGCGCTACGAAATCGAGCCGGCAACGGGCGTGAAGGGCTCGCAGATCGTCGGGTTGGCGAAGGATCTGGCGCGCTCGCTGTCGCTGGTCTCCATTCGGGTGGTCGAAACTATTCCGGGCAAGAATTTTATGGCGCTGGAGTTGCCGAATCAGCGCCGCCAGACCGTGCGCCTGTCCGAGATCCTCGGTTCGCAGGTTTATGCCGATGCCGCTTCGCCTTTGACCATGGGTCTGGGCAAGGATATTGGCGGCAAGCCGATCTGTGCCGACCTCGCGAAGATGCCCCACTTGCTGGTCGCGGGTACCACGGGTTCGGGCAAGTCGGTGGGTATCAACGCGATGATCCTGTCGCTGTTGTACAAAGCCACCGCCGACGAAGTGCGCATGATCCTTATCGACCCGAAGATGCTCGAAATGAGCGTCTACGAAGGCATTCCGCATTTGCTCTGTCCGGTCGTCACCGACATGCGGCAGGCCGGCAACGCGCTCAACTGGGCTGTGGCCGAGATGGAACGCCGCTACAAGCTGATGAGCAAGATGGGCGTGCGTAATCTTGCAGGCTTCAACAACAAGATCGATGAAGCCACGAAGCGCGACGAGAAGATTCCTAATCCGTTCAGCCTGACGCCGGACGAACCGGAACCGCTTAATCGCTTGCCGACCATCGTGGTCGTGATCGACGAACTCGCCGACCTGATGATGGTGGTCGGCAAGAAGGTGGAAGAGCTGATTGCACGGATCGCGCAGAAAGCGCGGGCTGCGGGGATTCACTTGATTCTCGCCACGCAGCGGCCGTCGGTCGACGTGATCACCGGTTTGATCAAGGCCAACGTGCCTACGCGGATGGCGTTCCAGGTGTCGTCGAAGATCGATTCGCGGACCATCCTCGATCAGCAAGGCGCGGAATCCCTGCTCGGGATGGGCGACATGCTTTATCTGCCGCCGGGCTCAGGGTTGCCCGTGCGTGTGCATGGCGCGTTTGTGTCGGACGAAGAAGTGCATCGCGTGGTGGCCAGGTTGAAGGAGCACGGCGAGCCGAACTACATCGAAGGTATTCTTGAAGGCGGCGTGCTGGGCGATGGCGAGGACGGTGCGCCGGGCGGTGCAGGCGCGGGCGGCGGAGAAGGCGAAGCCGATCCGCTTTACGATCAGGCCGTCGAAATCGTGATCAAGAACCGGCGCGCATCGATCTCGCTTGTGCAGCGGCATCTGCGGATCGGTTATAACCGGGCAGCACGGCTGCTCGAACAAATGGAAAATTCGGGACTCGTTTCGTCGATGTCCTCGAACGGCAATCGCGAAATCCTCACGCCGGCGCGCGAACCCGAATAAGGTTATCTGGAGAGTTTTATCTATGCAGTCAGTTTTGAGATCGGCGTTGAAAGCCGTCGTTTTGGGCGCTTCCTTGTTGGTTGCGTCGCAGGCTTTCGCAAGCGGCACCGAGCAGTTGAAGGCGTTTATCGCGCAGGTTCACTCGGCGCATGGCAGCTTCGTCCAGCGTGAAGTGAAGGCGCCGAGCAAGGCGGCGGCATCGGCTACACAGGGCATGGCCGCCCGCATTGGCGGCACGTCGAGCGGCACGTTCACGTTCGCGCGGCCGGGCAAGTTCATCTGGGCGTACGACAAACCCTATGCGCAAATTCTGCAGGCCGACGGCGACAAGCTCTATGTCTACGACAAGGACTTGAACCAGGTCACGGTCCGCGCGCTGGGCAACGCGCTGGGGGCGAGTCCTGCTGCGATTCTTTTCGGCAGCAACGACCTCGACAAGAATTTCACGTCGCGCGACGCGGGCGTGAAGGATGGCATCGACTGGCTGGAACTGACGCCTAAAGCGCAGGACACGCAGTTCCAGCAGGTCGGTATCGGCTTCAAAAACGGCAATCTCGAAGCGATGGAATTGCATGACGTATTCGGCAATGTCACGTTGCTGACCTTCTCGAACATCGAGAAAAATCCGCCGCTGAAAGCCGATCAGTTCAAATTCGTCGTGCCCAAGGGCGCAGACGTGATCAACGGCTGACGCAGCGCACGCTGCTCGGTTTCACGCGAGCGTCAGGATCGGATGGTCCTCACGCTTCAAATATTCGCTCAAGTCGCCGAAGACCGTTGTTCTTCCCGTCGACCCGACACCAACGCCAGATAAGCCAGCGCGCCCACCACGAGCGCCGGCAGCGTTGCGCCAAGATTCGGCAGCCACTGATTGATCGCGTGATACGCCGCGATTCCCAAGGCCCACGCAATAAACCCGCTCACATGCCAACCGCCCGAGAATCCGTACGGGCCGCGCGGATCGGTGAGTGCGGCGACGTCCACTCGACGTTTCCTCACGATAAAGTGATCCACCAGCACCACGCCAAATAGCGGCGCGAACACCGAGCCGATCAGCAGAAGGAAGTTCTGATACTTGCCCATCTGCACAAGCAGCGCGATCAGCGTGCACAACGCGCCGAACGCCGCCGACAGCAACGGCACGCTCGCCTTCGCCCAGAAGGTGCCGGTGGAGACGGCGGCGGAATGGATATCGGCGAAAGCGTTGTCGATTTCATCGATGAGAATCAGCAGCAGCGCAATCCCGCCCGCCGCTTGTGCCAGCGCGACTGTCAGCAGCGCATCGCCGCCGCCCGCTGCCAGGCCGTAGAACGCGCCCAACGCGTAGAACCAGATGTTCGCGATTCCATATCCGAACAGCGTGCCGCGGAACGTGCCGCCGGCGCTGCTTCCGAAACGCGTGTAATCCGCGATCAGCGGCAACCACGACAGCGGCATTGCAACCACCAGGTCGATACCCGCGCCGAACGGCATGTCACCCGTGCCGGGGCGGTTCATCAGCGCGCCGAAGTCTTGTTTCGACAGCAGATTCCACGTCAGCCAGCCCGCGCCCCCGAGCAGCAGCCAGATTCCCCACGTACGCAAGAAGCGCCGGACGAACGAGAGCGGACCGGTGATCGCGAGCGTTGTCGCCAGCACGCCGAAGATCAGCGTCCAGATCAGCGGCATGGACAAGCCGAATGATTGTTTGGCGAGGGCATCGGCGGAATCGCGCATCACGATGATTTCGAACGAGCCCCAGCCGACCAGTTGCACGGCGTTGATGACTGCAGGCACGGATGCGCCGCGTAGCCCCAGCGTCGGGCGCAACGACGACATGGCAGCCAAGCCCGTGTCCGTGCCGATCACGCCCGCGAGCGCCAGCAGGACCACGCCAATCACCGTGCCGATCACGATGGCCGCGAGCGCATGCGGCAGCGACATGCCCGGTACGAGCAGCGCGCCGGCCTGCGCGACCAGCAAGCCGATGCCGAGCGAAAACCACAGCGCGAAGGCGTCCGATGTGCCAAACGCGCGGCGCGCGGCGGGGACCGGCAAAAGCGGCGCGTAAGTCGATGCACCGGTTTCGCCGGCCGAGTCCCTGGTATTCCTCGCTTTGTTCCCTTGTCCCATTCGCGTTTCGTCCTTATCTGTAGGGCTTGGCCCGGTTCATGCGCGTTTCTTCGGTTCGTCCGCGGCTGTCATAATCACCCGTTGCGACGCGATTCGCGTTTTTTCGAGGCGAAACGCCCATTTTGAAGCAGTGGCGGCGTCTGTCTCGAAAAGCGCACGATTATCGCTGCCTTTGCCCGAACTGCACTACTTAGATCGACCAGATCTACCAGACCCATTTGGAAACCTCCCAGAGCGCCATGTTCGAAGAAAACCGTGCCAATGTTCCGCTTGCCGAGCGTCTGCGTCCTCGCACTATCGACGAGGTTATCGGCCAGAAACACCTGCTCGGCGCCAGCAAGCCGCTGCGTGTCGCGTTCGAGTCCGGCGAAGCGCATTCCATGATCCTCTGGGGGCCGCCGGGCGTGGGCAAGACCACGCTCGCACGCTTGATGGCAGCGGCGTTTCACGCTGAATTCATCTCGCTGTCGGCGGTGTTGTCGGGTGTGAAGGACATTCGTGAGGCAGTCGAACTGGCGCAGATTCATCGGGCGAACGGGCATCAGACGCTGGTGTTTGTCGACGAAGTGCATCGCTTCAACAAGAGTCAGCAAGACGCGTTCTTGCCCCACGTGGAGTCGGGCTTGTTCGTGTTCGTGGGCGCGACGACCGAGAATCCATCGTTCGAGGTGAATAGCGCGTTGCTCTCGCGAGCGGCTGTTTATGTGCTGAAAAGCCTTGAGGCGAGCGAGCTGATCGAGTTGCTCGACCGCGCGCAGGGCGAGTTGGGCGGTCTTACTTTCACCGACGACGCCCGCGACGCGCTGATCGGCTCCGCCGACGGCGACGGCCGGAAGCTGCTCAACAATCTCGAGATTGTCGCGCGGGCGGCGGCACAGCAGAAGTCGACGCATATCGACGGAGCGTTGCTGGGCAGCGCGCTTGCCGAGAATTTGCGTCGTTTCGATAAAGGCGGCGACGCGTTCTACGACCAGATCAGCGCGTTGCACAAGTCGGTGCGCGGCAGTAATCCGGACGCGACGCTTTACTGGTTTTGTCGAATGCTCGATGGGGGCGCTGACCCGCGTTATCTGGCGCGGCGCATCGTGCGCATGGCTTGGGAAGACATCGGTCTCGCCGACCCGCGCGCGGGCCGGATTGCACTCGATGCCGCCGAAACCTATGAGCGGCTCGGTACCCCAGAGGGCGAGCTGGCGCTGGCGCAGGCGTTGATTTATCTGGCGGTCGCGCCGAAATCGAACGCGGGCTACAAGGCCTATAACGAAGCGCGGCAGTTTGTCGGCAAGGATCAGTCGCGCGGGGTGCCGGTGCACTTGCGCAACGCGCCGACGAAGCTGATGAAGGAGCTGGGCTACGGGCATGAATACCGTTACGCGCACGATGAACCCGACGCGTTCGCGGCGGGGGAAACGTATCTCCCGGACGGCATGCGCGACCCGCATTGGTACGAGCCGACGCCGCGCGGCCTGGAAGGCAAGATCGGCGAGAAGATGGCGAGGCTGGCCGAGATGGACGCGCAATGGCGGCGTGAGAACAAGGCCGGGAAGAAATAATCTCAGGCGCTCTGAAGCAGGCATTGTTGATGAATAGCGCCGCCACCGATTTCAAGACAGGCTTTTCTGCAACGGAAAACGCCTCGAACGCCAGGCCGAACGGCTAACGTGGTTATCCCGCGCCAATAACCTTTCGGTGCTGAGATAAAATCGCGGATTCGCACCTACTAAGAACCGGCCCTGCCATGCTCGACATTCAACTTCTGCGCAAAGACCCCGACGCTGTCGCCCAGCGCCTGGCCCAACGCGGCTACACCCTCGACGTCGCGGCTTTCGCGGCACTGGAAATCGAACGTCGCAAGATCCAGACGCGGACTGAAGAACTGCAGATGCGTCGCAACACGTTGTCCAAGCAGATCGGCGCAATGAAGGGCCGCGGCGAAGACACGGCTGCGGTGATGGCGGAAGTGGGCGGAATTGGCGAGACGATGAAAGCGTCGTCGGCGCAACTCGACGACATCCAGAAACGCCTCGCCGACCTGATGCTCGGCGTACCGAACTTGCCGCACGAAAGCGTGCCGGTTGGCCGCGACGAGACGGAAAACGTCGAGCTGCGCCGCTGGGGCACACCGCGGTCGTTCGATTTCGAGGTAAAGGATCACGTCGATGTAGGCGCGCCGCTCGGACTCGACTTCGAAACCGGCGCCAAGCTCTCCGGCGCGCGTTTCACGCTGCTGCGCGGGCAGATCGCGCGGCTGCATCGCGCGCTTGCGCAATTCATGATCGACACCCATACGGAGCAGCATGGTTATACAGAGGCGTACACGCCGTATATCGTGAATCCGGAGATTTTGGTCGGCACGGGACAATTGCCCAAATTCGCCGACGACATGTTTCGGGTGGAGAAGGGCGGCGAAGAAAACACGATCACGCAATACCTGATTTCGACCTCCGAAATCTCGCTGACAAACACGGTGCGCGAAAGCATTCTCGAAGGCTCTGCGCTGCCGGTGAAGCTCACCGCGCATTCACCCTGCTTCCGCTCTGAAGCGGGTTCGTATGGCCGCGATACGCGTGGCCTGATCCGCCAGCATCAGTTCGACAAGGTGGAAATGGTGCAGGTTGTGTCGCCGGAAAAATCGTACGACACGCTCGACGAAATGGTTGGTCACGCCGAAGCGATTTTGCAGAAGCTTGAATTGCCGTACCGCGTGATCACGCTGTGCACGGGCGACATGGGATTTTCAGCGACCAAGACGTTCGACCTGGAAGTCTGGCTGCCGGCGCAGAACACCTATCGCGAAATTTCGAGCTGTTCGAACACTGAAGCGTTCCAGGCTCGCCGGATGCAGGCGCGGTTCCGCAATGCGCAGGGCAAGCCCGAGTTTGTGCATACATTGAATGGATCGGGGCTGGCGGTCGGGCGCACGCTTGTTGCTGTGCTTGAGAACTTCCAGAACGCGGATGGATCGGTGACGGTGCCGGCGGTTTTGCGCCCGTACATGCGGGGTGTGGAAAAACTGGAAGTGCCGAAGGCAGAGTGAGCGCGGCGCACAGAGTCGGCGTGTTGTAACCAGCTCACGAAAAGGGGTTGGAAATCGATTCCGAGTCGTCTATAATCTTTCTCTTCGCTGAGCATCGACCCGTTCAGCGAAGGCCGCGAAGCGCAGTAACAAGGACTAAAGCGGTTGCAGTAAATGGAAAGGTGGCAGAGTGGTCGAATGCGCTGGACTCGAAATCCAGTGTACGTTTAGGCGTACCGTGAGTTCGAATCTCACCCTTTCCGCCAAATTCAAAAACCCCCGCTGATCGAAAGATCAGCGGGGGTTTTGCATTTCCAGGGCGGCGAGAATCTCTCTTAAAGTGCGCGACTTGACTATCAAATCCATCTGCGGCGCGCAACGCTCAGCATTTCGGCAGCGAACGCTCTATGTCCAAGGTCGACTTGCCGTCAGTATTCCTGCCGGCCGAGCTCCGCGACAGGTTATTCGATGTCCGGCAAGCCCAGTTGTCCGGTTTCTCAATACTTGGCGTCGGCCTCGCTGACCGGTCATCGGAACCCGACGCGGGCAGTGGGGCAGATTCCAGTTGTGGCGCTCCGGTAATCGAGGGCGATCGATACACATGTACAGGTGCCACCGACAGCGAGAGGGGATTGTCGGCGGGCGGTGTGACTTGTCGGGCGGTCTGGGCGCCTGCAGCGGAGCAAAGCGATGCAGCGGTCACAGCTGTGGCCAGCAAGCTGCCGCCGAGGTAAAGAGCGGGGTGGTTCATACGTGCATTTCCGTTGTAAGGATCCGATAGCGGACGCGGTCGCAACGGGCACATCCGACAAAGTCGACGCGTTTCGTGAAACGAAAACGTGAATTCGCTTATTCAGCCTGATTGAGATCGCGGGTTATATCAATATCCGGTTCAATTCATTAATTCGTTTCATTTCGTTGAGTTAATCGCATTGACGTGAAGTTGACGTGTGTTGCGAATTGATCACATAACTATTGCAGCCTCTGTTCCTTCGATGCGCTTGCCAAGCAAAAGTCTATAAATAATAACGCTAAAAATATAACTAAGAGCACTCCGATTGGTCCCGCGCGTCCTTGCAATTTAATCTTTCGCTTCGTTGCAAGATTCATCTCGAAGAAATTCCTTGAATCTTATTAACAGTAAATGTGCACGAACGTGGCAATTAGCGTTGCTTTTCAATTTAATGTTATGTATCAATTCCCATGTCCAATTTAAAGAAGTTTTTTGCCGCGCTGGTCATCGCGCTGACCGGTATTTCGTGCGCTCAAGCGAGCGAGTTTGCCGGCCCCTACGCCGGCGTCAAAGTCGGGGAGAACTGGTCTGACGCGTCGGGCGTCGTGAACGTCAGGTCCCACGCCACGACTTTCCCCGGCCTGACTGCAGGCTACGGGTTTGATGTAAAGCAGTTCGTGATTGGCGCAGAAGTGTTCGCGGATTTCCACCACGGTTCGACCACCTTTAAGGACGGTGGCGTGGATCTCAAGTTTGGAATGCCATTCAACACGGTCATGCCCTATGCACGTTTAGGCATGACCGGAACCTGGCCTAATGCGCGCCTTCATGGTGGTTTAGGCGTTGAATATAAGTTCGTGAAGCAATTCAGCGTCGCGGCTGAATGGACGGCCGATTCAAGTCGCCACGACGGAACCAAACGCCGTAATGACAGCGTGACGGTTGGAGTTCACTACTACTTCTGATTGGCTTAATGGTTTCTTAAGCCGGAAAAATCTAAGCCGACAAAAAATCCCCGAAGAATAATCAATCGTCGGGGATTTTATTGGTTGATGCCATTTGATTTCAGGTCGTGCAGCGCGCTATATCGAAGCGCATTTCAGGCTCGGGCAATCCGCCATAATCTTCCGAAGATTTCTGCACCTTTACCGTCGATCCATATTGCGACGGCGTGAGCGTAACCAGCCACGCGTTCGGCCCAACCAGCAATTCCGAGGCGCTACCCAGCTTCGATGTGGACACCGAAGGCAGCTTGTCCTCAAGGCAATTCAATACGTCACGTGATTGGCGATGCGACGACACGTAGATCACCGGACTAGAAGCGCGAAGTTCAGGAACGTTGGTGGAACTGCACGCAGCAAGCACAAGTGCAGACGCAACTAAGGGGGCAAACGGGACAACTCGGCGTAAGAGCATAAGCAATGGGCTTCAGTAGAGACGACACAACAAAAGAAGCAACAACGGAATCAACAAAACAGAACAGAATCAAGCCGCAAATCAAGGGCCAAAACAACCAGCGCCACGCAACCTGAATCAAGCCGGACCAAGCGTAAAGCATGACGTCGCGCACCCGCAAGACAATCGCGCAGGCCATCGAAAAAAGAGCGGAAAAGCGTGCGATGCTATCATCGCCGGCATCCTGAATTAATGCGTCCGCGATACATCGATATCAATCGATATCGCGCGCCGACACACCAACGCTCCATGGCCATTACACTCAAGTCGCCTGCCGACATCGAAAAACTGCGTATTTCCGGGTGCTTGGCCGCAGAAGTCCTCGCGATGATCGGGGAGCATGTGCAACCGGGCATCACCACGGAAGAACTGGATGCGATCTGCAACCGGTTCATTGTCGAAGAACTGAAGGCGATTCCCGCAAACGTGGGCTACATGGGTTTTACCAAGACCATTTGCACGTCGGTGAATCACGTGGTCTGTCACGGTATTCCCAGCCCTCGCGCACTGAAGGACGGGGACATCATCAACATCGACGTCGCGATCATCAAGGATGGTTATTTCGGCGATACCAGCCGCATGTACTACGCCGGTACGCCGAGCGGCGAAGCCAAACGGCTGTGCGACACGACGTATGAAGCGATGGTTGCCGGCATCCGGGTAGTGCGTCCGGGAGCCACGTTGGGCGATGTGGGTTATGCGATCCAGTCCGTCGCTAATCGCGAGGGCTATTCGATCGTGCGCGAATATTGTGGACACGGCATTGGCCGCGTATATCACGAGGATCCGCAAGTGCTGCATTACGGACAACCGGGCGCCGGAATGCGTTTGAAGCCGGGCTTGGTATTCACCATTGAACCCATGGTGAATGCGGGCCGCGCTGCAACGCAGCAATCGCGTGATGGCTGGACCGTGACTACCAAGGATCGGTCGTTATCGGCGCAATGGGAGCACATGGTTGTGGTAACCGACGATGGCTTCGAATTGCTGACACCGTGGCCCGACGGAACGGGCGAATACGCAGCACCTTGATACGCAGCACTCTGAATGCACGTCGATGCACCGTAAAGCATCATGAGACAAACGAGGTGGCGGGCTGGGAGACCCGCGGTGAAGGTACCTCACGCCTCGGATTGCAATAATGATTTGACTCGTACGCCTGTTCGGTTGAAGCTATTAAATAGACCAAGCCGGCTTAAGAAAGCTTAAGAAGCTTGTGAAAGCTTGAGAGAAAAACACCCGCATGAGTCCTTCACTAACTGTTCGCAGGATCGCCGCGCATCAAGGTGCAGTCCTGCGCGAGCTTCGCACGGCCTCATTGCGCGAGGCGCCTTACGCGTTCGGTGAGACGCTGGAGGAGGCCTTGTCCGCCGACGTCGCAAGCTTCGACGAAACGGCCGATCGCCACGCGAATTCACCCGTCACCGCGTCGTTTATCCTGTACACCGAAGGTCATCCGGCGGGCTTGGTCGGGGCGTTTATCGATGAAGCGCCTGCACCGCGTGCATTCGTCTATGCGTTGTGGGTGGCGCCTGCTGTGAGGCATTTGCGCGGCGGCGAGCTGCTCGTGAATGCCGCCACGCAATGGCTCGCCGAGCGGCGCGTGCACGACGTCTTTGCCTGGGTCACTGACGAAAACCGCAACGCCATGCGTTTCTATGAGCGCCTGGGCTTTGGCCCTACCGGCGAACGCCGGCGGATTCCAGCGCATCCCGAGGAATACGAAACGCTGCTCGTGCGCCGAGTGACCGATCACATTACGTGAGTGATCACGTGACCTGAGCAGTTGATCTGCCATCGTTCTTCGCAAGTGGATTCGGTCACGGCACGCGTGGCTTGGTCCTCCCGGCTCATCTCGCCGTCCCCTGTCTTGCCACTTTCGTTCACACCATGCTGCCCGCATTTGGGCGGCAATCTGAAATATTCCGTTTGCTTGCGTCACGCCTGTAAAATACGCAAAATTTTTGGCTTTACCTATGTCGCTCAAAAAAACGCCCTTTTTCGAATTGCGCAGCGGCTCTGTCGACACGCTTCTGTTTGTCGTCAAGACTACCGACCTCGACGCGCTGCGAACGGAACTTACGCGGCGCTTCGAGGCGACTCCCGAGTTTTTCGCGAACGATACTGTCGCCATCGACGTGCGCCGTCTGGCGGCCGACGAACGCATATCGATCAGCGAACTCGCGGCGTTGCTCGGCAGCGTGCGCATGCGCCCGATCGGCGTAGTTGCATCGGCGGACCAGGCGTGGGCGTCCGAAGGCGCGCTGCCGCTGCTTGAAGCGCGCGACCGGCGCGGTGCGCCGAAGCCGTCGGTGGACGCGGGTGTCGAGAACACTGAGGCGGCCGCCGTGATCGAAGCGGCCGTTGCACAAACGCCTGCGCCCACCGCGCCGGTGCCGAAGACGACCATCATCGACCGGCCGTTGCGTTCGGGCCAGCAGGTCTATGCGAAAGGCGATCTCGTCGTGCTCGGGCTCGTGAGCTACGGGGCGGAAGTGATCGCGGAAGGCAACATTCATATCTATGCGCCGTTGCGCGGCCGCGCGCTCGCGGGCGTACACGGCAACCTCGACGCGCGCATTTTCTGCACGTGTCTGGAGCCGGAACTGATCTCTATCGCCGGCATCTACAGGACGATGGAAACACCGCTTGGCCCCGATGTCTTGGGCAAGCCGGTGCAGATCTGGCTCGACGAAGAAAAACTGATGATCGAACCGCTGCGGCTGACCTGAGAGGCCTGAGAAGAGTCAGCCAGGCGCGCCTGATGGGGACGGCGCGCTCTCGGATGGCACGCGAGCGGATTTAATTGACGAACACAAGGTACAGGAATGGCAAAAATCATTGTGGTGACTTCGGGCAAGGGCGGCGTCGGCAAGACGACCACCAGCGCGAGCTTCGCATCGGCCCTCGCGTTGCGCGGGCATAAAACGGCTGTTATCGACTTCGATGTCGGCCTGCGCAATCTCGATCTCATCATGGGCTGCGAACGCCGCGTGGTGTACGACCTCATCAACGTGATCCAGGGTGAAGCGAACCTCAACCAGGCGCTGATCAAGGACAAGAAGTGCGAAAACCTCTTTATCCTGCCGGCCTCGCAAACGCGCGATAAAGACGCGCTGACGCAAGACGGCGTCGAGAAGATCATCAACGACCTGATCGCGATGGACTTCGAATACATCGTCTGCGACTCGCCGGCGGGGATTGAATCGGGCGCGTTGCTGGCCATGCATTTCGCCGATGAAGCGCTGATCGTGACGAATCCGGAAGTGTCGTCCGTGCGTGACTCGGACCGCATTCTCGGCATTCTTTCGTCGAAGACAAAGCGCGCGATTGAAGGTAAGGAGCCGATCAAGGAACATCTGCTGATCACGCGCTACAACCCGAAGCGCGTAAGCGAAGGCGAGATGTTGTCGCTGACCGACATTCAGGAAATCCTGCGGATCGAACTGATCGGTGTGATCCCTGAATCGGAAGCCGTGCTGCATGCGTCCAATCAGGGATTGCCGGCCGTGCACCTCGATGGCACTGATGTGGCTGAAGCCTACAAGGACATCGTTTCGCGCTTTCTCGGCGAAGAAAAGTCCCTGCGCTTCACTGACTATCAGAAGCCAGGTCTGTTGCAACGCATCTTCGGCAACAAGTAAGGGGACGCAATGTCGATTCTTTCGTTTTTGCTGGGCGAGAAAAAGAAGTCCGCTTCGGTCGCGAAGGAACGCTTGCAGTTGATCATCGCGCACGAGCGAGCGGGCGGACATGCTCCCGCCGATTATCTGCCGGCGTTGCAACGAGAACTCGTTGCCGTGATTTCCAAGTACGTGAAGATTTCAAGTGACGATATCCGGGTCAGCCTCGAACGTCAGGACGATCTCGAAGTACTCGAAGTGAAAATCGAAATTCCATCGGTTTGAAGATGGATGACGGTTTCAACCTGCGCCGAAGTTTTTTCTCGGCGCGTTGCATATCTAAAAGCCGGAATCGCATGATTCCGGCTTTTTCATTTGTGCGTCTGCATTTTTAGGTCGCATCGGCGACTTACATCAATATTCCGTTGCAGTTTAGCCATCGCCGTTACACGGGCGCTGTCGGCTAAACCGTGGGCTCGCGCATTGAGTGTGTATCGCCGCGATATGCGGTGACCAACTCAAGAGGCCGATCATGAAAATGCGTTTGTTCATTGCCCAGGCGGCGATTGTTATGGCCGGCGTCGCGGCGGTAGCCGGAAGTGTGTCGGCTGAAGTGCTTATCGTGGCGCCGAATGCGCCGCCGCCCGTGCGCATAGAGTCGGTTCCGCCGGCTCGCGTGGGTTACGTCTGGGATAACGGCCACTGGCGCTGGGAACACGGACAATACGTGTGGAATCCAGGGCATTGGCAAGTCGAGCGCGTGGGGTATCACTGGGTGCCGGGACACTGGATCGCACGCGGCGGTGCGTGGCGCTGGATGCTCGGGCACTGGGCCTGAAGCGCCAGTAACTCGCTAGCTTCATGGGCGGCGGCATACGCGCCGCCCGAATCCAATGAACGCGTTCCGGAGTTCCACATGAAAACCAGACTACTGATTATTGGCTTCCTCGCGACCTTGCTGGCAGGCTGCATTGTCGTGCCGGCGCATCCGTATGCTTATCATCCGGTGCCGCGCGTCTACGTTTATTAAGTTCGCCCGAGCTTTATTTGGTGACCGGCTCTTCGTCCTCGACGGGTGTTTCCGGCAGTTCGGGCGATGCCCGCGGCACCGCCAAGGGCAGAGGGGTCATATAGCGCTCAGCCAACGCTTCGTACAGCGGCGGCGAAAAGAAGCGCGACACCCGGCTCGCAATCAGCGCTGTCGCCATGAGCGAAATCACGAGCGCATGACCGTTGATCATTTCCATCACGATCACGAACGACATGATCGGCGACTGCGTGACGGCTGCGAGATATCCCACCATGCCGAGCGCAATCAGCATCGACAGCTGCATGTGGCTGAAGACCATATGAAGCACATTGCCGAAGCCGGCGCCAATCGATAACGACGGCGCGAAGATGCCGCCCGGAATGCCCGGCAGGTATGAGCCGATCATCGAGACCATCTTGAGCAGCGGATACAGCGGCGAGAGCTGCTCATGGCCTTCCAGCAATCCGCGCGCTTCGGCGTAGCCGCTGCCGAAGGTCGTACCGCCCGACACGAGCCCCACCACGGCGATGATCAACCCGCACAGCGTGGCGAATACAACCGGGCGCGTCGCGTGCATCTCGCGCAGACATGCCGGAATCCATTTCGACGTGTTGAGCAGCAACCAGCAAAACACGCCGCCCGCGACGCCAGTCACGATGGCCGTGAGCAGCACTGCGACCGCCAGCAGGTTGGGGAAATGCGCGTTGACTTCGATGGTGCCGAAATAGGTGTAATTGCCGTTCAGGCCGAGCGCGACGATACCCGCGAGGATGATGCCCGTGATCAGCACGCCGCTCGTACGTGCTTCAAAGCTGCGCGTCAATTCTTCGATCGCGAATACGATGCCGGCAAGCGGTGTATTGAACGCCGCGGATAAGCCGGCTGCCGCGCCAGCCAGCACGAGTTGCCGTTCGATGCGGGCGTTTGAGCGGGGAAACAGTCGTCGCAGGTTGTACATCAGGGCGGCGCCGACCTGGACGGTCGGCCCTTCGCGGCCGATGGTGAATCCGCCGAGGATGGCGATAAACGAGATCCCCATCTTGGCGATCAGGATGCCGGGCGACAACAGTCGAGTTCCCAGTCCCGGCGGACTGTGCAACACGGCAATGACCTGTGGAATGCCGCTGCCTTCCGAGCCGCGAAAGAACTTGCGGGTCAGCCAGACGGATAACGCGGCGACTGCGGGCGTCAGGATCAGCGGCAGCCAGACATGGTCGTGCTGAACGGCGCGGAACGCGTTATAGCCCCAATCGATGAGCTTGGCGTACAGCACCGCGACCAGGCCGACCGCGATAGCGCCAACCCAAAAGATCCCGTAGCGGTGCCACAGGCTGCGCGCACGTCGAAGCGTAAATCGGGGGAGAGAGCGTATTGCGCGAATCATATGCGGTGAGCCATGCGACCGGCTGTCGGCAAAGCGGCGATTATACCGACTTGTCTCAAATCGAGCCGATTGACGCCTGGCGTTGACAATCCTGCTTGTGACCCTGCTTGTGATCCTGTAACTCGCTTTCAAAAAGAAAACGGGGCGCAGCTAAAAGCCAGCGCCCCAAAACACTCTCGTCGGGGTGGCGAGAGTGGAGAGAAGAGCGTAATTAAAAGGTAATGCTTTATTCAGGTATTCGAATGATTCTCAGGTGGTTCGCAAACGTTTCAAAAACGGGCCAGGGAGATTGAAAGTTTTATCGATTAATGTGTATTTGGCAGGACGTGAAGTGCTTACTGAAGCTCAGGTCGTGATGACTTCAAAAGCGACCACGGCAGCGATGGCGCCGGCGTTGGCAATCAGCGCCTGCAGCACGATTCCGCGCCAGCTCGTCGTCCGGAAATGCACAGCCAGCATGAGGGCGGTGAATAACGCGATG
This sequence comes from Caballeronia eucalypticola, assembly GCF_047608185.1. Classification (NCBI taxonomy): domain Bacteria; kingdom Pseudomonadati; phylum Pseudomonadota; class Betaproteobacteria; order Burkholderiales; family Burkholderiaceae; genus Caballeronia; species Caballeronia eucalypticola. The sequence continues at coordinate 176,657 of NZ_JBLKRU010000012.1, forward strand.
GCAATTATCGCAACCGCATCAGCACTTTGCAGATGAATTCGCATAACACCGGCCTCACGAATATTCGATCTTTTGTCGAGTGTTTGTTGAGTATAGGCAGCAGGGGCCGGTACGCAAGTTGCATAAAAATACGCGAGCGCCGGTCGCTGTATTTATCTAATGATCTGATGGGAATTTTCCGGGCGCAGTCCGTACTAACCCGAATTGGTGTTTTCCCGTGCAGGGCAAAGGTTTATCCACGGAGTTGTATTTTATGAATTCCCCGAATCGCCGTTCTCTCGAAGTGGATTTCTTCCGGGGAGTCGTGCTGCTGATCATTGCCGTCGATCACATTTCGGGAAGCGTGCTGTCCAAATTTACACTCCATAGTTATGCGTTCTGCGATTCCGCAGAGGTATTCGTGTTCCTGGGGGGATATGCATCGGCAGCCGCTTATACAACGCTTGCGGTGAACCGGAGTCACGGGGCCGCGCGACTCCGCTTTCTGAAACGCAGCTGGGAGATTTATCGCGCGTACCTCTTTACCGCCGTGATGATGTTGCTCGGCGGGGCGCTGTTGATGTGGATGCGTGTCGACACCCCGATGCTGCAGATCACTGAATGGCCATCGTTCCTGGCCCGGCCGCTGGGTCTCACGTTCGATGTCGCTACGTTGCGGCATCAGCCGTATTTATCGGCCGTGTTGCCTATGTACGCCATGTTCGCGCTCGCTGTGCCGTTTGTGGTGCCATTGGCTGAACGCAAGCCGGTTGTCGTGCTGTTCGGGAGCCTTGGCGTGTGGCTTTTTGCGTCATCGCTCGCGCAATGGCTGCCGTCGGCTTACGCGGAAGGGTGGTCGTTCAACCCGTTTGCATGGCAACTGATGTTCGCGCTCGGCATCCTGGCGCGCGTCCAGCCAATTCCCGCTGAATTCCACGATTCGAAAACCGCGCTCTGGATGACGCGGGCGGCGATTGTCGTGTTCCTGACGTTCGCGTTCGCGAAGCTGTTCCTGGAGACGCAAGCGCCGCCCGGATACATGAAGCAGAACCTGGCGAGCTTGCGGATTGTGAGTTTTGTCGTGATCGCGTGGCTGTTTGCTCAGGCGGTGCACGCCGGATGGATCAAGGCGCTGGCGAAGAGTATGCCGAGCGTGGTGAACATCGGCAAGCAAGGACTCGTGTGTTTTATTGCGGGCGCGTGCATGTCGCTGGTCATCGATACCGCTTTGCGGCTCGTGTCGTTCGGCCAATTCCAGTGGATAGCGGGGCTGGGCGGCGACGCTATCGCGATTGGCAGCCTGATCTGGCTTGCGGCCTTCTGGCGCGACCGTAAAGAGGCGCAACGGGCCCGACTGCCGAAACGGCAACCGGTGCCGTTGCACGCGACACATCGGCGCGACCGGTGAGGAGTTTGAACCATGCGTGCCGGTGAGCTCCACAAAGTCTCGCCGGCACGCAATCAGTGCTAGGAAAGCTTGATATCCCGCGTTTCCCGCATGCACAGCACACCGAGCAGGCTGATCGCTGCCGCGACCGACACGTACCCGCCGACCCACGCTAAACCGCCGCGATTCGCCAGCAATTGCGCAATGTACGGCGCCACCGATGCCCCCAGAATCCCGCCCACGTTATACGCGACGCCCGCGCCGGTATAACGCACGTTAGTCGGGAACAACTCGGGCAGCAGCGCGCCCATCGGGGCAAACGTCACGCCCATCAGGAACAGTTCGATGGTGAGAAACAGCGCCACTGCGAAGGTGTTGCCGCTGCCGAGCAGCGGGGCCATCGTGAAGCCGGACAAGATGGCCGCGATGCAACCCACGATCAGCACTGGACGCCGGCCGAATTTATCGCTGGCCAATGCAGAAAGCGGCGTCGCGATCGCCATGAAAATTACCGCGAAACACAGCAGGCCGAGGAATTTCTCGCGCGTGAAATGCAGCGTCGAGACGCCGTATGACAGGGAAAATACCGTCGAAATGTAGAACAGCGTGTAGCAGACGATCATCGCGATCGCGCCGAACAGCGTCGGTTTCAGGTATTGGCTGAACAACGTCGCGATAGGCACGCGCACGCGTTCCTTTTTCTCGATCGCCTCGCGGAACGCCGGGGTTTCGGCAATTTTCAGGCGCACGTAAAGTCCGAGCGCCACCAGCACCGCGCTCACGATGAACGGAACGCGCCAGCCCCAACTACGGAACTGTTCGTCGGTGAGCGAGAGCGCCAATCCGAAGAACAATCCATTCGATGCCAGGAACCCCACCGACGGCCCGAGTTGCGGGAACATGCCGAACCAGCCGCGCTTGTTTTGCGGCGCGTATTCGGTGGCGAGGAGCGCTGCACCGCCCCATTCTCCGCCGAGCCCGATGCCCTGGCCGAAGCGCAAGATGCACAGCAGCACTGGCGCCAGACTGCCGATGGACGCGTAGCCGGGAACAAAGCCAATCAGTGTGGTCGACACGCCCATCACGAGCAGTGAGGCGACGAGCGTTGATTTTCGCCCGATGCGATCGCCGAAATGGCCGAAGATAAACGAGCCGATCGGCCGCGCGATAAACGCGATGCCGAACGTGACGAACGCCGACAACGCTTGCGCCGCGGGCGAGCTATGCGGGAAAAAGACCGGGCCGATAACTAGCGCGGCGGCGGTCGCGTAGACATAGAAATCGTAGAACTCGATCGCCGTGCCGATAAAACTCGCGAAGATCACGCGGGAACTGCTCATCTTCGCGTCGCTGGCAGGCGATGCGGGTAAGGAGCCCGAGGGTGAGGCTGATGACATGACGTCTCCGGTTCGCCCTTCGTGTCGCGCCCGGGAATGGGGACGCGCGTCGGGACATTTTGTATTCAGTGCGCAGCGTTGCGTGGTGTGGCGATATAAGCGAACGGCGTTGGACTGCGCGCGGTGTGTCGCGGAGTCGACCGGTCAGGCGCGTCGATCAAGCGCTGGATGGGCGGCAGCGACGGCTTTGCCGGCATGGCCGGCGGGGGGTATCAAAAATTATAACGACCGTGCGCCGCGGCGGGCAAGGAAACCTTGTTGATGAATGCACCAATAGTTCCACTTAGCTCCGCTTAATCGATGGTTGTCGCCTGCGGTGAATGGACGCTGCGTAGCTGGAACTGGCCGTTATCGTTGAAGAGCCAGTCTTCGAACAAATCGAGCTGGCCGTTGCCGTCGAGCAGACGCGCGGGCGGCGTGGGCAATGGCGACGATCGCCGCAGCGACGCGAGGGCGGTGGCTTCGGCTTCGTCGTCGCCATTGGTCCGATAAACCGACGACCGGATTACACGGCCGTTGCGATCCACGGTGAATGCGACCACGACGAGCGAGCGCAGCATTGCTTGCGGCGTGCCTTTGAGTACCAGCGACGGATTGCGCTCGAAGATGTGTCGCGCGACGCGCACCTTGTACTGATCGAGCGTAGCGCCGCTGACGGCGGCGGCTGGTTTGGGTTCGAGCGCGCTGGGCGGCGGCGTGATCGTGCAGGCGGCGATGGTTGCCGCAATCGATAAGGTGAGCGCGATGCGCGCAATTTTAAAATTGGAGGTCATGACGGGCGAGGCTCCACGAATTCGTTGCACTCATACCTAACAATACGCGGCTGGTCCGCGTCTTGCTGCCCCATTTTGCATGTCCACTGCATTTTGATGCGCAAGGAGAAGACCATGAGCAACGAATCCGTTGATGTGAAAAACCCGAAGCCCGCCGAGCACAGCGATAACGAGGCAAGCAAGATGCCGGATCGCGCCGATGACGACCGTACGCAGGCCCCAAGCGATAAGCCTGGAAAGAAGCCGGGGGAGGGCGAGCCGGACGTGGGGTGAGGTTTGGCGCGTACGCTTGGTCAGTTAAAACCCGCATCGGAGACATTGCGGGTTTTTTAATAATCGTGCCGCTAGTTTGTACTAACAAAAAATGACCTTGCATTTTTATTTCTGTTAGTACAATAATTCGTTGGGAATTATCTACGACAGTGAAGCGCGCCAAAACTCTCGATGAGCGCGGACTGGATTCGAGCTTGCTTCGCAGGTTTTTGCGGGCATGACGCTGACGCAGCCAGATTTGCGCCGCAATTATGGGGAGCAACGATTCACGACGGCGGGCTGGTTGGATGGCCGGATCGTCGTGTTGTTCTGGACGCCTCGCGGCGAGGATCGCCGCATCATAAGCATGAGGAAAGCAAATGACCGCGAAACTAAAAAAATCGCCGCGCACTTGGGTTGATCCCGACGACGCGCCTGAAATCACCGACGACTGGATCGCGGGTGCGGACTTGCGCAACGGCAAGCAAATAGTCCGGCGAGGAAGACCGTTGGGAAGCACGAAAACACCGACGACGGTTCGCTTGGATAACGACGTACTCGAAGCGTTTCGCGCGACAGGGCCGCGTTGGCAATCGCGATTGAATGCCGCGCTGGCGGATTGGCTCAAAACCCACTCACCAGACGAACTGGCGGTGTGACGTGCCTAAATGGGAAAGCGAGAGGAATTTTGCAGCAGAGGATTGCAGACAAGCCGGAATGCCGGTTTTTGGCGGAAGCGGTGAGATTCGAACTCACGGACGAGTCACCCCGTCGCTAGTTTTCAAGACTAGTGCCTTAAACCGCTCGGCCACGCTTCCACGCTTTACAGACAAACTTTCACGCACAGCAACTACAAGAAATGCGCGCTCCAACCGCGTCGCACCTTTCCGGCAAGGCGCGTATTGTAGCGCAACTTTCCCCGCCGTCCAGCAGGCAAAACCGACTTAACCTTCCAGCGACCTGGTCGCGCGCAAACCGGGAAACAATCGCATCCATAACAACGCAACGGCGATCGTTCCTACGCCGCCAATCAGCACCGCTGGCACCGCGCCGAACAACCCCGCCGTCATCCCCGACTCGAACTCGCCCAACTGATTCGATGTCCCGATAAACAGCGAATTGATGGCGCCCACGCGTCCTCGCATATCGTCGGGCGTTTGAAGCTGAACGAGCGACATGCGCACGACCACGCTGATGACATCGGAGGCGCCTAGCGCGGCCAGCGCGATCAGCGAAACGTACAGGTTCCGCGATAACCCGAACACAATCGTCGCAATGCCAAACGCGATCACGCCGCCGAACAACGCCGTTCCGGCGCGCTGTCGCAGCGGAAAATGCGCGAGATAAATTGATCCGATCAGCGCACCGACGGCAGGTGCCGCGCGCAAGACGCCGAGCGCCCACGGCCCGGCGTGCAGGATATCGTGCGCGAAAACAGGCAGTAACGCCGTGGCGCCGCCAAGCAACACCGCGAACAGATCCAGCGATAACGCGCCCAAAATGACAGGCTTGCGCCGGATGAAGGCGATGCCGGAAAAGAGCGACTCAAACGTCAGGGGCGTGCGTATGCGCACCACTTGTTCAATTTTTATCGATGACAACACAGCCGCCGCCCCGATGAACGCCACGGCAACCGCGCCGTACACCGTCAGCGCCCCGAGCCCGTAAAGCAGACCACCCATCGCCGGTCCGAGGATCTGTGCGGTCTGGTTCGCCGATGTCGACCACGCGGTCGCGTACTGCAATTGCGAGCGCGGAATCAGGTTAGGCAAAAGCGCGGCCATTGATGGCGACTCGAACGCGCGCGCCGATCCAGCGATTGCAGCGATCACATAGATCAGTTCCTGGCTGGTGACCCCGCGCCACGTGGCGATGCACAGCGTCAGCGCGGCCACGCCCTGGATTGCCTGACAGACGAACGCGATCGTGCGCCGGTCGTAGCGATCCGCGACATGGCCGACGACCAGCGTGAGCAAGAACATCGGCAGGAATTGCGAGAGACCGACGAGCCCGAGTGCGAACGCGCTGTGCGTGATCGAGTAGATCTGCCAGCCGATAGCAACCGACATCATCTGGAACGCAACCGATGACATCACCCGCGCGCTCCAGAAGAGCGCGAAGGGACGGTGACGCATGACGGAGCCGGTGGTCAGGCCAGGGGCGGGCGCGTCCAATTTAACGAACTTCCTTGATGTTTATCGACGGCGTGTCCCGGAGAAAGAGCGCTTGCAAGTCGTTGAGAAAATCCTGGCCGCGCTGCGTAGGCGCAATGCGTTCGATATCGCGCGTAATCAAGCCACGGCGTTCCGCTTCGACCAGTCCCGGCTCGATCGCGGACATCGCGAGTCCGGTTCGTTCATTGAACGAATGCACTGGAAATCCTTCCACTAGCCGCAACGTGTTCAGCATGAATTCGAAGGGCAAGTCGCGCGGCCCGACTTCGTGCTCTTCCTGTATCGCCGCGCCGCCAAGCGCTTCATCCATGTACGTTCCTGGATGTTTGTATCGAACCTGACGCACGATTTTTTGCGGGAACGACAGCTTCGTATGTGCGCCCGCACCAATGCCGAGATAGTCGCCAAAGCGCCAGTAGTTCAGGTTGTGCTGGCTCTTGCTGTGCGGTTTCGCATAGGCCGACACTTCGTAGCGCTCGTAACCGGCTGACGCCGTGCGCTCATGAATCCAGTCCTGCATGTCGGCGGAAGCGTCGTCGTCGGGAACGGGCGGCGGGTACTTCGCGAACATCGTGTTCGGCTCGAGCGTCAGGTGATACAGCGATAAATGCGGCGGCGCGAAACTGATCGCTGTTTCGATATCCGCGCGGCATTCATCCAGCGTCTGCTTCGGCAGCGCGAACATGAGGTCGAGGTTGAAGTTATCGAAGTTCTTCGCCGCTATTTCCACTGCCTGACGCGCTTGCGTTGCATCGTGAATCCGGCCAAGCGCCTTCAGATGTTGTTCGTTAAAACTTTGGATTCCTATCGATAAACGGTTCACACCGCTTGCCCGAAATTGCGCGAACTTCGCGGCTTCGAAGGTGCCGGGGTTGGCTTCGAGTGTGATCTCGGCGTCGGCATCGAGCGGCAGCAGCGCTCGGGCATCGGAGAGAAGGCGGTCCAGTCCTTTCGCCGACAGCAAACTAGGCGTCCCGCCGCCAATGAAAATGGTGTGCACCTGGCGGCCCCAGACCATCGGCAACGCGCGCTCGAGATCGGCGCGCAAGGCATCGAGATAACGATCCTCAGGAAACGTCTCGCCCTTCCACTCGTGCGAGTTGAAATCGCAATACGGGCATTTGCGCACGCACCATGGGAAATGTACGTACAACGACAGTGGCGGCAGCGACGTCAGCCGAATACTGCCCGGCGACGTGAACGCCTTGACCACGTTGATCGCCTGGGGACCGCTCGAACCAGCCGTCACGATATTTCCTTCAGCCGCGCGAGCAATTGGCGAAGCGCAATCGCCCGATGGCTGCTTGCGTTCTTCACGGCGGGATCGAGTTCGGCGGCGGTTTGTCCGAGCAATGGCACAAGGAAATGCGCGTCATAGCCGAAGCCGTTCGCGCCGCGCGGGGTATCGATGACTTCGCCGTGCCAGCGGCCTTCCGCAATCAGGGGTTCTGGATCGTCGGCATGACGTACCAGCACGAGGACGGAGAAGAAATACGCCCGCCGATCTGATTCATTGGCCAGATCCTTCACGAGCCGCACGTTGTTCGCGATATCGTTTTTCTCGCCGCCGTTGAGCAACTGCGCATAACGCGCCGAATACACGCCAGGTGCGCCGCGCAGCGCATGCACGCAGAGGCCGGAGTCGTCGGCGAGAGCAGGTAATCCCGTCGCCGCCGAAGCATGCCGCGCCTTCGCCAGCGCATTTTCGACGAAGGTCACATGCGGTTCCTCGGCTTCCGACACACCGAGTTCGCCTTGCGTCACAAGATCGATGCCCGCGGTGCTCAGCAGAGCCGCGAATTCGCGCAATTTGCCCGGATTATTCGACGCGAGCACAACGCGTGTCAGCGCGCTAACGGCATCAGAATCAGACATTGAGCAGCTCCAGCGCGATCTTCTGCTTGGCGATCAACGTTTCGATACCGCTTTGCGCCAGATCCATCAGCGAGTTCATTTCGGCGCGCGTGAACGGTACGCCTTCAGCCGTTCCCTGCACCTCGACAAAACCGCCGGCACCGGTCATCACGACGTTCATGTCGGTGTCGCACTGCGAGTCTTCGTCGTAGTCGAGGTCGAGCACCGGCTGGCCGTTATACACGCCGACCGAGATCGCCGCGACAAACTGATTGATCGGCGATTCCGCGATTTTGCCGGCGGCCAGCAACTTGGTCACCGCGTCATGAGCCGCGACAAACGCGCCCGTAATGCTTGCCGTGCGCGTGCCGCCGTCGGCCTGGATCACGTCGCAGTCAATGTGCAGCGTGCGTGCGCCCAGCTTGTTCAGATCGAATACGGAACGCAGCGCGCGCCCGATCAGGCGCTGAATCTCCTGCGTACGTCCGGTTTGCTTGCCGCGTGCGGCTTCTCGGTCGTTACGCGTATTGGTGGCACGCGGCAGCATGCCGTATTCGGCGGTGAGCCAGCCTTGATCGCGTCCGCGCAGGAATTCGGGCACGCGCTCGGAAATGCTCGCGGTGCAGATCACTTTGGTATCGCCGAATTCGACGAGCACCGACCCTTCCGCATGCTTCGTGTAGTGCCGCGTGATGCGCACGTCGCGCAATTGATCCGCGCGACGGCCGCTCGGGCGGTTGAACAGGGCAGACGGGTTCAGCGTGGAGTCGGTCATGGAGGCGGCAAAGTGAAAAAACGCAGTGAAAGGAGCTTGGGCGCGCGATAAAAAACGCGTAAAAATCGCGCTAGGTTCGAATTTTATCCGCAATCGGAGTGAGCGTCCGGGGCAGCGTCCCGTATTGATCCGCACGCGCTGCACAGCGGCATTGCGTTTCCAGGGGTGGGATCGGCAAAAATGGGATAATGCCAGCTTCCTCGCCCGGCCAACATTGCCTGCCATTTCGCGCAGCTACACGCCGGGCGTTTCGAAGCGAACTGGCCGCGCGGTGCAGGCAACAAACAAGCAGCAACGCCGCCACGGCCTTCAAATTACGGACGCGACAATGATCTACAGCATGACAGGCTACGCCAGCGCCACGCGCGAAGTAGCGTCGGACGGCGCGGGCGCCAATGGCTCGGGCGTGGGGGTATCGGTGGAATTGCGCACGGTGAATTCGCGCTTCCTCGACATGAATTTCCGCATGCCCGAAGACGTGCGTGTCTGCGAGCCGCAATTGCGCGAAATGCTGATGAACAAGCTGTCGCGCGGCAAGGTTGATATCCGCATCAACCTGAATCGTGCTGAGCAGACGACCATTGCCGGCGTGCTTAATCGCGATGCGCTGTCGCAACTCGCCGCGCTGGAGCGCTCGGTGCTGGATATTTTCCCCGATGCCGAACGCATGCGCACCGGTGAAATTCTGCGCTGGCCGGGCATTTTGTCGGAGAGCGGGGTATCGGCGGAAACGTTGCGCGACGCGGTGCTGGCATGCGGCAAGCAGGCGATTGCTGAACTTATCGATGTCCGCGCCCGCGAAGGCGCCGCGCTTAGCGCCGTGCTGATCGCGAACGTGACGGAAATGGAAGCTATCGTGGCAAAGGTCACGCCGCTCGTGCCGGAACTGATCACGAAACATCAGCAGAAGATTGTCGAGCGATTGCAGGATGCGCTTGGGATTGCATCGCCGGAAGGTACCCAAACCAGCATTCCGCGCGAGGAAATTGCGGAACGGATTCGCCAGGAAGTGACCATTTATGGCATCCGTATCGACATCACCGAGGAATTGCAGCGGCTCTCCGCGCATCTTGCGGAAACGCGCCATGTGTTGCAGAAGGGCGGGAAGGTGGGCAAGCGGCTCGACTTCATGATGCAGGAGCTGAATCGCGAAGCGAATACGCTCGGGTCGAAGGCGGCTGCGAAAGAACTAGCGGATTCGTCGATGACGCTCAAGTTGCTCATCGAACAGATGCGCGAGCAAGTGCAAAACCTGGAGTGACGCTGCCATGAACGACGCACAACGCAATACCTACGCCGGTGTTTATCCGGGCAACCTGTTCATGGTCGTAGCGCCGTCGGGCGCGGGCAAGTCGACGCTGGTCAACGCGCTGCTGGCGCAGGATCAGGCAATCCGTCTGTCCGTGTCGTACACCACGCGCGAACCGCGGCCGGGCGAGGAAAACGGCGTTCAATACCATTTTGCTTCCGTCGATGACTTCATGGCGCGCCACGCCGCCGGCGAGTTCCTCGAAAGCGCGGAAGTGCACGGGAACTACTACGCCACGTCACGCGTATGGATTGAAGAGCAGATGAAAAGCGGCCACGACGTGCTGCTTGAAATCGATTGGCAAGGCGCGCAACAGGTCAAGAAACGCTTTCGCAATGCGGTGGAAATCTTCATCCTGCCGCCGTCGCTGGACGCGCTTGAAGAGCGCCTGAAGAAGCGTGGCCAGGACTCGCCGAACGTGATCGTGCGGCGTTTGCTGGCCGCCGGCAGCGAGATGGCACATGCGCCGGAAGCGGAATACGTGCTGATCAACGAGAACTTCGAGCGCGCGCTCGGCGAATTGCAGTGTCTCGTTGCTGCCACACGGCTACGTTTTGGTTCACAGTACGCCCGTCATACGCAGTTGTTTGTGGAGTTGGGCATACACTCGCCGCACGCCGAGTGAACGGGGCTTTCCGGTCACATAAGGTAGAATGAAGAACATATCGAGAAGGAATCAACCATGGCCCGCATCACCGTCGAAGACTGTCTGAAAATGATCCCCAATCGCTTCGAGCTTGCGCTCGCAGCAACGTATCGCGCGCGCCAGCTCGCTCAAGGCCATACGCCGAAGATCGAAAGCCGCGACAAACCGACTGTTGTTGCGCTGCGCGAAATCGCGGCCGGCCAGGTCGGTGTCGAGATGTTGAAGAAGGTTCCGGTCTGATTAACGGTCCGGACGTCTACGCGACTTGTTACTAACCGCGTCAGCTAACCACGGAGGCGACCATGAATCCTGTTCCATCGTCCGTCTCTGTGGATCCGCATAACGACGTCCTCAGCACAGAGTCTCATTCTCAGAATCACGCGCACGATCATGACACCGCTCATGATGCCGATTCGCCCTCGGCGGCGCGCAAGTACATCGACGCAGTCCTCGAACAATCGTTTCGCCATCTGTTCGGGCCGACTGCCACACCGGAAAAGCCACGCCGCCACGACGTCGTTTCCATTGCGAAACTGACCACCGAGCTGGCCGCGTATCTTTCGCCGGAAGAAATCAAGCAGATCAAGCTCGCTTTCCATTTCAGCGATGAGGCCCATCTTGGGCAATATCGTCAGAGTGGCGAGCCGTATATCACGCATCCGGTCGCGGTCGCGGAAATTTGCGCCAGCTGGAAACTCGACGATCAATCGATCATGGCGGCGTTGCTGCACGACGTGATCGAAGATCAGGGCGTGACGAAGACCGAGATTGCGGAGCGTTTCGGGCCGAAGGTTGCAGAACTCGTCGACGGCCTGTCGAAACTCGACAAAATGGAGTTCCGCAATCGCGAGGAAGCGCAGGCGGAAAACTTCCGCAAGATGCTGCTCGCCATGGCGCGCGATGTCCGCGTGATTCTCGTTAAGCTGGCGGACCGGCTGCACAACATGCGCACGCTGGGCGCGGTGCCGCCGGAAAAACGGCGTCGCGTGGCGCGCGAAACCATCGACATCTATGCGCCTATCGCGCATCGGCTCGGGTTGAACAACACGTATCGCGAGCTGCAGGACCTGAGCTTCGCGAACTTCAATCCGCATCGATACGCCACGCTCGAGCGCGCCGTGAAGGCCGCTCGCGGCAACCGGCGCGAAGTGGTGGGCAAGATCCTTGAAGCGGTCCAGCGCACCATTGCGGACGCGAAAATCAAGGCCGACGTGACCGGCCGCGAGAAAACCATCTTCAGCATTTACAAGAAGATGCGTGACAAGCAGTTGTCGTTCTCGCAAGTGCTCGACGTCTATGGCTTTCGTGTGGTCGTGGATACCGCGCTCGAATGTTATACGTGCATAGGTGCGCTGCACGCGCTCTACAAACCGGTGCCGGGCAAGTTCAAGGACTACATCGCCATTCCGAAGGTGAACGGCTATCAGTCGTTGCACACCACGCTGGTGGGGCCGTTTGGCGCACCTATCGAATTCCAGATCCGTACGCGCAAGATGCATGAAATCGCCGAAGCGGGCGTGGCTGCGCATTGGCTGTACAAGAATGGCGGCGCGGATCTGAATGACGTGCAAAAGCGTGCGCACCAATGGCTCAAGTCGCTACTGGACATTCAAAGCGAAGCCGGCGATTCAAGCGAGTTCCTCGAACACGTCAAGATCGATTTGTTCCCCGATGCGGTCTACGTGTTCACGCCGAAGTCGAAGATCATGCCGCTGCCGCGCGGCGCGACTGCGCTGGATTTCGCGTATTCCATTCACAGTGACCTGGGCAATCAATGCGTCGCGGTGAAGATCAATAACGAGTTGCTGCCGCTGCGCACGGAATTGAAGAGCGGCGACATTGTGGAAGTGATCACCGCGCCTTATTCGAAGCCGAATCCCGCGTGGCTTGGCTTCGTGCGTACCGGCAAGGCGCGCTCGGCCATTCGTCACTATCTCAAGACCATGCGGTTGAACGAATCGGTTCAACTGGGCGAACGGCTGGTCGATCAGTGCCTCAAGAGTTATGGATTGGCGTTGTCGGAAGTGACGCCGGAAGCGTGGGAAAAACTGGCGCAATGGACGGGCAATAAGAGCCGTCAGGAAATTTTCGCGGATATCGGCCTTGGCCGGCGCGTGGCCGCGGTCATGGCGAAGCGCATCGAAGTGCTGATGACTGGCCGCGACGACGACGATTCCCCGCGCGAAAGCTTCAGCACGAACACCGCGCCGCCGGTTGTGATCACTGGTACCGAAGGCATGTCGGTACAGTTGTCGGCTTGCTGCCGCCCGATTCCCGGCGACGACATCATGGGTTACATCGGCATCGGGCTGGGTATGGCGATCCACACCACCGAATGCCGTGTGGCGCAGCGGATTCACAAGCGCGATCCGGGCCGATGGATCGACGTCGCCTGGGCACCGCAGCCAGGCCGTCTGTTCGATGTCGCCATCAAGGTGCTTGTGAGCACGTCCAAGGGCGTGTTTGCCCGCGTGGCGGCTGATATCACGTCCGCCGATGCCAATATCGTGCACATTGCCATGGACGAGGATGTGACGCAGGAATCTACCGTGCTGCGTTTCGTGATCCAGGTGAGCGATCGTGTGCATTTGGCGAACGTCATGCGGCGCGTGCGCACGAATCCGGACGTGATGCGCATCGCGCGTGAGCGGCCGAGTGACGAACCGCATCATCGCAATACCGAAGGCGGCATGCGGATCGATCGCGAACGCGGCGATTATTGACGCCTGGCGTTCGCCCCGTGGCGCAGCGGCCGGCAGAGTCTGGGTTTGCAGCTGATCTGACTTGCCGCCACTGGAAAGCGACCTGCGTGCCTGTACCCATTCTGCGTACACAGGGGCACTTATGAAAACATCAGAACTGGAAGGCGCCGAGCTCGATTATTGGGTCGCGCGCGGGCTGCACGACTTTATCCGCGAAATTCATTTCACCGATGGTGGCCAGACGCTCTCGATCCGTGGCAACGACCGCGGCCGGGCGTGGGACGGGCGCTTCCTGCCATCGACGTCATGGGAAGCGGCATCAGTGGTGCTCGAGCGCGTATGCTGCCTGGAGATGAAGGACCACGGACGCGGTGAGGTCGTGTGCACCGCGGTATTCGGCAAGGCCGGTGCGGAAGTGGAAGGGCGCGGACCGTCGTTGCGCATCGCGTTGCTGCGGGCTTTCCTGCTACATGCGTTCGGAGACACGGTTGACGATGAGTTTCCGCATCGTTCGCAGATGTTGCTTGGAGAGCGCGCTGAGCCGATTGGCGAGCAGAGTGGGGCGGCAACCGTTGAAGATGCGCCGTTGCCAGACGGGCGTATAGGCGATATCGGGTCGACTGCGCGGCAGTAAATGCGTTTGTTGCGCCTCGCGCGCCCCGTGAAATCTTGCCGGGCGCGCTCGACGCGATCTCCGGCAACGAACGCACTTAGGCATTCCGTCCGCACAAACAAAAAGGGCCTTCCGTGAGGAAGGCCCTTCTAAAACTGGTGCGGCTGGCAGGATTCGAACCCACGACCCCTTGGTTCGTAGCCAAGTACTCTATCCATCTGAGCTACAGCCGCGCATGAAGCAGAGTAATACAAAAAACTGATGCAGGAAATGCTTGCTTGAAACAAAACAACTAAAACACTTTGAAGAAGTGGTGCGGCTGGCAGGATTCGAACCCACGACCCCTTGGTTCGTAGCCAAGTACTCTATCCATCTGAGCTACAGCCGCACGCGAGACCAAGAGTATAGCCAAGCTCTCCCAAAAAAGGAAGGGTCCCGGCTCGATTTCTGTGATGCCGATCGCCTTCGTGTTACCGTGCACTGGAGCTATCTCGCTCCTCTTCACGTCATTTTGAGCGGTTTGCACCATGAACAAAGCATTTGTCAAAGAATCAGACGAGAGCGATGAAGACCTCGACCTCGAACAACCTGTCGGCGTGCCGCCCGGCACGAAGAACTACATCACGCCGGCAGGGCACCAGCGCCTGCGTGACGAGCTGCTGCACCTGCTGGACGTCGAGCGGCCCGATGTCGTGAAACTGCTTTCTTGGGCGGCCTCTAATGGCGACCGGTCGGAGAACGGCGACTACATCTACGGCAAGCGGCGCTTGCGTGAGATCGACCGGCGAATTCGCTTCCTGACCAAGCGTCTCGACAAGGCGGAAGTGGTGGACAGCAGCCGCCAGGAAAATGTCGACCAGGTGTTTTTCGGCGCAACGGTGGATTACGCCGGTGACGATGGCGAAACGCACACGGTGACCGTCGTGGGCGTAGACGAGGTCAATCTGGATGTGGGGCATGTGAGCTGGATCTCGCCCATTGCCCGTGCGCTGCTCAAGGCCAAGGTCGGCGATACCGTCACGCTGCACACGCCCGCGGGTGTGCAGCAAATCGATATCCTCGATGTGCGTTATCCGTCGAAGGCCTGATGCGGTTGATCTAAAGCGCTAACGCAGGGGAAACTCAGGACGAAAAAAAGGCGCCGCAAGCGGCGCCTTTTTCACATCGGTACAACCTGGAACAAGACTTAGAAACGGTGGCGAATGCCAACCGTTGCCGAGACTTGGTTCGGGGTCGACGACATGCCTACGCCCGTGATCGGAGCGCCCAGGCCATTGCTCAGGTCGATCGCGTGAACGTATTCGCCTTGCAGGTACACGTCCGTGCGCTTCGACAGCGAGTAAGCCGTTTGCAGAGCAAACGTATGGAACGACGGCTTTTCACCATCAAGACGTGCGTCCGTGTACGTGTACTCACCAGCCAGGCTCAATGCCGGGGTCAGTGCGTAACGGCCGTTCACTTCATAGTTGTTGAAGCGAGCGTAGTTGTTCGTGAAATTAACGCCTGCGCCGCCGGTTGCTGCACCCGTGATGCCAACTGCGTCTTCAAGCTTCGTTTGCGTGAACACGAAGCCAACCGTTGCCGGGCCGAACGCGTAGTTCAAACCAGCACCGAACGTGCGCTGCAGGCCTGCCACGAACGTGTTGTCGCCAGCAACTGCGCCGTTAGCATTGGAGATTGCCGCAGCAGCTCCAGCACCGGTTACGTCGTTGTTCAGTTGCAAGTAAGCAGCAGCGATGTTCAACGGACCGTAGTTATACGATGCGCCAACGCTGTAAGCACGGTTGTTCGCGAAGCCAGCTTGCTGGTTCGAGAAGCCATACTGCGCGCCGAACTTGAAGCCAGCGTAGTTCGCGCTCTGGTACTTGACCGAGTTGTTGATACGGAACGAGTTGTCGAGGTTGTCGTTGTCGAACGGGTGGGCGAACTGCGTGCCACCGTATTGCGTGCCGGTCAGAGCCAACGGGCCGAGGTAATCGACCACGGAGTCATACTGACGACCCAACGTCACAGCACCGTACTGCGTGCTCGACAGACCAACGAATGCTTGACGACCGAATTCACGGCCTTGTTGACCCAGCGTGCCGTTAGCAATGCTGAAGCCGTTTTCCAACGTGAAGATTGCCTTCAGGCCACCGCCGAGGTCTTCAGCGCCGCGCAGGCCCCAACGGCTGCCGTTCACCGAACCGCTGGTTTCCTTGAAGTTATGCGAGCCGCCTTGGTTGTTCGTGTACGTCAGGCCAGCGTCGATCAAACCGTACAGCGTCACGCTGCTTTGAGCATGAGCGGCGGTTGCAAATACGCCCGACAGGGCGGCGACCATGAGAGTCTTTTTCATCTTTGTAACTCCGAGAGCAATTTGGGTCTGACAACCCAGGCTTGAAGGAAACCTTCACTCCGACGCGCTGCGAGAGGCGCTGTCAGGTGATTTCGTGTATCGAAAGAAGACACAGTCGTTTCCGGACCAGACGAAGTGTAAAGACGGTGTTACAGCGTTGGCATTCCGATTTACGCAATAAAGTATTCTGCGATCGGCAATGATTAAGAAACGCAATCTAAGCCTTTACTGGCAAGGCTTTGCGGGAGAATGGCGGGGGTGAATGCGATGTGTCAACAGACGTTCGTTGCGCAATTGCGACATGCGCTATCGTTAAAATACAACGCCAATAATCCTAAATGTCGATTGTTGACGGAACCGCAATAGATGATTGCCAGAACTGTAGATGATCACCAGAAGACGTGCCGTTATACTTTAACTGCTGCTTTCCGAAGCAGACTTTTTCGTTGACGGAAAAGATCTCCAAACCTTGTCGGCGCGACTTCCCAGTCGCGCTTTTTTTTACCTGAACGGGCTTGATGGCCATAGCGCGTTCAGGTGCGCGTTACTTATATAGTTGCTTCCAGCACTTCTTCAGGCATCCCTTCAGCCTTATTCGCGGCGTCGGGTGATTCAGCGCCGTCGTTGCTATCGAATGTGGGTGGACTCGATATTGTCCAGTCTTCCATCACATATCGACGAGCGTCCATTGGCGAGGACAGAAGGTTTTGCCAATGGTCGCCATGCCACGCCGGGTCAAAATCCAGAGCTGAATGCGATTCCACTACTGCCTGGGGAGCGACAAACGTCCTGATCCACGAAAACATGCTTTTGAGTTCGGTCGTCACAGCAATGACCTCCTTTAAAGTGTTTGCGGTACAGGTTCATGATGCCCATAGTCGATTTCGGTAACAAGGCTCGTTAACGCTTACGATTCGATAATAATGGTTACAATCTCAGTAAATATTTCCTTTTAGCGGATAGGGGCGGTTTATTCCGGAATTATTACGACTATTGTTTTCCTGGATTCGAGAGCGCATGTGGAATCGGCCTGCGAAGCTCCCCTTGCGCCGAGCCGCCTCGCGACTGAATCGGTACTGAACTGCCGGGGCTCGAATGGACGTGAGCTAAAATGCCCGATCGATACGCCGTTGTCCTGCGCGGATCGCGTCCATTCCTCTTTTAGCGGTCAGCGTTGTGCTCCCAATCGTTACTACTAATAGTGTTAGCTCAGAACCGATGGTTTTCGTCGATCTCGAAACCACCGGCGGCACGTTCGGCGTGAATCGCATCACTGAAATCGGCGTGGTCGAGGTTGGGCCGGCTGGCGTCACGCAGTGGAGTTCGCTTGTTAATCCAGAGCAGCCAATTCCATTCTTTATCCAGCAACTCACCGGCATCAGCGATTCGATGGTGCGCCACGCGCCGACGTTCGAATCCATCGCGCATGATTTGCTGGCGCGTCTCGATGGGCGGCTGTTTATCGCCCACAACGCGCGGTTCGATCACGGCTTCCTGCGCAGCGAGTTCAAGCGCGCGGGCATCAAGTTCCAGCCCGACGTGCTGTGCACGGTCCAGTTATCGCGCACGATCTATCCGACGGAGCGCCGGCACGGACTCGACGCGTTGATCGAACGGCACGCGCTTGTGCCCTCAGCGCGCCATCGCGCGTTGGCCGACGCCGATCTGCTCTGGCAATTCTGGCAGCACCTGCACACCACTCATTCCGCCGATACCCTGCGCGCGCATATCGACCAGGTGACGCGGCGTTTCCGTCTGGCGGGCGATATCGACGAAGACACGATCGAACGGATTCCGGCGGGTTGCGGCATCTACGTGTTCTATGGCGAAAACGACGTGCCTTTGTATGTGGGGCGAAGCGTGCGCTTGCGCCAGCGGGTGCGCGCGCATTTGTCGGGCGTGAAGCGCTCGGCGAAGGAGCAACGGCTCGCGGAACTCGTCCGGCGCGTGGAGTGGAGCGCGACGGGCGGCGAGATTGGCGCGATGCTCGAGGAAGGCCGCTCCGTCGCACGGCTCGGACCGGCGCACAATCGCGTGGTGAAAACGCGGCGCGACGATCCTCGCGGCGCCCCGTGGACGTATCCGGGTGCTATCGCCATTGAGGAGGCGGACGCCACGACCGGGGCGCGAGTCTGGCATGTCGTGGACGGTTGGCAGTTCTTTGGCACGGCAACATCGCTGGGTGACGCTGCGCGCTTGCGTTCGTCCGCGGAATTGGCGAGCTTCGAGTTGTCGACTTACCGGATTCTCAGCGAGCGATTGTCGCGCGGATTGATCGTCGTACCGCTCGGAACCACCGTTCCTGTGAGCCGAGAGCCGGCTTAACCTACGGCGCCCACGCCCCCGGCAGTGCACACATGCGAGAGCGCGCGCTCGAGCGGCGCGTTCTGGGCAGAATCGTAACGTGTGAGGTGCTTCCAGCGCGCAATGCTTTCGGCGAGCCGCGACGGACAATCATCGGTGTGACGCAACGGCTCCACGCGAGCCAGCGCGGTGAGCAATGAATTCGTTATGCGATCAAGTTTCGGCCGTGTTTCGCTAGCGAGGTCCGGCGGTGTCCCTTCAGGCGGCCGCGATTTGCGCCAGTTATCGAATAGTGCGTTCTGCACGTCCTTGCTCGCCTCGATCTGATCCCGGAAGAAAGCTTGCGCAAACGCGGGATCCATGCCGGCGGATTTCGCGCGCTTGTCGATACTTGCCAACAGCGCGGCTTCGCGGGGTTCATCGGTGATCGGTTCGTGGCGCGCCCACTTCCAGCGCGCGACCGGCTCGGCCAAGGCGAGACGTTGCGACGATAAAGCAATGAGATTGGTGAGCGGTGTATCGTCGCCATCGGCAAAAGCGGCCGGCTGAAATATAACGATAAGCGCCGGGACAGCGGCCATTGCAGCAATGGTTCGCAGAGTGCGCGAGATGCGAGTGGAAAGCATGATTGATCGATAGCGTGCAAAGATCTGCAGCTTAACCCATCGTGTTTGAGACATTCATCTTGCGCGATACAAGAGGGTCATTCTGGTTGGCCTGATGCAGTTGGCTTTGGCTCGACGCCCACGCGCCTTTACGCCGTTGTGACTAAGAGGATGCCGCGCTGTTCAAGCGTGCGAAAACCGCAGCCTGTTCGATGTCCGCACATAGATCGCCCACGGCTCACGCGCGTTAAGCGCACACGCGTTGAGCCCACCCCAGCAACGTTGCTCAATTACTTCGGGTCGCACTGGTTGCGCTGTTCGTCGAAGAAAGCCCGGACGTATTCGGGCAACTCCGCGAGGAATTCAACTGCGACCGGTTCTTGATCCGGACATTGCACCTTATCCGGTGTCGGAATTTTGGTCGGCTTGGCGTCCATCACTTTCTCTCCTTGTATGGGTCGATTATCAATCTCGACTCTGGATTCCTGCTAGCGCCGAATGCGCCGGTGGAACTTTTGCCGCTTGCTCTGTTGCTTTAACGGGACACCGGTGAGATGACTCAGGCATGTCACAGTTAATTAATGGCTCAGTTCGTGTATCCCCGATGACGCAATTCTCCGTCGTCTCCGTTTTGCAGTGAAAACCCGGCCATACACGGTTATCGCTATTACTGAGTTCTGCTGCTGCGCGGCAAATATTTCGCCAGGCGTTTCAAAGTCTATCGGGCGCGCTTCGAACGTCGCCGCCGATGGCGTGAGCCCCCTATCACGCACTCCTTCCTAATATTGATAACGGCAATAAATCCGCCCGGTTGACCGATTTATTATCTTTTAATGGAATTTTCTCTAAGTGATGTCCGCAAGCGTACACACGAACAGGTTTATGTTCGCAAATCGGATAAATCCGAAGCATCGCCGATGCGACGTGAAAAGATCGTTTTGCGCCGACGTGTTTGCGATGAATTATCAATCGCATCACAATCGTTCACTTGAAGCGTTACTTTAAGTTAACGGCCCGAGGCAATACTGCGAGCGGATATCGATGAACTCGACGCTCTCAGCCTTCAGCGCCAGCCCGGCTCCGTCGGCATCGAATCGATCGCACCAGTCGCCAGCGCGAGCGCGGCCGCAGCCGAAAGCGCGCTGCTGTAGCTATCCGCGTCTGCGTTCGTTGCAGCCAGCAGTTGATTCTGTGCGAGCAGCGAGTCGGTGACCGACCCGATCCCTTGGCCGTACGCGTCGAATGCGGCGTCGTAAGTTGTCTGTGCAGCGGCCAGTAACTCCTTGGCGGCAGCGTGCGCGGTGAGGCTCGTCTGCAGCGTGTTCTGTGCGGCAACAATTTGCCGGACCGCTTCTTCGCGGCTTCGGGCGAGGCGGGTCGATGCGCTGTCGGCGTCGTTGCGTGCCTGCGCGAGTACGGCCTGACGCAAGCCGCCGTCATACAGTGGAATCGTCACGCCCACGATCACGCTGCCGCCGTACCGGCCGCCGCTCAGATTCAGCGTCGGCAATTGCTGACCAATGGACGGAATCCCTGAAATTGATGAACTGCCGGTGTTGTACGCGCCGTTAGCCGAGACAAACACCTTCGGCATGAATTCCGATTCGGCTGCCTTCACCCTCGCCAGGTTGATCCGCTCGGCGGCATAGGCGCTCAGCACGTCCGGCCGCCGGGCGATGGCGGAAGACACGATCTGCTCGATCGAGTCGTTGGTCGGCGCCGGAAGTGCACGTGCCGGCATTTCCGCGATCCTCGGTTTCGACAGCGGCGAGATGCCCATCGCCGAAATCAGCGTCAGATAGCTGTTGCTTTCGGCCCCCTGAGCCTGGATCAGCGCGAGCTTCGCCTGCGCGCGATTCTGATTGGCCTGCGCTACTTCAATCACAGTGCCAATGCCATGCCGGTAGCGCGACTGCGCCGCAGCGAGGATGGCTTCGGCATTGCCGAGACCTTGGGCTGCCGTGGCGACGCGGGCACGCGCGGCCTGGTATCCGTAGAACGCGACGCTTACATCGAAGATCACCTGCTGGTGAAACGCGGTGAAGCCGATATTCGCGACCACCGATGCCTGCGATGCAGCCTCGAGGCGCGCGGCGCGTCCGCCGAAATCGAAGAGCAGCCATTGCAGCGTCACCGCCGAAGTCGTGCCATGTCCCGTCCCGGCGGTTGATGAAGCATCGGGCACGGACGAGCGCACATTCTGGGCGCCGGCGTATTGCCCCATTGCCGCCACGGACAGTTTGGGAAGGTAGGCGCTCTTCGCAATGCCGGCCGCGAGCGCCATGTTGCGTGCATCGTTCCAGGCGATGCGCGTCAGCGGGTTCGCCGATTCAGCGAGGTCAATCAGTTCGGCTAGTTCGTAGGCATGCGCCGGGTCGAATGCCGGAGGAGGGGGCAGCACGGCGAGCGCGGGGTTCGCGGGTAACACGTAGCCACGGTTCGTTGCAGTCGATCCAGTCGATACCGCTCCCGGCACGATGGCGCCGCTCGCGTCCGTCTGGGGTTGCCACGGACGGTCAAGGCTTTCGGGCGCCATGTCCACGGAGGACGTGGCGCAGCCGGTCAAACTCGCTGCGGCCAGGATCGCTAGTGCGAATGAAGGGTCAAGCCGGAGCATGAGTCGTAAAGTCCTTCGCCGCCATGTTTGGCGCGGCGTGTTGGAGTTGAGCGAGGCGTGTGTCGCCCAGGTGTAGCAGCGCGGCAAGTGTTTCGTCGGTTGCGGCGTCGGCGTTCGCCAATGGCTGCCGGTCGGTTATCGCGCCCGTCTTGGGCGGCTGTTGCGGCGGATTGCCGGTAACCTGGCTGAGCCAGCCGGCGAACGCGGCATCGCCCGGTCGCCTCTCGGCAATCAGGAGCATGGGTGCTTCGAGCGCGCCGAGCCTTGCCAGCGCGCTGCGACGTTCGGCAAGCCACTGTGGCTCCGGACGAACCCATGATGGTTCGTAGCGCATCAGCGCCAGGTCCTGTTCCAGCGCGCCGTATTGCGCCATCGCGCTCGGGGCCTGCGCGCGGCGCGTGGCGGAATTCCCCGGCATGGCGAGCCGCTCCCACCGCTGCTGCAGCGAGCTGAGAGCGGTATCGACGCGCTCAGCCACGCTGACCGGCCACACACGGGTAACGATCAGATACACGACCACGTTGCCGATCAGGATCCCGATCGTGCGATCCCGTGCGACCGTCAGGTCGAAGCCAGGCCCGGCGCCCTTGATCACGCACATGAAGAAGACCAGCGCAATCTGAAATCCTGCATAAGAAATGCGCGGCGAACCAAAGGCAATCTAGGCCGAAAGCAAGGCGCCGAGGAACACGATACCCATCAACCCGACGACAGAGGTCATCGCGGGAATCACGAACACGATCGCTGCGGTACCGAGGAGCGCGCCCGCGATGCATCCGGCGATGCGCAGCGTCATTTTCTCGACGGTTTCAGCGGTGGTGCCAAGCGACACCATGTAGACAGTGATGAAGCAGGTGTGGATGCCGGACCAGTTGAGTTGCGAATAAAGCAGATAGCAAAACACGGCCGCCGCGGTGGTTTTCACGGCATAGCGCACTTGTTCGGGATTCGTGAACGCGTCGGGCAGGAAGAATCCGCCATGCTCGTTCGGGGGCGGGGCGCTGTCGGCCTGTGGTTTGTGATCGACATCGACATCGACATCGACATCTACTACAGCGAAGAAAGTGATTGCGTGCTGCAGTTCTTCAGCCACGACGCGCGCAAGCGGCGTCAATTCTGTTGCGGCGGGCAGGCTGAGTTCGATATCGACCGGATAACCTCCCGCTTCCAGCATGCGTGCCATGCTCTCCAGCGTGTCGATGATCGGCATGACGAACGATGCCGGCAGCCGGCTCGACGGTTCCCGGGCCGCGAGATCCGCTGAGACCAGGATCGCAAATGTCGATGAAACGGCTTGCCGCAAAGGGGCGATATCGGCACGTGCCGACGATCCGTCGAGCGCCGAAAGCGTCAGCCACGAGCGCATCTGCGCATCGCCTTTGCGCAGGCAGGCGTTGAGCGCGTCGCGCGTTGCATCGGGTTCGGCGAGGCTTTGGGCCGCGAGCCGCAGGTGCTTCGCCAACGCGCGGCCGGCAAGCCGCCGCGGCGACGGTGCAAGCGCCAGGTTCACGCAGATCGACACCCCGATCGGAATCCCGACCATCACCCAGGAGTAAAGCAACGCACGGGTCGCCGCTTCGCCGAACGGCATGCTGCCAAGTTCGTCGAGCGTAAATCCGACGATCATCGCAACGATCGCACCGACCGGCCGCAGCTTGCTCGCCGACGTGACGAACAGCAGCGCGTGCGAGAGCCCCGCGATGCACGCAACCCGCCAGACCGGATCTTCGAGTGCGAATATGGCCACGACCGTTATCAGCGCGACCACCAGCGTGACCAGCACCAGCATTGCAGACTCTGCACCACGCTGAAAACCCGGTCCGGCTGGTTCAGGAAAAACACGACGTAGGCCGAGATGGCGGCTTCCGGCGTGCCGTAGGCGCTTGTCACGAATATAGTCAGCGCGCAGATCAGCGCGACGCGGCAGGCCATTTCCGCTCTTCCCGGAAAGGGCGCAAGCAGTTTCAGCAGGTCGGCCGCGCCTGGCCGGGCAAGATCACCGGCAGGCTGCGCCATGCCGGACCTCGACTAACGCGCTCGCACCGACCCGGACCAACCGGGCGGCCGGCTCATCCAGAAGCACGCGCACGGGGAAGCGTTGAGCAACCCGCACCCAGTTCACGGACTGTTGCACGACGGGCAACGCGCGCGGCAGATTGACCCGGTCAGTATCGGCCACGCCCGCGCCGATGCCGACCACCTTGCCGTGGATCGCCTGGCTCCGGTCGATCATTGAATAGACGGTCGCGCAATCGCCGGGCTGGATCGCGCCGAGCGCCGTTTCCCGGAAGTTCGCGACGGCGAACCATTCGTCGGCGGCGATGAGCGTGAATATCGATTGATTGGGCGCGACTGTCTCGCCCGCCAGCACCGAGAGGCCCGTGACAAAACCGTTGTGCGGCGCGTGCACAACGGTTGAGTCGAGGCTGTGCTGCGCGAGTGCCAGCGCTGCCTCGCGTGCGCGCACCAGGGCCATGGCGCCCGACTCGTCGCCTATGGTCTGCGCGGCCGCCCGCTTTTGTTCTTGTGCCTGCTTGAGCGTCAGCTCGGCATCGTGCTGTGCCACTTGCGCCTGGTCTAGCTGCTGGAGCGGAACGTATCCTTTTGCTGCGAATGGCGTTAGCCGCTGAACGCTGCGCGAGCTCAGTTCGTAGTTGTGCGCTGCCTTGCCGGTCTGATCGCCCGCGATGACCGCATTCGCGCGCTCGCCGACCAGGGTCCTGCGGCGCGTGTCCAACGCCGCGCGCGCCAGGTCGAGATCGCCCTGGGTCTGCGCCACGAGGAGCTGATACGGATCGGGATCGACCT
This sequence comes from Caballeronia eucalypticola, assembly GCF_047608185.1. NCBI lineage: Bacteria > Pseudomonadati > Pseudomonadota > Betaproteobacteria > Burkholderiales > Burkholderiaceae > Caballeronia > Caballeronia eucalypticola. The sequence continues at coordinate 201,190 of NZ_JBLKRU010000012.1, forward strand.
CGAAGAGCACGTCTCCTTTTGTGACCCGCTGGTTCTCCGCGACGGCAAGCCTGACGATCCGGCCGCTCACCGGCGAGGCGATATGCACAACGTCGGCATCGATTGTTGCGTCGTCCGTTGACGGATACCGGCTTGACCGACTGGATGCGTAAAACAGCGCGGCAATACCAAGGGCGACGATCACGCACGCAGCCACGCGGCCTTTGAAAGCGTTTTTGCGCAAGCCGGTTATTTTCATGGGAGTTGTCCGGTCATCGAAAGCCAGATAACCACGGCAACCATCAAGCCGATGGCCGCACAGACGAAGAGCTGAAACGGGACGATTTGCGCCCATCCAGTCAAGACGGATATCCGATGCGCAACGAGCGCGCCGACTAGTCCCAGCAGGGCACTTAGCAGCCAGAGCGGAAAATACGCACCAAAGACTTCATAAGACGGTGCGCCGTGCGGCGCACAACCCTGCAAGGAAAGACACAGGGATGCGACAGCCGGAAGATACTGCATGCGATCAGCATTCCGGTTGCGGGCGTTTTTTTGTTTCGGCGTTAGCGACATTGCGGCGCGGTATGGTGCATTCCCTTATACAGAAGTGTCGTCACCATCGTCGTCGCGTAAGAGGCGCAATGTTTTTGCAGCGACATGAACTTCTCTGAGGCCGAGCCAGATGGTCTTTGCTCCGGGTTCGCCATCGCCCTTGCGGCCCAGGAAACCTCCCAGGCGCGCGATTAGTCGCAATACTTCGTTGAGCTTCGGTTGGGCCGGCGCTCGGGTTTTCGTGAGCAGGTAGGCGGCGCGAATTTCATCGGGATCAAAGAACAGGTGCGCGTCCAGATCCGGGCAGGTTCGTCCGAGCCGCATCAAATAAGCCACACGCCAAGCCACCACCAGAAACAGCGCTAACGCGCGCTCGAGCCGTTCGATCGTGCCCAACTGAAGCGCCTCGACACGGCACGCGTTCTTCAGGATGTTGAACAAGATTTCCACTTCCCAGCGCGCTCGATACCAATCGATCAGTTCGACTGCCTCCTCCACCGTGCTGGCCGTGCGATTGGTCAACAGACGCCATTCGATCGGCTTAACGCCCGCAGGAGCCTCGAACTCGCGCGCGACCAGGCACGTCGCAGCGATGCACTTGCCTTTGCCCGCGGGCAACTCCACGCGTTGCACCCACAGATGCTGGCGCACCGTGCGTGCTTTGACGCCATGGCGCGAAGCCATCGTGAAGGCGATTTGCCCGACAGCTTCCCCACGGCTCGTGCGCTCCCACAGCTTGTCTCCCTCCGGCAGGCAGCGATTATGAGCGGCTCGTACCAGCCAGTCGGCCGGCGTGCCCAGCTCCTGCGCTCGCAACATCAGCGACATCAGATCCGCTTCGCGGTCGGCCACATACACCAAACGCGTGGAGGGCAGGCTCGGCGCCATTTCGGCAATGCGCTCATAGCCCTCGATCCAGCGCACACTCTCCTTGAGTCCGCCACGCTTGCCGGATTCGTCCTTCTTCTCCCGCGCCCACATCCACGCATCCAGAATGCCCAACGGCTCGCGCTGCGGCGTAACCGCGTAGGTCGGGTGCAGATACATGCCCCGCTGGGCTTCATAGCTCAGCGGCCCGAGTCCGATCGCGCCTTGTCCATTGAAATCCAGCTCTGATGTGTCCTGCACGCAGAGCACGACACGATGGGCCTGCATGCGCTCCTGCGTCTGCTGCCAATGCGGCTCCAAAATTGCATGCCATTCGACCTTGTCGTTGTCGAAGAAGCGGTACGCCGCCATCGTCTCGCCCCAGCCCTGGCATGCCTTGGGCACGCTGGCCATCGGGTCGGCCGCCATTCTTTCCATCAAAAGCCTCGCTCGCTTGTTCAGGCGCGCATCGCCGAGCTCGAGCTGTTTGAATTCCGTCTGGGTCCAGGGCGTCGATTCGGTGACCAATGCGTCCACTCAAAAAGCAAGAGTAAACGCGATCCGCTGAAAGTTTACAAGCGCAGCGCTACGTCATTGAAAGTAAACGCGTTCTTCCGCGCACGACGCCTTGGGCTAC
>NZ_JBLKRU010000013.1:0-202358 GCF_047608185.1 Caballeronia eucalypticola
CCGTTCTGCGGCGCGTTCGTGCGCTTCGCCCGTGGACTGCAAGTGCCCGATGGCATTGTCGAATACCTGCTTGATGATCAGATGCACAGCACCGCGGGTCAGCATCCGGTGGGCGCCGCCTATCGGCAACAGCAGCGGTGTCGTTTCGCCGCTGTAGGGGAGGGCCGCGAGATCGTAGTGTCGGCGATACCGTGCGAATTCTGTCATTAGTTCCGTCGTTGCTGGAAGCAAACGTTCCTTGTCGCCCTTGCCGGTGATCGACAGCCACCATCGGTCCTGGCCGTTGCGGTCCCGCCGCCTAAAAAAGCCCCCCATCGGATTGCTCACGACTTCCGAAATGCGCAGACCCATCAGATACAAGAGCGAAATCAGCCAGCGCACCCGCGCGTGGTGCTCCTGCTCGCGGGCAGTGTCACGCGGCATCGCGTCGATCGAGGCCTTGACGGCCTGCCAGAGATCGTCCTCCAGGAATCGCGTTACCCGTGGCTTGGCCTTGCGCGTGCGTTGGCGCCACAGAGACAGCGGATTGCCGGCCAGGTAGCCGGCGTTCACCAATCAGGCGAAGAACGTATTCAGAATCACAATCGCCTGTCGTTCGCTCGTAGGTGAGAGTGGCCCCGCGAACGGGCGCCAGGATGGGTCTGCGCGGGCCGCTTTGCGACCGGCCATCACCCAGCGCTGCGCCGGTTGCGGGTCGGCCAGAAAGCGCCGATAGAGGAGCAGGTCTTCGTGCGTGAGCGAGGAAACGGGTTTCCTCAATTCTGTGGTCGACCACAGCAGAAGGCGTTCGGACTCCTTAAGGTAGGTGTCGAAGGTCGCTTTTGTGTCGACGAAGCGCGCGAGCCACCCCTTGATGGCGTCGACGTCATTTTGCGCCGCAATTTGAGGACGGTTGCCGAGCGCGCGGTTTGTGCCGAGGCTACCGTCGAGCTCGGACGGCAGAGACAACTGCTCGAGCGGCTTAAGCGACAAAAGGGCGCCGTCGGACACGCGGAGGGGCTCAGAAAATGGCATGGCGAGGTAGGCGTGGCCAATTCAAACATTTCGTTATTTTACCCGACATTATCGTCATAATGTCTAAATTCAGACTATTTATTCAGGATAACAAACGTTATACGTTTGTAATTTTATACTTCGATCTCCGGAAAATACTCGCCATGAACGCTTCGCCTTGGAGCTCAACTGCACGCACGAATTGACCAGTTGCGCGCGCAGTTTCCGAGAACGCAGGATCGGTATCAAGAGGTCTGCGCGCTGCTGTTTTTCTGGCACGGCATCACGCCCACTGTGAACCGGCTCTATCAACCGGTGAAGAAGGGCAGCATGAACGTGCCGGCCGAAGCGTTAACGCGCTTTCGGGCTATGCTCCGCGATCCAGTCCGGATATAAGCCCGCAATCGCCCACTCCGTCAAACACAATATTTGCTTGCATATGGGAGGCGGCCATATGAGAAATGTCATGTTTCGGTGCTGGTGCGATGCGGAGAGCTTCCGTTCCGACAATGGGTGGTCGCCGTGTAACGAACAGAACTGGTGACATTGGACATGCGCGGATTTGACCGATTCAAAGTGATTCAAACCGTCGTGGACAGGGTGCTAAAGCCTGGGCCGGCCGATGCGTTTGCACCTGACAGTGCGCAGGTCGAGCGCTCGGTGCTTCGGCACAAACATGCAGGCGCCGACATGAGTGGAAGTCTGGTTGGTCAAATTCTTGGAGCTTATAACGATGGCGCCCAAAACCGGCGGTAGCCTATCCTGCAATCACTTTTTAAAGGTTCTGTTTTTGTTGTGAACGTTCGTCTTTTCTGCGAGGTTGATCCGCTGAGTTTGCGAGGTTGACTGCCGAATTCTGTTAGCTCTGTGCCAAAAGTCTGTCAGCGCGCTGGCAAGATTGGGATCATTGCGTCTATCGGGTCGGCAAAGTCGACAACGGCAGCATGTCGACCCGGTCACGAAGTTCCTGAGGTGACGGGTGTGAATTTGAGCATGCCTATCCTGCTGGTCGCACAGGTGTATAGCTTCAGTCTGACGGGTTTCCTCGCCGTGTCGGCTAGCTCACGGTCACCGACTTGCGATGTGCTCGCAATAAGTCCGCAGAGCTACCCGATCGAATCTGCCGGCATGGTTGATTGAGGTTCGCTGGCGCGCCGCGCGAAATTGCTCACTCGAAAATGCAGGTTGGCAGATGTAGCGCGTATAGCCATACAGCGCTGCGCACCAGTTTGTCAGCTCGTTGTCTCTAGTCTGCGATATGCCCTCCTGAAAGCTGATGGCTTGGTTGGGGGCGCTAAAAATATTTTTCTGTTCCCTCGTTTTCCTGTGCATTCCGACCGATTCTGGTCACCCAGTTATACCGTTGGCAGGGGTATTGACGAGCCGCTTCGCGATTCGCATGATGGTCCCGAATGCGATGCATGGGAGTGAATCGTGCCGGGTGCAAAAGGCTACACACGGGCGCAGTGGGATGAGTTTGTCCATGCCCTTGAGGCATTACCGGAGAAGCCCAGGAATGAACAACGCGTCACGGTCAGCGATGCGATGAAAGAGATTCGGGCGCATATCACTGCCACCCAGGCGAAAGGCTATACGCTTGAGGAGATTGTTCAGGAGGCAGGGCGTAAGGGGCTCGATGTGAGCATTGGCGCAGTCAAGTACGCGCTGTATCGCCCAGAACCTTCTGACGCAGCATCCAGAACGGCTAATCCGCAGGTAACGCGTGAGGCCGACCAGTCGTCCCGTCCGAAGCAGGCTGTAAAGCGAAAGGGCACGCGCGTAGGTAAGGCGCATGAGGATGCACGACAACAAAGGGGAAGGGGTGTCAACCAGCCGGGATCGATGGAGATTCAGGACGCGTTCTCGTTTGAGATCCGGCCTGATATCGAAAACCTGTAGGAGGTCGGTGATGGATACGGTGCATCCCATTTATCTGGTCGGTGGCAGCAAGGGCGGCGTTGGAAAAAGCATGGTGACGCTTGCCCTTGCGGACTATTTGCAGCGACAGGGTATCCATGCTGTGCTCCTGGAAACTGATACGTCGAATCCCGATGTCATGAAAGCGCTCAGGGACGAAATCAAGTGCGCCGCCTACGATCTCGACGATGCAGACGGCTGGATTGGGTTCGTCAACTTCTGCGATGTGCACCGGGGTGCGGCGGTGATCGTCAATACTGCCGCCCGCAATCAGACTGGAGTGACACGGTACGGCGGGACGCTCGCCCGGACGCTGGTTGAACTGGAGCGGCAACTCGTCGTGCTATGGGTGATCAACCGCCAGCGCGACAGCCTTGAGTTACTGCATATTTTCGGGCAGACGTTTCCGGATACCGCGACGCATGTCGTTCGCAACGGCTACTTCGGTGAGCCGGACAAGTTTACGCTGTATCAGGAATCGCAGCTTCGCAAAGCTATCGAGACGAAAGGGCGGTCGCTCGACTTTCCCGATCTGGCGGATCGGGTCGCTGACGAACTGCGCAGTCAACGCATCTCGATCCGCAAGGCGGCTGAGGTCATGCAGATTGGACAGCGTGCGGAGTTGATTCGCTGGCGCGAACTGTGCGATGACATGTTCTCTAAAGTGATCAGCATCGAGGGGATCGGCCATGAGCAATAGGCGGTCGAGGTCCGTCGATCCGCTCGTACGCCTGTTTCGCGAGGTATCGGGGGATGTTCCTGACGGGGCCAGTCTCGCCCGCATGCACCAGGTATCGAGCGCACTGAACCTGCGTGACAACGATGCCTTATGGTCGATTATCGCTGCGCTCGAATACTATGCGCGCCTGTACGAAGCGATGCCAGAACGTATCCGGTGGGCGAGCGAGGGTAGTCTCGAAGCCGCACGCCGGGAAGTCGGTGGCGCGACCGAAGCACTGATGCAGCAGCATCGGGATGCGCTGGAGCGATGCAAGGCGACGATCCAGTTGGCGGAAAGCCTGATACTGGAACATGAGGCGCGGTACCGGGCAGCACTCGCACAACTCAATGAGACGGCAATGCTGGCCTCGACCGAGCGCATGTCACATCAGATAGCGCGCACTGCAGGCAATCGGTTGATCGGTGCCGCAGCGGTTTCGGCTCGTGAGCAACGCGAGCGACTGGACGGCGCGATGACCACGTTCGGGCAGGCGGTTGAGGCAACGGCGGCGCGCGTGGAGGTGATGGCTACACGTATGGAAAAGCGTTTTGCACGCTCGATACGTCGCCTGTTGCTGGCGGGCGGTGCCGTCCTCTGCCTGCTGCTGGTTTCCGGCGGGCTGGCAGACTGGTGGAGCGCGTGTCATCTGGCGGGTGCGGGTTGTCGCACGGTTCAGATGCGGCAGGCAGACGGCAGGCCTCGAAGGACCACCGTCTGCCTTGCCCAGGTGCCAGGGCAACGGATCGGGCCTACACGACGCGCTGGTCAGCTTGCGCGGTGCTCACGCTGGCAGCAGTCGGGAAAGGCCACGGCGGCTGTTTGCTCCGCGTGTCGGGGGACGCGTCTGCATCGCGAGGCGTGTTGTTGACGTTCTCGCCGCCGTTGCATTGATCCGGTTCGGCGTCGCCATCCTCGCCACCCTGCGTCTCGCCTGCGCCGTTCCCGGCATCCGCATTGTCTCCGTCGTCTTCGTCTTTATCGTCGCGGATATGCCATGAGGGTGCGGTCGGGATTGCGCGATCGGTGAGGATTTCCGGGACCCATGCGGTTTTCGCGAGCCGCAGTTCAGCGGCGGCAGCCGCGTCGGCCTTCTTCATCTTGCCGAGGTCGGCGGCAATCTTCGGTGACACGGCGCTGGCGACGACCTCCGCGATGCGCGCCTTGCTGACGTGATCGAAATACGAGGTGCGCGTGGGCGTCCAGTACCGCGTCATGTCAAGGTTCAGTGCGCTCGCGAGCGCATTGATCGCATGCGGCTTTTCGTCGCCCGCGATACCGTCAAGCAGCGCGCCGGTGCAGAAGGCGAGCAGGTCGAGCAGGGTCGTGCCGGGGTCCTGCTCGATCAGCCACGGCAGCAGTTCCGCGCGCCGCGCAGGGAGTTCGCGTTCCCACCGCTCGCGCTGCGCGTCGATGGGACTCCACGCCGCGCTTGCGTGCAGATCGTCCGCCGCGCCGAGCAGACTGTCGCGGTTGCTCGTGCAGGACAGTTTCAGCGCATGCGGTGCGAAACCCGTCCCATAGCCCTCCGGAAAGACTTCCGGAATCAGACGTTGGAGGATGGCGGCGAGGGCGACGGACGGCTGCGCGATGAGTTCCGCGTAAATAGCGGCGGTGCGATGCGCAGTGAGGCGCTGGCAGAGCTTTGCGCTGTGGACCGGCTTCTCCTTCGCTTCGGGTTCCTCTGTCTCGCCAGATGTGCGTTCCGCCTCCGGCGTGCCGGTCACGGTCGCGCCCACTGCATCCAGTGCCGCGCTGTTCTCGCGGCGCACCAGACCCCGTTCGATCACGAGTTCGCCCTGCGGGCTGACCATCACGAATGCGCCCGCTTCGGCCATCTGCTGCCCGTCCCACGTCAGCGTGCTGCTTTCAAGTGCGATGAGGGCAGCGTTCACCCTGTCGATTTCGGCTTCGAGGCGTTCGGCTTGCTCGTAGGCGTTCTCGTCGTCCTCCGACAGTGCTTCGAACTTTTCGGCCAGTTCGTCCTGCTGCGTGGTGAGCGCGTCCATTTCCCGCTGTTCCTCGTCGGTAAGGGGGCGCTGCACCGGTTGCAGCCTGCCGTAGCGGTTCAGCTCGAACACGTCGCGCTCGATACGCTGTTCGGTCCATCCCCAACCCTCGGCGCGGACTTCTTCGGCGGCGGCGTCGAGTTTCGCGGCGGCGAGACGTTGCAGCAGTTCGGCGTCGACAATGTAGCCCGCGTTTTCGTCGTCGCTGAAAAGGTCACGGCGGACAAAGCCGCCTGCTGCCTCGTAGGTGTCGAGGCCGACGAAGCGCACCAGACGGCTGCGGCTCGCGTCGATCTCGGTGCGCGTGATGGCCTGCCGCAGATAGTTGGGCTGGCGCTGCCACTCGTTCGCATCGAACCAGATACGTTCCTGCGTCTCGTGGTCATCTGTGAGAGCGAGCGCCGAAAGCTGGTCAAGCGTGATGGCGTCCTCACGCAGCAGGGCGAGCAGTTTCGGGGAGGCGCTGGCGAGCTTTATGCGCCGTTTGATCGTGATCGGCGCGGCAGAGAAAAGAGCGGCGATGTAGTCGACGCTGCGACCTTCCTCGGCCAGCATCCGGTAGGCGCGCAGCACGTCGAACGGGTCGAGCCCTTCGCGTTCGCTGTTTTCGATCAGCGAAATGGCGAGGGCTTCACCTTCGCTGACGATCCGCACGGGGACCGGATAGTCGGCGGTGATGTCTTTCTGTTGGAACAGCAGGTCGAGTGCCGCCTCGCGGCGCTGCCCAGCACAGACTCCGTATTTGCGCTGCCTGCCGCGCGAGCCCTTCATCTCGTGGATGACGAGGTTTTGTAGCAGGCCCTTAGCGCGGATACTGACGGCAAGGGCTGGAATACCCGTGAGCGGTTTCGTACGGGCATTGAGCGGCGAGGGATGCAGGCTGGAATATGGCACGGACACGACTGGCTGCTCGTTGCCAACAGTGGTTTCGAGTACCGGCGCGGTTTCGGTAGCGTCCGCCGCAATGACGGTGGGTTTGACTTCAAGGGCTTGCATGATTGACTCCAAAAAATGGAAAAGAAAGGTGCCGGGTCAGGGTACTGCGGGATACCGCCAGAACTTGACCCGAATAGGAGTCCTGAAGGTATGAATAGGAAGCCGGGCGGCGATGGGCTGTCGCCCGTGCCGTGCTTACGCCTTCATTTGGCGCATGGCGTCCGCGAGCATCCAGAGCGCGCGGTTCAGTTTCACGTTCTGGTCGATGCCGGTGACGGGACGGGTGGACATGGCGCGCCCGCTGCGCGAGCGACCATGCAGACCGCCCTTGGTCATGTTTTCCTGAATTCGGTTAAAAACGACCCAGAGGTCGTCGCGGTGGTCCTCGAAGCGGCGCACGTTCAGAAGCTGGCTTTCGGTGATCGGAGCGGGCGCGTCGGCGTCGGTCGGGTCGTAGCGCAGCGCGAGCGCAGAGCGGGCAAACGCGAGCTGTTCGTCACGGCTCAGGGTCACGGTCTGCATGCCCTGCTTCTGTTCACAGATCAGGTCGAAACCGTCTAGTAGGTCGAATGCGCCGTTGATGACGTTCTGCACGATGTTGCCCTTGTGGGGTACGCGCACCTCGCCCGCGGTTTCGCCCGCAACCATGCCGTTCTGGCAAACGAACCTGTAGACGCCCCCCAGCATCTGATAGCTGCTGGTGCCATCGTGCGAATTGAGCAGGATGATTTCGTTGACGTCCTCGCCGGTAATCTCACTCGCGGGGCGCATGCGAATCAGGTGTTTTGTGAATTCGCGCTTGTCTTGATCGCGCACACGTGTTTGGCAGACCATGAATGGCTGGAAACCTTCGTTGCGCAGGCCACGCAGCACGTCGATGGTAGGGATATAGGTATAGCGTTCTGAACGGCTTTGATGCTTGCCATCGGAAAAGATGGAGGGGGCGACCCGGCGAATCTGATCGTCCGACAGCGGAGAGTCGGAGCGGAGCGTTGGGGAGCCGTAACGGAAAGAGGATGCGAGTTGCATGGCACTTCTCCAAACAAATGGTTGAATGGGTGTTGCGCTGACCGGGCTCCAAGATTCCGCCCGCCCGTAGGGGTTGGGCTCGTCCCGGTGCAACTCGGGGTTGGCATTGCTGCCGCCAGTCTCCTGAGTTCGCGCCCGTGCGACTGAAGGAGCCGATAGCGGCCCGGCGTCAAGGAACAAGGCGAGGGAGGGGTGCGGGCAACACGGTCCCTCGCCCCTTGACACCGGGCCGCTATCGGCTACTGTCGCGGGTGTCGGGCGGGAACGCTGGAGGCTGGTGGATGCGAAGCTGCGGGTTTGACCGGGATGAGCCGCCGCGCGGCGAGCGCGAAAGTGGAGGCCGCTTGCGGCCTGCAGCTGACCGGGCTTTACAGGATTAAGGTGTTGCGTCAGGGGTTGATGCCCGTCAGGGTCGAGACGCGGTGCGCGGCTCGACGCGAAGCGCGAAGACCCGGCCTGCAGCGTGAGCGGAGGGAGACGCCCAGCCGACAGGCAGTTATAGACGTTGTAATCGTCGCTGCAGCAGGCAGGCATTCCGAATTGACTGGAACTGCGAAAACGCCAGGTTGGAAACGCGAGACATTGCTGGCTCGCATCGACACGACCTGAAAGTGGAAAGCCGAACGATGCTTTGCTATCTCGTCAATAAGCCGATTTAATGCTAATGTAAATGGGTGCGTAACAGGTTGGATTGCGGCGCAGACAAACTAAAATCTGAGAGAGACTGTCGGCGATGGGGAAGCGGTTTTCGGAGGAAATTGCCTACCTGCCAAGCGCCATTCATTGGGCGCTTGAGCAGAACGTGGACCTTTTAGGGCGGGTTCTCGCTGCCCACTCAGGGCGAAGCCTCCTTGCCGTCGGCTCGGGCGGCTCTTCGACGTCTGCCGCTTTTCTCGCCCGACTTCATGAGTTGGAGTTCGGTCGGGTTTCACGTCAGGCAACACCGGTCGACTTGCTTGCGCACGAGACACGACCGGATGACTGCGCGATTGCTCTTGTTTCGGCCGAAGGCAAAAATAAAGACGTTATCGCTGCGGCCCATCAAATGTTGGCGATGGAGGCCCCAGGATTCGCGCTTACCCTTGCGCCAGAAAGCCCACTAGCGCGCAAACTTCTTGCGTGCGGCGCGACCGCTGCTGCGTTCCCAGCTCCATGGGGAAAGGACGGATACCTCGCAACCAATTCCCTCATCGCAACCATGATCCTTATGGCGCGTGGGTACGATATCGATGGCTTGGATCGGTATCTAGCGCAAATCGATGAACAGTGGCTGCGAAGCCGTCGAAGTTATATTGCCGAGCAAGGGCTTGGGGATGCGGTAGCTAGCGGACGTCACATGTGTGTGCTGTATGGCAGAGATGGCATATCTGGAGCAATCGACATCGAATCGAAGATTGCCGAGTCTGCGATCGGCGTGATCCAGACGGTCGATTTTCGACAGTTTGCGCACGGCCGTCACCTGCAGTTGGCAAGTGGTGATCTTGCGCCGTGCTTTGTCTCATTTCAGTCACCTCGAGACCTGAACCTGGCGCAGGCGACCATTGGCAGTTTCCCTTCAGATGTACCTGTCGTTCGGCTCGATCTTCCTGATGGTCACGCGCTTGCTGAAATTGTAAGTGTGATCGATGCGATCCTGATAACCGATATCCTGTCGCGCAGTCGCGGAATTGATCCCGGTCAGCCAGATGTTCCGGAATTTGGCCGCGCCCTGCATGCAACAGACGTTGGCGAGGCCCTTCGCGGGCACGGTGGTTGGCCCCCTGCGCTGGTTCGGAAAGTGCGAAACGTTGAAGCGCCTTTTGCGGCATACGACAAATTCAGGCTTTCCGGTCTTGCGTTTGCCAATCGGCTCGAGCGGGCACGATTTCGCGCGCTTGTATGCGATTTCGATGGAACGTTCTGCAATACAGATCTCCGATTTGAGGGACTCGATGCCGGGCTGGTGTCGCAGATTGAGCGGATCGCAGGAGCCGGGATCCAAATAGGTTTTGCGACAGGTAGAGGAGACTCTCTGCATACTGACCTACGCGCAAAACTGAGTGTGTTGTCTTGGAGCAAAATCACAATCGGTCTTTATAGTGGATCGGTCATATCGGGTCTCGCCGAGGCTCCTCCGGTACAGGGTAAGTCGGATCCAAGATTTGTCGAGCTGACTGAGTGGTTGGACGACTCTACTCTGCTCGGTGCGTTGAAGTCGTCTCCCAAAATTTGCGAGGGACAGTTAAGTCTCAGGATTCGCGACCAATCGTCAAAATACCGGATAGGCGCATACGTCCGTCAATGGCTTGAGGCGAAAGGCTATGTCGGATGGAGAATATTCTATTCGGGCCATTCAATTGATGTTCTCACCGAATCGGCCGGTAAGGACAAGGTAGTGTCGGCAATTTCATCGACGATCGGCTGTAGTTGCGAAGATGAAATTCTCAGAATAGGGGATTCGGGCGACATCGAAGGTAACGATCACGAGTTTCTCAATGAAGGGTTGGGTCTTAGCGTCAGCGGCGTCTCGATCGCGAGGGATGCTTGCTGGAATTTTCTTCCACTTGGCCTTACGGGTGCGCAGGGCACGCGGTTCTACCTCGAAGCGCTAACGGTCGATGGAGGGGAGATGTGTTTTGCACCAGAGTTCATTGACCATGTTCGTGATGTTCTCACGATGCCGAGGATTCGAAAATGAAGGCTCAACTTGCCATGCGTCTTTTGGCAGATCTGCTGCAATGGGATGAGAGTCGTGCAACAGAAGAGTTTGCATGGTTACGGTTGATGGTTAGCGCCAAATATGACCACTACCAGGGCTTCAGCCCAGGATCGCGGTTTTATGTAAATCTGCTCGCCTGGCTGGGGCAGTTCAAGGAAGAGGATCGCGCCACGGCCTACACCTTCATTCGCAGGCGATTGGTGTTTATAAGCCAAAGCGAAATGCACCATTTGGTGGACTTGACAATGCCAGTGCTGCTGCGTTGCATGCGACACCAAGTAGCGAAGCAATTAGGTGTTCCACTATACAAAACATGGGGTAACAACGAAGCGGAACAGCGGCTTGAGTTGATCGGGATTCGGACCCTCTACGTTGGATTGAGCGATGGCGCAAAAATCGACATCTTCCGCCGCGACAATGAGGGCCGGGTTTCGACTGAGCAAGTCGTTGCCGCAAGCGAGATCTCAGACGAGAAGTGGACGAAATTGAACGAAGCGTTACGGGAGCGCTTAGACATCCGGGGATATCCCGGCGAAGAAGCACTATTCGAAAGGGTCTGCTTGATCGATGATTTCACCGCGTCGGGTGCAACGCTGATTCGCCAGAAAGATGGCGAATGGAAAGGGAAGATTCCCGTCTTCTGCGGTCAGAACAGTGGGCGACTTGGCACTTCGCTCACGCGTCAATGCTGCATCCACATCCATCATTATTTGGCTTCCAGTCATGCGACTGGAACCGTGGACGATGCTATCAGTCGCTTTCGAGACGCAACCGGCGCATTCCAATTTGAACTGACGTTTTCTGCCGTTCTTAGTAGTGATATCGTGATTAATGATGCTGGCCCAGCAGACGTGGTCAAATTGCTTAAAGATTGCTACGACTCCTCAATTGAAAACACGCATCTCGGAAAAGATGTCTGGTACGGCTACAGGCAGTGCGGCCTTCCTGTTGTGCTTTACCACAACACACCAAATAATTCGGTAGCGATCCTATGGGCGGCATCTGGATCTCGTCATGCGCCCCCGTCACACCGGATGAAGCCGCTATTCTCCCGTAAAACGCGGCATGCTGACCATGGATAATCCGTTCAAGAAACGCGCAACTGAATACTTCGACGCGCCAGGCGCGTTGCTTTCCATTTTGAGCCCGGAACCCCTCAGACGTTTCTTTGAAAGCAACGCCGCGTCGTTTTTTGATCGCCTTGTTATCGTGGTCGGAACGCCAGGCAGCGGTAAAACAACAATTGCGCGACTGATCGAGCTCGATACCGTGATTGCTTTGTTGAGGTCACTTCCTAGCAGCGATCACAAAGACGTAACTAGTGCGTTGACCGAGTGTCTAGTCATTGCAGATCTTCGGCCGCGAATATTAGCTCTCCGAGTCGCAACCACGCCCGATATGCGAGATATTTGGGAGCTGCCCTATTCGGTTAAGGTAAGAAGTGGTCTTCTGCGATCATTGATCCAGGTTCGCTCAGTGCTTGGATGGTTGAGAAAGATTGAGGCAACGGGCGTCGATCTGTCGAAGGTGAAGATCGTAGCACGGCAAGAATTTGAGGTTCAGTCGAAGCTGATTCACGCCGAGAATACGCCTGACTTTCGTGACCATGCCCGTGCGGTGGAAGCTCAGATATTCAAGATCGTAACGGCGTTAGTGCCTCCCGCAGAGCATCGATTGACGGAGATCGGACCGGAGAGCACCTACGAAGCCTTTTCGATAGTAGAAGCGATTCAAATCCCCCCGATCACGGGAGTGGAGGGTGCAGAAATCACGATGAGACCACTGGTAATTGTCGATGACGCGCACGAATTGCATCCTGAGCAATTCGCGGATATTGAGCAATGGCTGCGCGGGCGGGAACTGAAGGTTGCACGGTGGCTAGTCACGCGTGTTGATGCGATCGGCCACGACGTGTTCCGACAGGCGTTGGCGGTGGATCCGGAGCGGTCTGTCGGCAACGTCGCGGGCAGTACGCCGGATCGCGACTGGGTTCTTAAACTCATGCAAAAGGGCGCGGAGGACAAGCGTGCTTTCAAGGCAACGGTTAAGGACATCTCAAAGCGCTACATAGAACAGATGCCTACGCTGCGGAGACAATCTATCCGTCTAGAGGATTGCCTCTCAACGAGGGACCCTGTGCTGTCGCCCGCGGACACGCAACATCTGGCAGCATCCGTAAAGAAGGTGATCGATGAAAGTGGTTTTGCGGCTAAGCGTGTCGATGTTGTTAAATCGTGGATTCCCTCAAAACTGCCTGCTGACACCCGTCAAGCTTTGCTTAGAATTCTGATACATCGTGAGTCCCGGCGCACCCCCCAGACAGAGCTTTTTACTTCGGAACCGGAGCAACCGGAATCACCACCGGACGAGCAAGCAGCGCCACGCTCAGTGAATGCCTCGTTGATTGCCGGCGCCAATCTCCAACTACTACACGACTACAAAAAGCCCTTCTATTATGGCTTTGACCGTCTGGTTGATGCGAGTAGCGAAAACATCGAGCAGTTCATTCAGCTGGCCGGAGCATTGGTCGAGAATGTTGAAACCAGGATACTGCGGGGACGCGAGCCTCGTCTTGAGGCCAAAGTGCAAAACGAAATTTTAGTGCGACAGGCAGCGTCGACCATTGAGCGTTGGAACTTCCCACACAGTGACGCGGTGCGGCGACTGGTTGAGTTCGTCGCCTCGCGATGCAAGGTCCGCACCCGTGAGCCTAATGCACCGCTAGACGATGGCGCAAACGCATTCGGGATACCTCAATCCGAAATGGATCGCTTCCAGAAGGATGGTGGCAATCTCGTGGTTGTTCTGCATTACGCGCTCGCTTATAACGCGCTCTCTCTGACCGAGAATTACGAGTGCAAACGTCGGACCTGGTGTCTGTTTCAATTGGGTGGACTTCCGATCCTGAAGCACGGATTGACGTTCGGCCGTGGCGGCTTTTGTGAGGGCCACTTGTCGGAACTCATTGCGAGTATTGGTGAATGAGCCGTTTCTCCCGGAACAGGTGCTACGCCCAGAGCGACGCCGATGTGCTTCCGTTCTTGACGGAGCACCTGATGAATTCGAGACGTGTGCTGTTTATCGGGACCGTCGGAATTGACACAAGTAGTCTTTATTTTGCTACTGCTCTCGCTGCTGGAAAAAGCATAGATTTTCGCTTCATGGTGGAGCGTCGCCGCGATAGTTCAAAGACGTTGACCAATATTGGCGCAAGTCACCTTGCGCACCTTGTGAAAGTAATACCTCGAGCCCGAATCAGGTTCGAAGACGTGAGGATCGTGGCTGATGACGGCGCGACGGTAGGAGGGCGTGTCGCTGCTCGCGCGGCGGACGCCTGGTATCAGGAAGAGTATTCCGATATCGTGATTGATGCGACGGGGATGTCGCGCGGCATATGCTTCCCTCTTGTGAAGCAGGCCATCGAACGCAGCATGCGGTCCAACGCAAACGTTCATGTTTTGATGGCGATGAATGACCATCGAGAGGTCAAGCTTGATTCTGAATCTAACGACCGTGCCGAGTGGATGCACGGGTTCCAAGGAACGATGGGGCTTGATGTAAGCGCCGACACTCTAAAACTTTGGGTGCCGCAATTGGCCGAAGATTCACTTCCGCAGATGAACACGATGTTTCAAGCGCTATCGGCAAGCTCGCCCGTTGCGGAAGTATGCCCGATCGTACCCTTCCCATCAGCGCGGCCTCGGCGTGGAGACGATTTGCTCTTTGAATTCGGTGACCGTCTGCTGGGGGACTGGGAAAGCAGCCACCTGAACGTAATTTACGCCCACGAGTCAGACCCAATGGATGTGTACCAGTCGATTTCGAGGATGGACTCAGCGCGAAAGGAAGTGTTCCAAGCGGCCAACCAAAATGCGATTACGGTGCTCTCGCCGAATGGGTGGCGCATGGGCAGTCTCGGAATGCTGCTAGCTGCAATCGACCTAGACCTGCCGATGCTGTATGTGGAGACGATCGGGTATACTACCGCTTCAGCACCGCCTGCAGGGGTGTCTGTTTCAAAGCCTGACCATTTGTGGCACGTTTGGCTTGCTGGGGTCCCATATGACGATTCGATTGAGGTTGCCGGAAAGGTCTGAGGCACGGCCACGCGTAGTCGGCACAGGCTTGCTGGCGCTGGATGTTCTCCTTGGAGAAGGTAAATCGAGCTTGCGAGCCGAATTGGGCGGCTCGGCAGGGAATGTTCTGGCCATCCTTGCCTTCCTGGGCTGGTCAAGCGTTCCGGTTGCGAGACTTGGGGATGATGTTGCTGGGAAGCGGATTCGCCGCGAGTTTGAGGTCCTCCGCGCCGATACGCGTTTTCTAAAGCACGAGCACCAAGCTCACACACCGGTCGTCTATCAGTCGCCTGGCGATCGCGACTGTACACACAAATTCAGTTTCTCGTGCCCCTTCTGCGGACTGAAGCGAGGCTTTGCTGCTGAGGACGGGGATGCTCACTGCCATACCGTGCTGCGACAGATCGAACGACCCGACGTCTTCTATTTCGATCGTGTCACAGACGGGTCGCTTAGTCTTGCAGAAAGCTACCGTCGTCGGGGCGCGTTGGTGGTGTTCGAACCATCCGCCGTCGCTACTGACACTGCAGACTTTCAGCGGGCGATTGATGCGTGTCACGTCTTGAAGTACGCGGACGAGCGAATCGCAGAGTTGGCGGCTTTTGACTGCTCGAGCGTCGAGGTTGTTATCCAGACACTTGGTGCGCAGGGACTTCGCTTCAGGGTAGCGTCGGAGATGCCGGCAGGGAGCTGGCGGACGCTGGCAGCGTTCAAGGTCCCGCATATTAGAGACACTGCGGGAGCCGGTGACTGGTGTACTGCGGGTCTGTTGTACGCATTACACGATGCCCGTTCATCTCCAGAATTGCGTACATCAACGGTAGCGGCGTCTCTTCGGTTTGGGCAGGCACTGGCTGCACTGAATTGCATGCACTTAGGAGCCCGTGGATTGGCCCGGTTTGAGCCGAGGGACAAGCTGCAGGCACTAGCTGCTCTGATGAAGGGGCCTGATCCGGTCGAAGTTTTGGAAACCGAAGGATGGCGCGACGCATGTGAGTCCGCGCACGCCTTTCCGGTGCCGCACTCCGGAGTTGGTTCACATATCTCCTCAGTACAGCCTGCGAAACTATGCTGCGAGCTTTTCCCGGTTTGATTTGCGGCGGGGAACCGCGGGCTTTTTTTTCGTCTGGGAGGGCTTGGTAAGAGAGGTCTGAATCTCAGAACGGACCTCCATCAGCAAGGTTCCTAACATGTTTTTCCCGACACCGTTCACCTGCCCCCAAAGCCGGTTGACCGCATTATCGACGGTTGCTACTTCAGTCAGCTGGGCGTCTCCGGTGGAAAGAAGAATCTCCTGCAAGTCGAGATGCTGAGTAAATTTGGCTGTCAATACTCGCTTCATCCTGTCGAATTTGGTTTTTGACCATTCTGGATGAACGTCCCACACATACAGCCCATGTGCGGCCATCGCGAGCAGTGAGGGTGATGGTGCAGCCATGAGCCATTCACGCACAGAGTCCTTTCGCGGCTTTCCGGCCTGATAAGCGTGTTCCGACGTTGGATACTCGATGCCGTCAAATATGATTGCGCGTTTATACAGGTTACTGAAAACGCCGTAAGGTTTCTGGTTTGCCCGATAGAATTCGATTTCTTGCATCTTTAATCGGCTAGCGCCCGGTGACTTATGAATAGACGGGATCCCGCTGTTTCCCCGCCCGCTAGGACATCACGCCTTTTTCGTGTGGGCAGGGTCAACAAAGCGGACACAGCGGGTGCATTGTATCAAGGGGTTCCGTAATATCGAACGACTAGCGATGATCGTTCGACCCGTTGCCATGTAACTCCCTGTTAACCGGGGGAAGGCGCTGATCAGTACGAGGGGTGGCTTGCGCATACCGGTCGATGGCAGGCATTGTGTTTTGGAGGGTCGACGAAGGTCAGGCTCCTCGAGGCTCAGTGAAACGGCGTCGCTACGTTTGTCTTTCCAGACGTCCTGTATGGCGTCAACTGTGACCGTCGTGACAGAACAATTGTCGCCGCGCGACGTCCTTCCTTTTGGTACTTCGTTGGCTGGCACAGAAGAGTTACGTTCGTACGTACGCCGGCTTAAAAATTGGAGGCCGGACGCTGAGCGCTAACGTGGAGTTCGACCGTGTGTGCGTAGGTAGTGAATTTTACACCTTCGATCTCGTGGATCTCGAGGGTATTGCGGTCG
Organism: Caballeronia eucalypticola; assembly: GCF_047608185.1. Taxonomy (NCBI): domain Bacteria; kingdom Pseudomonadati; phylum Pseudomonadota; class Betaproteobacteria; order Burkholderiales; family Burkholderiaceae; genus Caballeronia; species Caballeronia eucalypticola. The sequence goes on from NZ_JBLKRU010000013.1 coordinate 16,532, forward strand.
AGTGTTAGCGCCGGAAGACTTTCATCGGTTGCGTTTGACCACGGGCTATGCTCTGACTCGTCAGCTGGATGATCCTCTACCCAGAGCTGTGGTTCGAATCGTATCCCGTCCTCGTCGTGATCGAATAAGCGGACCTGCACACCGTCGGCGTATTTCGTTTCAGAGAGGAGTACCTTGGACGCTTTGTTAAACAGAATGACGTTATGGACGTCCGAGGGTGTTGGTTCCCCTGCTGATTGAACGGATCGGAAGAGTATCCCATCCAGTTCAAGGCGCGGGTGCGTAGCGAGGTAGTCAGCTATGGCCTGCGTGGTAAGGTAGCCCTCGTCGACCAGTTCAGGCATGACTGGCATCGTCAGCTTAGATTCGAGCTGGTTGAGGAACCGGCATCTTACCGACTGCTCGATAGTGGCGGGATCAAACACGCTCAGGGTGGGATCGAGCTTCACCGAGGCGAGCTTCGTCACGTCGAGCAGCCGCAGGGGGCGACTTATCTTGAACGCCGCGACTACAACGTGACTTCCCACCGGCGGACGCACTTCGGAAATCGCGATGGCTGGTTGTGTGGAACCATAGAATACCGACACGCCTTTGGCATTCATTCTCCCAGCCTGTCCGACTCGAGGGGGAGGGGGGCCCAGATGGCGTTCGGGGTGGGCAAGAGCCGCCTCGAGAGCTCCAATCGTTTGAAAAACTCTGGCTCGATAAAGCGTATCTAAAGGGGCAGTTGGGCCCACCTCCACGATTACCGATTTGCCATCGTTTGTCCTGTCGGCCAAGATCGGGCCGAATATGTTTTCCATCGTCTGTGTAGCAAGCGGATTGACGAATCTCGCTTCGCTTCGTAGGCTACGTTCCATTCTTTCCCAGGCCTCACTCAAGGGCTGTGGTGAAGCATCCGTCCTGATAAACCAAGGATTGTCATCGCCATAGCGATGTTCGCACGAACCGCGATCAAACCACATATCGTTCAGTAGTTCTGTCAAGTCTTGTGCGGCTTGCCCGGAGGTCACCAAGAGATTTTCAAGCAGATCGACGAGTTCTTCTCCTTCCGGTGTGTAGTCGTAAATGGTGACCGCATCCGTGAGGCTCGAGATGGAGTAGAAATCCTCAATTACCTTGTCGCACCGCTGTGCGAGATCCCACATTTCGATGGTCGGTCGTGTCTCATCGCAATAGCTGCATGCGACGTCGACGACAGGAGATCGGGCGATTTCGCTGTTGAGGAATCGTTCTCTAATACAGTTCGAACAGATCCGGTTTTCTAGTGGCATTTGCTGTCTGTCTCCATCAACAGGCGCCGCTTGGCCATACCTTAACTGCGTTGAGTGAGCGTCCCGGGACACCGAGGCGGTGTAACTACATCGCAGCAGTGAATATCGTGAGGTATGCGAGAAGTATCGCAGGGTTCAGGGTTGCGGCGAAAATGCCAGAAAATCTTCTATCGCGTGAAATTCAAGCTGCTTGGCTACCTTCTTTGGGGATAGATACTTTGAGATCTCGGCGAAGAGGCCATCCTTGTCTAGCAGATCTTCATCGGTATAAACAAGAATCGGGATTCCCCGTTTGCGGAAGTAGGCCTTCAGTTTCCTCATCTCTTTTTCGAAATTTCCCTTTGCTTCTTCATTGATCTCCTTCTGCGACTTGCCTTTGGTTCCGGCAAGCGCTCCATGGGAGGACCAGGGGGACAGCTCGAAACCGATCTTCGCGAGGGTATGCGGGTTAATAATTGTAAAATCGAGTCTGTACTCGTGCTTTGCGTCCTTTCCTCCATACCTTAGTTCGGGAATGAGCAGCGGAACGTCAAGGGGAGCTGGATTCGTTTTTACAAAATCGCAATAACGCTTCGCAATCTCTCTCTCGTGGATAGAGCCGGAGTTGCGTACCAATGTTTGCCGAAAGAACGCGAGGTATTGATCGACCGACTTGAACCAGATCACATCATCTTCGTCGGGAATCACAAGCCCCGTCTGCAGGACGTGGCCAATGGTCCAATATTTTGGTTTGAAATGTCGTATTTCACTGCGATCGTTCTCCCATGCGCCATTTCGGAAACGTGGGGTGACGAAGATGCCGTACGATGCGTTATTTTGACCAATCCAAATGCTAGCATCCTCGTCCGACGGGCGAGGTTTCGAGAGCGCTTCATAGTTACGCAGGTATGTTCGCGTAAGAAACAAGCGGAGCCACTCCCGTACCTTTTTGTTTTTCTTAACTGGCAGGAATGCGTCGTAGTAGGCGTTACCGGTCCTTGCGAAGATGCCGAGCCCTTCCAAAGTCCGAAGGAACCCCTGGAAATAAAGGGCGACGAACTGCTCCGGGGAGTCGATGACTTCGTTTCGGATGTCGATATATTCGGCGTACTTGCCCCCATATTTTGCGTTCAATGACTGCTCGCTTCTGAAGCCCGTGAGATCGAGCACATCGTCGAGCATTCCGTTGATTTTTTCGGTCAGCGCTGCGATTTGCTGGTTGCGTATCGTTTTTGCCGGATCACGTGTGGCCATGGGTCCTTTGAAAAGGATGGGTGGCTGGGGACAAACAGCTATTTTTTGAAGACAACTGATAACACTTCGAGTCAGTGGAACATTTTAGAGGTCTTTATGTGAGGCTGCATGTCGATGCCCGACGGTGCGAGGACCTTTAGGTGTCACTTGCCGATCAGCATCTTAGCCGGACTCAAGCCGCATAAGCGTCCCTTCGATTCCTCCGTCGTATTCACCGTGATGGAAGGTCTTAATTCGCATTCGGGAGAGGCAGCCTGCTTAGGTTGCAGGGCACACCAATTTCGGCTGTCCCTAAGGGTTCCGATGGGCTCCGCTCCCGTGGAGCCGTACTCAACAACATCGTCGAAGTTGACCGTGTGCGCCGGTTGTGAATGCTAGTGCGGCTGACATCAGTCAGTTCGATAACCTTTGCGATGCGCAGCAATTGAATACCGTCTTTCGGAACCATGTTGAACGTTCCAGGGCTGCATTGAACATGGTTCGATCCTATACCTCGACCATGCACAACATAGACTTGCATCGCGGATGGTCGAGGAGTAGCAACAAAAATCAGGAAGCGGCGCGCTTGACGGTTACCGAATCGCATACGAACGTATCAGAAACATCTGGGATAGGAGGAAGCGGCTTCCCTTTTGGCGGATTTTGGGTTTGGCCGCGTAGATTTTCAACTTCATCCCAGTGTGCCTTGCTAGCTGTTGGGAAGTACCCTGCCAACGACAGTCCTGCTGGCCCCATGACGCAAGCACGGACGATTCGCGTGTCACCAGGGTTGCCCAAAATGTCGCAGTCTCGGGCAATCCAGGTCTTGCTTATGCCGTTGATCTCTACGCGTTCCCCCATTGGATAGGAACCCTTTAGGTTCGGCCACGCACGAGTCAAGCGCAGTTCATAACCCACAGGCAAAGGTTTCAAGATCGTCCCACGAAAGTCGCACTTACCGATGACGTCTCCGCCCGACGGGCTCGTAATCGTGATCCCATAAGAGTCCGCTTCCCCCTGCGAGTCGACAACCTGATCCGCGCGCATCCAGCCGCTCATCCGATTTTCCTCGATCAAGATGTTTATCGACTTCAACGCTTCAAACTTGATTTCCCCGAGGTTCGATATGGGGGCAGAAAGTTTGCTCATAACCAGTTTGCGAAACTCCTTGAAATCGCCAACGTAGTCCTTTTCGCGCACCTTGTCCTCCAACTCCCCCTGATCTTTCTGATCGATCATCTTTTCGTCGAGATACAGGGCAAAAAACGGCTTTCCCGTCGTCACAGCGTAGTCGTACTCAAGGTGGGTATAGCTCTTTTTCGACGTTTTTTCGACGCTGCCATAGCGCCCCCCAAGGATCAACACAAACATGTCACTTTCGTCGATCCACTTCTTGATGACATCCCACTGATCGCGGTTTCCCGACGCGAAGAGTTCCATCCCGGCGGGGATGTGTCCCGCGCTGAGGATCGCTTGTACCGCGGCCTGTCGCTCTTCCTTAAGATCAAGGTAGGTCGACGAGATGAAGATCTGGAATTTTTTCTTGCTCATCGCAACGCTCCGGAACTGCGAATAAAATTCCGTACGTTTTTCCGTACGGAACGAAAGGGGCTTAGACGTTTCGGTCTAAGCCAGTATTTTTATGCTAATCCTGGTGGGTGATACAGGGTTTGAACCTGTGACCCTGCCGTGTGGACGCAAGATATATATCGACCGACTTGAACCAATCACATCATCTTCGTCTGCAATCACAAGCCCGGCAATCTCATCGATGTCGCTTCGCTCATCGTGGAAAGCGCATGTTCACGGCGGGAAAGCCGCGGACAGCACTTCAGCCGCGACCGGCGCGAGACCTTGCCTAAAGCGCTGCCGACCGTGCTCACGCCGCCGAGCGTCTCGCGGCGCAGTCAGTATGCGTTAGTCAGGCCGGCCCGACGTTCGAGAACAGCGAGCCATCCTTTGCCAGGTCACCGCTCGCCTGCACGCGCTTGTTGCGTGCGGCGGCGAAATCGAGCATTCGGTCGATGGCCAATCGCGCACGTTCGCCATTCGCCGGATCGACGGAAATCTCGTTATGCCCGCGTTCCAGCACATCGGCGAGGTTGGCCACGCCATTCATTGCCATCCACGGGCAATGCGCGCAGCTCTTGCAGCTCGCGCTATTGCCGGCGGTCGGCGCCTCGATGAAGATCTTGCCGGGCGCAGCCAGCCGCTTCTTGTCCAGGATGCCGAGATCCGTCGCGACGATGAATGTCTTAGCGTCCCCAGGCGCACGGCGGCGTCGATGAGCTGAGTGGTCGACCTCACCACGTCCGCCAGCGCCGCGTCCGCGAGAAAACTTATCATTTGTAAGATGAAACCTCTATCGGTCCAGTTTTTCTGAGATGTGAGTCAGCGGCAGGCGCGTTCCGGTGGATGATAAAATTGCTATAGTGTTTTAATAGCATAATTCTATGATGGAGTTTCGACGCAGGCAACGCTTGCCTCAATCTGCGCGAAGAAACGAGCCGGGATTAACGCGCGCGAAGTAGATTTTGCCGGTCACACTTTATAATGACGTTATAACAATACTGTGGAGTGTTACCACATGAACGCGAGAGACGACCTTCTTGCTTCAATTGCCGGCACGATCAGCACCTATCGCCAAGGCGAGCTTGCGGTGCCCACGCCGGCGCACGTTGACCGCTGGGCGAACCAGTTCAGCGCTACGGATCAGCTCCTCTTCCTTCGGGAGTTCGATCACGTCATGAAACAGACGTTTCTGACCAAGGAGACCGTCAAAACATTTTTGAGCAACCTGGTTCGGAACGAGAAACTTGCTGGGACGGACCCCGGTGGCTATTGGGCACGGGCGAACGTTCTGCAGATTCAGCGGGCCGGTCAAAGTCAAAGGGCGATGGTCAAGCTTTTTGCCGAAACGCTAGAGCAGCAGTGTGGGCTAACTCTCTCAAACTGCGGGGCGGTGGACGGCGAGTACATCTACATGGATGACGTTCTGTTTACCGGCGGTCGAGTGGCAACGGATTTGCAAGCGTGGATTGCGACACAAGCGCCGGCCAAGGCTGTTGTACATGTGATTCTTATGGCGCTGCACACCGGGGGTAGTTATTACCTCATGAGCAATCGCTTGAAGCAGACGATCGCGAGTTCGAGGAAGGACATCAAGGTCAAGATCTGGCGATTGATCGAGCTCGAAAACCAGCGGAACCGAAAAGACGACTCAGGGGTGCTCTGGCCCGCCGTTATTCCCGACAACCCAGCGGTCCAAAGTTATGTGGCCTCTGAGACCCGCTTCCCGTTGGTGCCCAGACAGCCGGGCGGGAAGCTTGGTGTATTCTCCTCCGAAGAGGGGCGTCAACTGCTGGAACGAGAGTTCCTTATCGCGGGAGTCAGGATTAGGTCGCTGACGCAAACGCCGAAAGATTTTGTCAGACCTCTCGGATGTAGCAGTTTCGGAGTTGGTTTCGGTTCAATGATTGCGACATATCGTAACTGCCCGAACAACTGCCCGTTGGCGATGTGGTGGGGTGACCCCACGGCCGCTTCGGGTGCACTCCATTGGTATCCTCTGCTATCGCGCAAGACCTATGCGGCTCCGGAGAATGTTTTCAATGGCTTCAACGATCTCAAAGTCTGAAATGACCGACAGCTTCCGCTCGTACCATCGCGCGGAGGTCGTTGTCGTCTACAAGACGAAGGAGAGCTTCGGCGGTCTTTCGAACATGGCGTCTGGCTACCCCCTCCAAGTCACCGGGGTACGCATTCTGACGACCGAAGCTTTGTATCAGGCCTGCCGTTTTCCGCATCTTGCTGAGGTCCAGAGGGAGATCATCGGACAGCACAGTCCTATGACCGCGAAAATGAAGAGCAAACCTCATCGGAAGGACTCGCGACCAGACTGGGACGAAATTCGCTTCAAAGTCATGCGGTGGTGTCTTCGGGTCAAGCTAGCTCAGCATTATGAAGAGTTTGGCCGATTGCTACTTGCGACTCGTGATAAACCTATCGTAGAGCAGTCCCGTAAGGACAGCTACTGGGGAGCGATGGTATCGAACGATGACGAAATGTTGATTGGTCAGAACGTCTTGGGTCGACTCTTGATGGAGCTGCGGGAACGTCTCAAAGCAGATGCAGAGGAAAACTTGAAGGTAGTTCGCCCGTTGAATATCCCAGACTTTTTACTAATGGGTAAACCCATTGGGATTGTGACGACTCAAAGTGCCGCGCGCGCGGACAAGCAGCAGCCCGCACTTCTCTGATGAGTCATTGACAGAGCGACCCAAAGCCCATAGCTGAGGCATAGCGCCCCGTTGCTGTGCTGTGGAAGTCCTCTATTCCATCTGCCGGAGCGGCGGGAGCCGCCCCGAGGGGGGAACCCTCGCCTCGGTAAGCTAGGGTGTGTAGTCTTGCGCGGGAGCGCAAGACTACACGTCCGTGACCTTTCGCACCCGAAATACTGAAGCGGCCCATTTTCGGTCGGCTGAGATTTCGTAAATCATAAAAAGGGGCGACAAGTAACGTTGCAGCAGGCCGTCATCTGGCCTGGCGCGATGCCCCTCGCCAGCGCGACACCGGTGATATTCCTTGCCACCAAGAGGCGGATCGAGGCCCGTGGAACCGTGGAAAAAGCTCACCACACCCCAAAGCTGCGGCCGGATATTAGCGAAGCCATTGTCACTAAACGGGCTGAACGCGATCCCGTCGCCGCCCACCGATTTTCGCGGCGCTTGACCACACGTCACAAAAAGCACTTCGCGTCCATAGCCGACCTGAGACAGGTTGGTGCTTTGGCTTGTGACGCTCATGTTTTGTGATGCGCCTTTGAGGAAGCGCATAAGGGTGGATATCGTCAAATGGAATGAACGCCCCCACCCTCAGCGGTCAGGAACGTAGACAGCGGACCCTCACGGGCCAACGGCATCAAGGTGCCAAAATTGGAAGATCATTGAGGTCTTCGCAGGCAAACCAGAGGGTCCGAAATGAACTATACGACGGTCGGGGTAGACATCGCCAGGAATGTGTTTCAGCTTCATTGGGTAGATGCTGAGACGGGAGAAATCGTCAGCAAGCAACTCAAACGAGCGGTGTTCCTCGAGCACTTCGCAAATCGAGGACCTTGTCTGGTTGGAATGGAAGCTTGCGGCGGAGCCCAGCATTGGGCACGGCGGTTGATCGATATGGGCCACCGGGTAAAGCTGATGCCAGGAAAGTTCGTCAAGGCCTTCGCTACCGGCAACAAGAACGATTCGGCGGATGCGCGTGCAATTTGGATGGCCACGCAGATGCCTAGCAAGGCGGTTGCGGTGAAAACGGAAGCTCAACAGGCGATCTTGGCGCTGCACCGAATTCGGCAGCAAAAGGTTAAATTCCGCACGATGCAGATGAATAGTCTGCGGGGGCTGCTGACTGAGTACGGCGAGGTAGTAGCTAAGAGCCGGACGGCGCTGGACAAAGCAATTCCTAGCGTGCTGGCAAAATTGGTTGAGCGTCTGCCGGCGATGTTGATTGAGTCGTTGCGTGAGCTATGGAATGATCTCGAAAAATTGGATAAGCAGATCGCTGATATTGAACGACGTTTGCAGATGTGGTTGAAAGAGGACAAGGCATGCAAGGCGATTGCTGCGATACCTGGCGTTGGGCTGCTCACTGCGACCGCTGCTGTTGCGACAATGGGAGATCCGAAATCCTTCAAATCCGGACGTGAATTTGCAGCGTGGCTCGGGCTCGTGCCGGCGCAAACGGGCACGGGCGGAAAGGTCAAGTTGTTGGGTATAAGTAAGCGGGGAGATACGTATTTACGGACTCTCCTGGTCCACGGTGCCCGCAGTGTGCTCTTCCTCGCGAAGGAGCCGGGGCCGTGGGTAGAAAATATGAAGCAACGAAGACCAGCAAACGTGATCGTCGTGGCGCTGGCCAACAAGATGGCTCGAATGATATGGGCGGTCCTGGCACATGACCGTCCATATCGAAAGGATCACGTGAGTATTCGGCCGGTTTGATAAATTACGTTTCGCAGAAGATCTAACTTTTACAGGGTATGGAGTCAAAAGGTTGCGTTGGAAACGAGTGTGATGACAAGACAGGTCGGACCGTGGCTTGCTAAACCTGAATCGTAGTTCGAGCTCCAAGCTCGTGCGTCAAATGAGGGGCAAGTCAGCGGATTTCATCGGGGCCAGCGGCGTATCAGGCTGCGAAAAGGTCGGATATAAAACTGCAACCTATCCTGTTAAATCAAAGCACCGAAACTGACGTAAACGGGGGCGTTCATATAAAACTACGATGTCCGCCACGCTCGGGAACACGAATTGGCCTTGGCCTGTCATGGCGTGCAGTTCGCGCAGTATTGCAACTGCCTGCGTGGCGAGTGGCACCAGGTGCTCCGTTTTAGTCTTGCTGATGAGGTAGCGCCATTCTCCCTTCTCCAGATCGAACTGAGTCCATTCGGCCTGCCGCAATTCGCCGGGCCGCACGAATATCATCGGTGCTATCTTGAGCGCACAGAGCACTGGGAACGTACCCGAAAAGCCGTCAAACGCGCGTAGCATCTCTCCGACTTTCACGGGTTCGGTAATAGCCGCGAAATGCTTTTCTACTGGCGGTGGTATCGCGCCGATTAGATCCTTAGCCGGGTCGGTCTTGCAAAACCCCTCCTTGATCCCGTAGCGGAAGACCCGGCTGATTTCGCTGCGCACCCGATGGGCCGTGAATCGCGCGCCCCGGCTGTCGATACGCTTTAAGACAGAAAGGATCTCCGGGGCGTCGATTTCGGTGATCGGTCTCTTGCCCAGCCACGGAAACACATCATTCTTGAAGCGGGCTGATGTCTTCTCGTACTGACCGATTTCAACAACCGTCTTGCGTTCTTCCATCCAGCCATTGGCGACGAATTCAAATGAATTGGCTGCGGCGATGCGCACAGCGCGTTTTTCGGTTTTCTTCGCCTCGCCAGGGTCTATCCCCGCCGCAAGTTTTTCGCGCGCGTCGTCGCGTTTCTTGCGGGCTGCCGCTAGCGACACAGCTGGATACGCGCCGAGCGCGAGCGTTTTTTGTTTGCCGACGAACCGATAGTTCATCCGCCAGTATTTCCCGCCGGACTGATCAAGCTGAAGGTACATGCCGCCACCATCTGACAGGCGGTTGCCGGTTCCGTCTGAGTTGTGGCGTGCGTTCTTGATCTGAATATCGGTGAGCGGCATGTTGGTATCTCGAAGCGGAAAATGGCGTTTGCGAGGTCGATACCAACAAAAATACCATCTGATACCTTCAGATGTCCACGGAACATCTCCGCTCAGCTGAGACAAAAAAACCCGCGAAGCCTTGAGCTGGCGCGGGTTTGTGGACTTCTCTGGAACTTACTGGAATATTTTGTGGTGCCCGGGGCCGGAATCGAACCACCACGCCTGTAACGCTGGATGTTGAGCTTCGTTGTGCGGTCAAGAATTTGCAGGGAAACTTCGTCAGAGCAGTCGCCACCGTCATGCTCGACCTTCGAGGCCAGTTGATCGACTCGTCTGAAAGGACATGAAGGTCGTCAAGTAGTCTGCGCAGCCCTGCAGCATTGGATGCATGCTGGCGTCGATTTTGAAGCAGGTGGTGAGGATGCACTGCGGTGACGATGAGTGCCGTAGCGGTCAGCGATCCGACTTTAAGGCCTCAGCAGAGGCATTGCGACATCTCCTTGTCGCGGCGTGGCAAGTTCGTGAGCAGTGTCAACAGCGGGTCGAGTCTGTCGGCTGGTTTAATGCAAAGCAATTTATCAAACTGCTCATCGGACAAGGATAGTGTCTCAATAGCACTATATTTGGACAAATTTGGCCTACAAAACTCTCCGGCCGGATTGCGAGTCGCACCCGCGACTGCCAACTGCGCTCAGGTCGTCGAGTCGGCATCAGTCGCGACCGGTGCCGCCGGAGCGGCCACGGCTGCGCTTGCGCGCGGTGTTTTTCGCCGCCGCCGTCCTGCCCGCAATTGCGGCTTCTTCGTGATGCCCTAGTTGGCTGACGCCTTGGCGTTCACAATCTTCTCGGCGGTGCCTCTCGTTGATGTTGCCTTCATCTCTACTTTCTTCTTTGCAACAGCGCCGCTCGTAGTCGAAGACTGCGACTTACCGGCTTTGCTCGTGGCACTGATCTCAGTCGCGACGGTGGCCGCGTTGACAATCAAAAACTTCGAGCGGTCTTTTGCCGCCGCAAGCCATACGGGTGCCGGGCCACGTCCGCTCCATGTTGCGCCGGTCTTGGGGTCGAGGTATTTCGCCGGCTGCGGACCTTTGCGCTGTCCTTTGTGAGCCACTGCACTGCCAACTGCCACGGTTTTCTTGGTTGCGGTCTTCGCCGTTCTCACGGCGCCACCGTCCGGGCCGTCAATCAAGAACTTGCTGCGGTCCTTAGCATCTGCAATCCATGCCGGCGCGCGCCCGTGTCCGGTCCACGTGGCGCCCGTTTTAGGATGGCGGTATTTCGGCGGCTTGACTCCGGTGACAACTGAACTACTCGCCACCTTTCGCGTTGCGGTGGTGTTGGGCTTGGAGCCCGCCGGTCGGCCGCGCTGCTTCTTTCCAGTCGAGTGAGCGGCGATGTCCGCGGTAGTAAGACCATGCTCTTCCATTAGCTTGCGGATGTCGGTCAAGACAGACTGCGCGCGCTTGGCAATCAATTGTTCGGCTTGCTCTTGAAGCCTCTTCATCTTGTCTTTGATTTGTTCGAGTGTCGGCATCGTGGTTTCCTCAATGGATGTGCCCGCAATATGCCACGCGCGCTTCAATTGCGAAAGGCTTGAAAAGCCTTCGCACTGCGTACGTGCAACGAACAACTATCATAGAACCGTTGAGGATCGTCAGCGAGTCAAGGTCGGTGTGCCGCTGTCCGCCGTACCCTACATAGCGCTGAGTCGGTCGCGAAATGACGCGCTATTTTTGAACCACTTCGCGCTGGACAGGTGTTTTCACAGCGGAGTACCGCTTGCGTCGAAGCTTGATAAGCGAGCACTGTTCGGCAAAACCGAGCGTTGTGTGTTTTCTGACCTTGTCGGCCGTTGCGGCCCTCGATCTAGCGGTATTGTTCTTCCAGAGGGCTTCGAATTCGCCCACTAGACCGATACTAATCGATGCTGCTGATTGAGCGGAGAGAACGGGGGCAGGGGCGAAGAAAGGCAGACACGGCGACAGCGTCCCTCCAAAGACATCTGCTCAATCCAGTCAAACTAAAGAGGGTTGAATGCGGCATCGGTGTCGGACGTGACAGGCTGCACGGAACACATAACCGTCAGAGCGGCGGTACGGGAAGGAAATACTCACCCATCACACGCCCAATGATGTCTTGACGCGCGTGACGGAGCGTCATTTCCGTCGTGGCCAGGACGTAGTCGCCGATGCACTCTTCGCCGGGGGAAGCAAAAGCAATGCGTGTGTGGCAGTTGAGCGCGATTGCAGGTTCGATCAGACGGCCACCGATGTAGACCGAGATGACGGGACGGCAGTGCAGCCAGACATCGTCGGGCCAAACATGGCGGCTGCCGAGCGCGGCCCGAAGCGTGTCGATGAGCGAAATCGACAGAAGTTGTGGAAGAGTCTGCCGAGTAAGTGCAATGAAGCGAAGCCAGGCGTCGGCGCCGCCGTGCTGAAACAATTGATCCCGAATCGCGTCTATGGGTCCGTGGCTCACGACACCGAGATCGAAGTCATCCCATAGTCCGTCGGGAATCAGATCACGCAGAAACCACGCGATCGTCGGTTGTGGCGGAATGCCGCGGGGCAGCGCGGGAAAGTTCGGGTGCATATCGTTTGGGTGCATATCGTCAGGCCCTCGTGTCGGGCGAGGAAGTGCTAGATTTTGCTTCGCGCACGCGCGGCGGCCTAGGCGGATGACGGAACGCGACTGTGATCTGCACGTCCTGGATCGCGTGTGTGGCCTCTGCGGGTGGTTGGTCGGGTCCCGTCTTTTTCTTCAATCTGCCAAATATCCGCGTCGCGAGAGTCGCCAGCAGCGCACCTACGCCGGCTGAGCCCGCGGCGGCGGTAGGAAGCGAAACGGTGGACGACGGTGACGGTGGATTGGGAGAGGGTTCGGCATCGTAACTACCATCCACCTTTCCGTCGCTGGCAGCGTCAATCTGGACTCGCTCGGTGAACTTGTCCGGCCCTTCCACTTTTGGCAGAAAGCGAATGTGTACATTCCGGACGTTCGTTCCAGCGTTGCAAAGTGCGAAATGCTTTGAATCGTGCAGTAGCCGAAGCGCGTCGCACACGCCTACGTCAATGGGTCGTTGAGGCACCGTCACATCCACGCACACGGGCTCTTCGCCTTCCTTGTCGCAGACTGGTTGCGTGGGCAGAACAGGCCGCAACGGAATCTGAACCTGCGGGATGAACGCGACAGTCACCGGCGGTTGCGGCGCGGTCCCCGATTCATCGGTTCTGACGGGCGGATGCCGCGTCAGCGTGACGTTGGCGTACTCTCCGTCAGGACCCATTTGCGCGAGATCGACATTGCAGCCCCGTTTGAGCAGTACCTCGAAAGCGCGGCTGCGTCCCGTTGTGCTGGTCAGATACGTCGCATCGTTTAGCTCCTTCTCAATACCTTTGAGCACCGCCTCTTCGCAGGAAGGCGTCGACCATTTCAGCGGCGCTTTACCGGGGTGTGCTTTAAGCGCAATCGCCGCTCCCGTTGCCGTTATCGGCACTGGCCTCGCCTCGGGATTGGTCCAGAACGAATCGGCGTTGAAGCCGCATCCGAGCCGAGCAAGACGGCGGTGCAGAACAAGCGGCGTACAAGTGGCATCGTGCGAGCACGCCGCAATCGCAGACGATACGGCTTTCGGCTCGCAATAGTTGATCAACGAGCAACGCGCCCTGCAGTTTCCACTCGGGCAAGGCATGTTGTACCAATCGCCATCCTGATCGGCGGAGCACACCCAGCGCGCCGTGACGGCCGGCTTTGTGTCGACGCGTTCAGACGCAGTTCGCGCAGGCGAACAGAAGCACGCGATGTTCAGACCAAAAGCGGCTATCACGACACGTCGACCGAGCAGACGGATCACCTCGACCTCTTCTTGTCCGGGGAGAACAGGCCGCGCTGCGCGTCACCGTCAGGCCTGACGGGCCCGACGGGCGGCATGGTGTCCAGCGGTACATTGTCGGGAATGTCATCGGTATCGCGGCAATCCAGCACACGCCGCAACATTTGCAGCATTTCCCATTCGCCGAGCTTGCGATAACTCTCGAACTGCGATTCGCTAAAGAACTGATCGGCCGTCGATTCATGCGGGAACTCGATATGCTTGTGCGCGTATTCGTGAATATCGGGCGGTTCACTCCCATAAATGCAAGGCTTCAGATAGAGCAACACGCCGTCGACGGGATTGCCATTTTCGTTCAGATAGCGAATGGTAAAGCGCGCGTGATACAGGCCGGACGCGCGAGCGGAACGAGGAAACAGCAAGATCGGCTCGCTTTCTGCGCTGATCTCGATACCCATGTCAATGCGGATCTTGCGTATTGCGCAGTACAAATCCTCCATCGCAAAGCGGCCATCCTGACTGGCGTCGATCACGAAGATGCGGCGACACCGGCGATGCACCATTTCCCACAAGCCCATATTGTCGAAATGCCCGCCATCGGACAGATGAATCCAGTCGCCGGTGTCCGTCGTCTGTCCCGCTGCCTCCTGCAACAGACGCCAACTCGATGACGTGGGGTCTTTGCTTTCCCACTGTTTGTATTTTGGATTGCCGAGCCACCACCCTAGGCGCACATTGAACACCGACATCAGGAAGGCCATAGGTGTGCTGCTGTTGTAGCCCATGTTCGGATTGAAGGCCGCGCCGGAAATGGCCATCGCCGTGCCGAGCTTGACGTTGCCGGCAAATCTGGCCACGCTGCGATAGCCGAGCCGGTAATTTCCCGCGTGCAACGCGGTGAAGGTGAAGCTGTCCGCTTTGCGCTCCTGCCACGCAAGTGCATCGCCTTTCACGAGATTCAGCGCGGTGTTGACGACGAGATAAGGCGGTTTGTTCGAATGTCCCGCGTAGTCGAATCGGGGCGAACCGGGGTCATAAGCCGAAGCGATATCGGCAAGATGAATATCATCGTCGGTGTCAAAACCCGTGAAACGCGCTGGCTTGCGAGGCCGCCTGTCACTACGAAAGCCGCCATAGAACGTACGAATCAGGCGGTCGCGATAAAAGCCGTGAAGGCTAAATTCGTTCATGCGGGCGACGAGACCGAGCGCAAAAAACAATACGCCCGAGAACACCATCACTAGAAGGCAAAAAGCAAGTCTGCTGTTCTCGTTAAATTGCTTGATGACCTGATCGACAAATCTGGAAAACGATTGATCGATGCATTGCGTCGACTCAGACGTGCAAGAATGGCCTTTGGTCAAGGGTTGAAAAGCGCTCGTGACGGCGCATGAAGTGGTCTTGTCCTGCAGACACAAATAGCGCGCGGGCAGCGTCAAGTTATCTTTACTGATCTGGAAGTGCGTCAGAGTCAGATCATCCCAAGCCGGCGCGAGTTCGATTGCCTTCCATGCACCGATGGAAAGCAGTATCGCGAGCAACACCATGCCCACACTGCCAACTAGCGTGAGACTCATTGGCACCTGCGTGCCCGGCTTACCGGGACTCGATTTACGATAGCCCACAAACGTGCTGACGGCGAGCGATAGCGCGCTTCCCGCCGCCGCGACACCTTGAGCCGAACTGCCGTAGTAGCTGAGCAAGCCGGGAACGCCGATCACCAGCGCCGCACTAACGATCCACGCGGTGAGCAGCATGAAAACGAACGCGTGAGCGCGTCCCTGATGCTCGCGCCGTTCGGGACCTTCGGTGAAGGAGCGCACAGCCGCTTTCAGGCCTTCGCCGATGAGCAAAGCGATGAGCATCAACGCTGGCGTCGCCAGCGCGCGACCGGCGGAGGCCAGACTGCGCATATCCATTGTCGACTTGTACCAGTCTACGAGACCCAGGAAGATTGAATAGAGAAGGCCTATCTGTGTGCCGCCTGCCAGAATCGCCGCCCCGATCATGACCCAGAAGCTACGCGGGCCGTTGACATTGCCCAGAGCCAGAATAATCTGCGTTCCAGCAATTGCGACCCACGCGTACCACAATTGCGACGGGTGATCGGGTGGGTCCTTGTCGGCCGCACATCCCATCGCATAGGAAAGGCAGAAGCATGCAACGACCAGCAGCAGCGCGCCAAAAGCCGCGCGCACGTCGCCGCTGCGCGGCAAGGCAAAGTGGTTCGCAAAGCGCAGTTCCTGTTTGCGCTTCGGTTTGCCTTGGTAAAAATAACTGGCACCGAGCACACCCAGGCAGGAGCCCACGAAGCCTACCCACAAGGGAGTCTGTGATGTTTCCGGGTTTTGCGTCGCCTGCCCGAGCCAGACAGTGAACCACGGACCCAGCAGAAACACCATGAACCAAGGCCAGAACATCGTCCAGACGATGAACAGGTTGCGAAGATAGGTCGCGACGATGGTCCATGCGTCGGCTGAGAAGAGCGAAAGGCGTCTCGCAAGATAGTTGCTGTTCATCCTGAGCCATGTCAGCGGCCCTTCCTGATTGAAGGTCAACCCCGCCATGCGAGCCTGGACATAGTCAGTCCGACGCAATCGTTCCAGTTCGTGTTCGACGAATTGCAAAGCGTCCCTAGGCGACAGGCGGTCGTCGTCTTTCTTCGCGGTTATCCAGCGGGAAAGGGCTGTGCCGATATAGCCGCCGCCGGATACGGTAGAAATGTAGTGAAACTTGCCGAGCAGTCGATAGGTCGCCAGCACTTGCAGCACGCCGAGACAGAACGACGCGCTGCGAATGCCGCCGCCCGACAGGCAGATCGCACTTAATCCGGCGCCCGATTCATCCGCGTGATAGAGCAAGGTGTTTTGGATGTGGACGCTGGGCGCGTTTTCGTTCAGCCTGCCAGTGATATGCGCGTATTCGTCCGCCAGTACGCGATGGCCGATATAAGGCAAGCCAGTCAGGAGTTGATTCACCTTTTCGTACGCACGACCCTTGATAATTTCGTGCAGTGTCAGCGCTGCTGCCCAGATCTCCCTGTCATAAGACGCGATTTCAGGGTGAGTGACAACCCGCACGAAATAGTCCCAGTCGAGCGTCACAATCAGGCGACGCAGCCCTTCCTGGTGTGGTTGCCCGAGCCGGTATGCCAAGTAAAGCACGGTGATCTTGAGTTCGTCAATGAAACCGGGGTACGCGGTAAGCTCGTCGGGCAGATCGGGTGGATCTATTTCAGGGGGCCTAATGATCGGCTTCTCATCGAGCTGCGGACGCAGCCAGCTCCGAACCATCCACTCGATTTCCACCAGTTTCTGCTTACGCAAGAACCGGTCGAACGCATTTTCATCGACAATGATCTTCGAGTTGTCCGGCTCGCTCCCGGCCAGCCTTGCCCGCCATTCAAGGATTGCTTCAGGCAGCAGTTCGTTTGCCCGTTCGCCAAAACAGTACTCCACGAGTTCACGGACGTCCGCTTCGCTCGACAGCGGAAAGCCGCGACCGACGCACACACGTCCGTGCTCCCGATACATTGTCGGAGAGAACCCGTGATAAAACTCGGGACAATAGCGATGCGTGTGCCCGAACGTGAGCGTCGCCAGCAAGACCCTCAGGTATGGAATGACATGACCCGACAATGAAGACACAAGGGCGTGCGGTGCGTCAAAGTCTCCTTTGACGCGAGAATGCTCCAAGTTTCTCTTGTCCATCATCGCCTCGCTGCCGGTCGTTTTGCTTTAGCCAAAGCACGTTGCTGATAGCGATCGACCGTTCGCGCACGTAAGCGGAGAGGATCGATGCTTCGAAGAGATGAGGCTGGAATTGCTGCTGCCACTGACGCGAACGGTCCGGCAACCTGCGCCCGCTGACTTGCGCGCGTGCTTAAGCGCAAACAAGGCCGCTCTTTTCAGACAATCGCGTTGCGAAAGTCGTCTCTCAATCTTGTTCTAACTTCGTCTTGTATTTGTAATAGTAGATATGGATAGCGGGAGCGATCTAAGTTCGGAACTTGGGTGCGGTAGCGCACATAACCTCGGGCTTGCCATTTATCGGCTACCAAAGTTCTAAGAAGTGGGCCGCGTTGCACCGATGGACTACGGACGTCCGGCGCGGGGACGCATTCAGGGTCGAAGGATGTCAAATGACCTTCGGGAAACGTATCGACGGCGGGCGCTGGTACTCGGATTGGTCACTTCCACACGAAGCTCTACGCGTGCCAGAATGGCAAGCCAACTGTTTCGTCAATGGACGCTCGTCCGGATGCAACTGTTGATTGTATTTACATTAAGACTTTTGCCGAAGAGTCGAGACAGCCTATCGCGGAACCCCTGCAGTGCCAGCACCCACCATTGCTCGAGGAAGCCATGAGCATTGTCGTAGTCAGCCAGCGGGCGGATGGGCATCAGTTCCATTGGTACTAGTGGGCGGTCGAATTCCACTTCAACCACCGGTTCACATTCGGAAACTGCCGGATACACGGTGGAGACTTCTCGGCCTAAGCCGACGTTCGTCCATGGACTTTGCTATGCCCGCTCACCGCTTCAGACCAGCCATTCGTCTACAGCAGAGGCCTGATCCGCTCGGTTGTTAGCGACGATCCCGCCCAACTTCTCGCCGCTGAAACGGGCCACTGTATCGGAAATCATTGAAAACGGTTATTCGCAGCGAACGAGTGGCACATCCGAGGCAACGGCGGTTCGGGTCGCTGTCACGCAGTTCTCCATTGCCTAGCCGGGCGAGCCAGCCGAGGTACACGGGCGAGTGTCGCCTCTTAGTAGTTCATCACGCAAAGGACTTGAACCTGGCTGCTTCAGCAGGAGGAAAGGTGCGTGCTCAGATTGAGCAGACACCGGTGCTTTTCTCCTTCGACACCGGTAAATCCATTCCGGTGCCGGACGACTTGCGGGAAAGCATGCTGCGATTTTGCAGCGAGAAAGGCTGAGCGGGCACCCTCGATCAGATCCATGAAACACCCAAAAAAATGTCGCTTGGCAACCCAATCGAGGGGAGTGAGATACCTCCGCTTTTCAGACCTCTTCGGCTTATACGATCGCGCTGCAATCTGAAAAAACAGCATCGCACGGCATCGATTCAATGATTCAAAGGCGCAAAAGCATTCATTCCCATCATGGGACGATCCGATCGGGGCGGGAAGATACTCCAGTGCCCCTCGGCGTTCTGGAAGAAGAACAACACATGCGAATTCACACCATCGCGCGATTCCACGCGCGCGGAGCGAACCCGTGATGACCCTGTGTACCGGATCAGTGTGACGTGGAGCGAGGTATCGAGACGCGGCATCAGCCATTTCTCGACCTGGGCACGGAGTGAGAATTCGCGGTCGGCTTTCATGAGTCGCTCTCCCTGCGCCGGCGGGAAGTGGAATCGACGATTCCCGGAAGACGCGTCGTGATGTTTCGGCTCCTGGCGAACATCACTCCAGAAGGTCGGTCCGGCACATAGTGGAAGCTCGAACGAATGACCCGGCCTGACGAGTGGAAGATAGATCTTTGCCGGCGCAGGGCCTATCGTTCGAAGGCCCTAGATCGAAAGTCGTAGAAGCAGTCTGGACAGCGACCTTTGCCTATTCGCGCGGCCTCCCACATCCCGCGCGGATGTCGGGAGAGGCCGTCGCGCAATCCAGTCAGGCGGCGTTCACTGGCCCTTGTAGATATCGCAGAAGGTCCGGGGCGCGCAGTCGGTCTGTTTCCCATAGGCGTCCTTCGCCGCCGACCCCGCAGCGCTCTGATTCGTGGCCCCGCCGTAGCTGTTCGAGTCAGGCGGCGGTGTCGTGGTCGCGCCGTTTTGCGAGGTGGTCATGTTGGCGCCGTCGGGCGCTTCCTGAGCCTGCGCGACGCTCATCGAGAGCGCGCTCAGGACCGACGCGAGCAGAAGCAGTTTGTTGCTCATGGCAATTCTCCTTACGAGATAACGTGGGTGACTACCGTTTGCCGGCAGCCGTCTGGAACAGTAAGCACTCGACCGTTCGATGACGCGTGGAATCGTGACCGGCGGCACGTGAGTAGTCCGATCGGATTCCTTGCAGGATGAATGGTGCAAGTCGGGAGGCCACCCGATATGTGTCGGCGTCTGAGCGACTCATGCTGTGGAATCGCGAATGACGTAATGGCGCTGTTGCGCAGAGAGACTGCGCACAAAGAAGACGAGCGAGCCGAGGCGCGAATGAAAAACGAAACGGCTTGGCGAACGCAGCCGCCGAGCGAAATTGACCATGCAAAGCAGGTCTTTCCAACGTGCAGTAGCATCGAGAGATATGAGCTTGCGCCCGGCTGCCCAAAGCACCCGGTTTTGAACGCTAGGGCGTGGCGCGCGCCTGTCCGAGAATCGACGGCCCCTGGAGGCATCATGTGCGAGCGACTCTCATCAACCCGGCCGAGGCCTGCGACTCCATGAACATCTTGCTCACCGGACCGGCGGGACTCTTTCTCGAAGGCGTCGCGGCCCTCCTGCGCGACGTCGTGCCCGACGCGCACGTGACGGCCCGCAACAGTCTGGAGCGATCCGGGCCCGATGGGGACAAGCCCGATTGCATCGTGCTCGACGGCGACAACCTGCGCGAGCCGAGCAGTGAACTCGATACAGCGCGCGAGCATGCTCGGCTCACGCCGGTCATCGTGCTGGTCGACCATGCGCGGCGCGAGCAAGTCGAAGCACTGATCGTGGCGGGCATGGCGGGTTGCGTCGAGAAATCCGCATCCGCCGACGTGCTGTTCGGGGCGGTGCGTATCGCGCTTGCGGGCGGTGTGTATCTGCCTCGACCGCTGCTCGCGATGGATTCCGACGCGGACGATACGCGCGCGGCGGGCAAAGCCGAGCAATCGGATGGGAACCTGCATCTCACTGCGCGACAGATCGAAGTGCTCGCGCTGCTCGCCCGCGGCCGCTCGAACAAGGTCATCGCGCGTGAACTGAATGTGGCCGAGGCCACCGTCAAGACCCACCTCACGACCATCTTCAAGGCGCTCAACGTATCGAGCCGGGGCGAGGCGAGCGCAGCCGCGGCCCGCATCGCGAAAGTGCGCGACACTCAGGCGAGCGTAGCGCTCAACGGTCATGTGCCCATCAGCAGGCTGCTCGCGAACATGGACGCGCAGCATTTCCGCACGAATGAGATCCTGTTCCGCAAGGGCGATCCAAGCGGCGCGCTGTTTTACCTCGAAAAGGGTACGGTGGAACTGCGCGAGTTCGGCATCGAGCTGGGGGCGGGCACGGTGCTTGGCGAGATAGGGCTGTTCTCGCCGGAGCACCGGCGCACGTGCACGGCGGTTTGCCGCTCCGCGTGCGAGATGCGCGTCGTGTCCGCCGCCGATGCGGTTCGTCTCTACTATCAGGAACCCGAATTTGCGCTGCACCTTCTGCAACTCATCGTGCGGCGCCTGCAGGCCGATAGCTTGCGTCACGGCTGATGGCTGATGGCTGACGGTTCATGCTCGACGGCGGACGGCGGACAACGGACGGCGCCCGCACACCCGCCGCCGGCTCATGCGTGCGCTTCCAGCGCGAGCAGGTTCAGCACGATCAGAATCGCGTCGCGATTCTCGGCCGCGATCTCGATGCCGAGCGTGTCCGTGATCCAGCGGCCGATGCGCGTGGCCGCGAATTCATCGGGCGTGGTGGATTTCCTCGTGGTGACGCCCAGCTTGCGCGCGCGATAGTGATAGGACGGCACATCGTTGGCGTCGGCAACGGCCTTGAGACCACCCGGATGATTTTGCGCCGCGCCCAGGCTGCCCGCGAAGATGATGCGATCGGGCGCATCGAGCGCGGCCACAAACGCATGGGCGAGCTCGCGCACGCGCGCTTCGCTCAGGCCGTGCTCGGACAGCGTGGCGGCAACCGGATCGCCGGGCGCATGGCTGCGCGAATCCACTTCGGCCTGCACGCCGTCCATTTCTATCGACACGTTGCGCTGCACGCTCGCGCTGCGCAGGCAATCGATCAGGAACCGGCGGAAGTACGCGCACAGCGCGTAGGCGGTGGAGGGCGCACTGTCCGCACTGGCATGCGACGCGCGGTGTTCCAGGTCAATGCGCAGCACCCGCGAATAAAAGAACTGGGCAATCAGTTCTTCCTTGTCTTCCGCCAGTCCGCGCAGTTCGGACGGGTAGTAGGCCCTGAGCGCATGGCAGACCATCTTGTAGATCTGGCAGGTCTCCAGCTCGCTCAGTGCCGTGCGGCGATGCCAGAGGTCGATCAGCGTGGCAGCATCCAGCGCGAAAGCGGCGGATTCGCGGTGGATCAGCGCGTCCATGATGCCGCTCCGAAGAACCGTGCGCCTGCATGCTGAACGAAGGGTGCATCAACGTAGGGTGCATCAACGGGTACGGGCGACGCGGATGGCGCCCGGGTGGAAGTTTGCGCGGTCATGGCCTCTCCTGACGAGTCTGAAACGCTGCCGGCGTCTAGCTGGCGAACGGAAACGGCTCGGGGGCTTCGGCATTGCATGCCGTTGTGGTGAGCCGGCGTTTCAAAGGTACGGATGCGGGGAGCGCCGCAAAATCGGCCAGATGGTCTACATCGAAAGTCGTAGAAGGCGATGTCGCGCGCGTTCGTGAGGGCGCACGCGAATCGCCGCGGGTCAAGGGGTGCTGTCGTAGTCGACGCAGAAACCGTCGTCCACGAGGCAGTCGGCGCTACTACCGGAGTTGCCACCGGACTCGCCGCCGCGCGTGGTGCGCAGGCCGCTGCCGTGCGAAGCCAGGTTCAGGCCCGTCGGCAGCAACACCCATAGCCGCGCCGGCGCCTTGAGCGTGCTGGCGACCCGTTCGGCGTCCATGCCGGACCCGGAATAGAGGTCCGCACGCTGCGCGCCGCTGATCGCGCCGCCCGTGTCCTGCGCGATGAACAAGCCCTTGAGCCCGCCCGTCGCCCCGGTACGCGCGGAAAGGTACACGGGCGCGCCGAGCGGGGTGGTGCGCGGATCGACGGCGATCGAGCGGCCAGCGGAAAGCGGCACGCCTAGCGCGCCGAGCGGGCCGTCAGTGTTGTCGCGAATCGGCTTGAAAAACACGTAGCTCGGGTCCGAGGTCGCGAAAAGGCGGGCCGGGACGGCGAACGGTGCTGCCGGGGACAACTCGCCAGCGGCGCTTACGCCAGACGCCGGACGATGCATGCTCACACGGCGCGCCTTCACGACGCTGCCATCGCCGTCGGAATCCGCAGCGCCGGGCAGCGCTACCGCGCCCAGGTTCGTGCGGCCGCCGGATGCCGGCTGGCGTGCCCGCGTGGAGCCCGCGCCGCCCGCCGACTGGAGGTCTGCGAGCAGGTACACGCTGCGTGACTGGCCCCCGGTGCGCGCGCTCGCGGCGGGCACGCCGGCACCGGAGCGCTGGTCTTCTTCCTCCGCGCCCGCCAGCAGGACGGGCGCGCCGCCCGGCGCCGCGGCGTCGCGCGCGTCCGCCATTTTGCTCGCTAGCGGCTCTCGCGTCGCCATCGATGGGGCGCTTGCTTGCATATTCGCTGGCATGTTCGCCGGCGTTCCGACGCCGGCGGTTGGCGCGGTTGCGCTTGCGTCCGCGTTGTCTTCCGCCACTTCGACTTCCATGCCGCGCAGGACGAGGTGTTGCACGCTGCGCGCGCCGGCCGCAACGACCGACGGGCTGAACGGATGTCCGTTCTGGTCCGCATAAGCGACGCGCACGACCGACTCGTCCTGCAGCACGATCTTGCCCGAGCCCTGCATCTGGATCGTATAGAGCTGCGCCGGATTTTCCACATAGGCGATGACATCGGCCTGCAAGCCGCGCTGCTCGATCTCGGCACGCGTGTAGTACGGCACGATACGTCGCCCTGAAAGGCGCATGCGGATTTTCTTGTCGCGCAGGTCAGGCACCGCGCCGGTGAGATCAAGCGCTAACACGCCGGACATCGAGCCGGTTGACACCTGGGCCAACGGAACCACCTGGCGGCCCACGATGCGCGCGACCGTCAGCGTGCCGAGCGCGTTCGGCGGCACGCGGTGCGCGTCGAGATAAAGCATGTCGCGCGGCACCCCATACACCGGGTACACGAAGCGCCCGCCATAGCTGCGGCTGCCGTGCACGACCGGCTCGAAGTAGCCGGTGAGCAGGCCGCCCTGTTCGCCTCGCGTGCTCTCCACCCGATACACGACGAAGTGCCGTTCATAGAATGCGCGGATTGCGGCATCGTCGGCGGCATCGACATTCGCGGCGTCCGCGCAAGTCGATGCCCACGCCGGGCGGCTTCCCAGCACGCGGCAACTGCGCAGGAACGCCTGCCACGATTGATCGAGGCGATCGCTGGTCCAGCCCGGCAGTTCGGCGAAACCGACCGGCGTGTAGACGGCGTGTTGCGTGGCAAACGGGGTGGCGGTTCGTGCGCGCGCGGGCGGCGCTGCCGCCGCGAGCACCGCGGAGCGCGTCGGAGTGGGTGATGGGGACGCTGTGGACGAGGCGGACGATGTGACATCGGTCATGGCGCGTGTGGCCGGCTCCGCCGCAGCGGGCGCGGTCGATGCAGTCGATGCCGCGACGGGCAACGGCGGTGCGCCGGCGCTAGCCGGTGAGACGCGCGTGGCGTCCTGCTGCATCGCGCATCCGGCGAGCGCGGCGCATAGCGCCAAACCCAGACCCAGACTCGCGCGCGCGGGCGGCGGGCGAAAGACTGGCAGCGAACCTGATTGGGCGGTCATCGTTTTCATCGTGTCCTCGTTGCGAAAAAAAGGGCGGCTCACGATCATCTGGACGAGCGGACGACGTCGATTTTGAATTGCGCGATACCGTACTCGTCAGGACAGGACGGCGCTTGCTTGCCGCACTCCGGGCGCCCCGCATAGGGCGATGCCGAATCGGCCGACAGCGTGGCCGGCGCACGTGCCGGGTCGAATACGCCGAACACCGAATCCTGTGTGAGCAGCGAGGTGTCGAACGCGCGCCGCGAGCGCGACACCAGCACGAAGACGTGCAGGTCACCGAACGGCTCGCCAATAACGGTCGCCCATCGCGGCTTGGGCAACACGAGCGGGCGGGCCGCCGTGATCGCGTTGTCCTGGTCGATCTCGTTCGGAAAGAGCATCTGGTACTTGCCGTTTGCATCGATGAGAAAGAGATAGACGTAGCCGTCCTGCGAGCTCGTGAGCGTAAGCTGAAGCCTGTCCCGATCGGCGATGGCGCGCGTGGACGGCGGGTTGGCGCGAACGCGTATCGACGCATCGGCATGCAGCGCTATGCGCTCGAGTTCGGCGAGCGGCGTCCAGCGAATCGGCGGCGTTTGATGCACGGCCGGTTCGTGCGATTCGTGCGATTCGTGCGATTCGTGCACCTCATGCTGCACGGCCGGTGCCGATGGACTCAGCGGCGCCGCATTCGATCGGGCCGGCTCGACGATCGTATCGGGCGATGCGCCCCGGCGCTCCACCGGGTTTGGCCCGACCAGCAACGCCCCCGTGAGCGCCACGGCCGCCAGCGCAATCGCGGTACGCGGACGCGCGAGGAGACGCAGGGTTGAGACGCCCTGCGATGTGTCCGCCACTTTGTCCACCGCTTTATCCGCTCGCCGCTTCCGCTCCCCACGCTCCCCACGCTCCCCACGCTTCGCGCCATCCCCCGCGTCCAGGTTGGCCGCGAACGCCTCGATACTGCGCGTGCGCTCGGCCGGCCACAGCACCAGCGCTTCGTCGAAGGTGCTGAGGAGCGCGGCCGAGTAGCCGGGTGGCGCGGCTCGCGCGAGCGGCACGAAGCCGTCCTCGACGATCCGGGCCACGGCCGGCGGCGGCGTCTTGCCGAGGATGGCGAAATAACCGAGCGCGCCGAGCGCGTAGACGTCGCTCCACGGCCCTTGTCGCAGCGAAGGTACTTCGGCGTACTGTTCGATAGGCGCATAACCCGGCTTCAGGAAAGCGGTGAGCGCTTGCGTCATGTCGCCGATCACGCGCCGCGCGGAGCCGAAATCGAGCAGCACGGGCCGGCCGCTGCCGGCAAGCAGCATGACGTTGTCCGGCGCGATGTCGCGATGCCAGCAATGTTCCCGATGAAGCGCGCCGATCGCATCGACGAGCGGTTCGAGCACGGCGCGCAGCCACGCTTCGCCGGGCGGCTCGCGCATGGCGCGCAGGGTATCGAGCAGGGTCGCGCCTTCGTAGTAGGGCATCGCCATGTAGGCCGTGCCGTGACCTTCCCAGAAACGGAAGACCTTCACGAGCGACGGATGGTCGAAGTGCGCCAGCAGACGCGCTTCGTTGATGAAGCTTTTCAGCCCCATGTCGAACGCGTCCGCGTGCCGCTCGGATTTCACTTCGACGTTCGTCATGCCGATGCGCGAGGCGAGCATCGCGGGCATGTACTCCTTGATCGCGACATTGCGATGCAGCGAGATATCACGTGCGAGATAGACGATGCCGAAACCGCCCTCGCCGATCAGCGAAACGATCTCGAATTCGGCGAGCCGCGTGCCGGGCGTCAACGCGTTGCCCGAGCCGCCGGGGTGCGAGGCCGCGCGCGCCGTGGGTGGCCTCGCCGGCGGCGGTGCGCCGTTACCCCAACCCGGCGAGGAGACGATGATCGTCTTGTCGTCAGCATCGGAATTCATGGCTGTCCGTCCGTGAGCATGGCGACGAAAAGCCCGGCGTCCGGCAGGCCGGGCGCCACCCACAACGCATGCGCGGCGGCGGGGCCGGGCTGCGGATCGGGGAGGGAGTCAGGAAGCGAGTCAGGAAGCGAGTGCGCGCCGTGCGCGGAGGGCGCAAGCGCTGCCCAGATGCTGAGCTCATCAAGCAGCCCGCCACGATACAGCGAGCCGTGCACGGGCCGGCCGTCAGGTGGCGGACGCAGCGCCAGTTGTGCTTCGAGCCATGCCACCGGCTGATCGAAGCGCAGCACCGCGAGCGCGATCCGTTCAATCTCGCCGAGCCAGCGCCATAGGTCGGCGAGCGCGTCGCTGCGCACGGGCGCGGCCTGGAACGGCGCGGCGATGGTGAGCGGGAAATAGCGCCCCACGCTGTCCACCGACGGCATGACCACGCCGCTCCAGCACACCTCGCCGTCCTTATCTGCGGATGCGAGCGCGCCCGGCATCAGGAAGAAGCGCCAGACCGGACTTGTTAGATATGCGTCGAGCCAGGCATCGCCGAGGCGTTCCCGGCTTGAGGCCAAACCCTGCGCGAGCCAGCGGTCCCACGACGCGACAAATCGCGCCGGCAGCCGGCGCGACGCAAAGTCGCCGAGCGCGGGCAGCTTGCCGTACCAGCCGGGCGCGCGCAGCTCACCCGCCTCGGGTGCGCCGGCCGGATCGAGCGAGCTCATAGTCCCTCCGGGCATCGGAACGCGCGCAGCTCGGCGAGACCGAACGGGCTCTGCACGCTGCCCGCCGACACTTCCAGGCGCACCTGCCGCCCTTCGACGTCGAAGGTCGCGAAAAAACGCTCCGGCTGCGCGGTGGGTTCGATCTTCATGCGATCGAGCATGCGAAAGAGCGCCCAGGGTCCGTCATAGGAGAGCGGGCCGGCGCCGCTGCCGGGTGCCGGCGTGAGCTGCACGCTGACACGCGAGGCGCCGTGTGCGGCAGGCCACTGCACGGGAGTCGCGAGTTGCGGGCCGTGGGCGTAGCTGACGAGCTGACCGTCGATGTCGAGCGTGAACTGGAGAATCGACGGATCCATCTCGACCGGCTTGAAGTTCAGCGCGAGCGCGGATGTCGGGTTGCCCGCCGCGAAAAACACCGCGCGGATGGTCGCGGCGCGCTCGAAATCGGCGAGCCCCGCGGCGTTCGCCGCGCTCGCGCTGCCGTCGACCTTCTTGTAGGCCCATGGATGCACAGAGGTATCGACATCGGCGGCCAGGGTCTTCTGGAAGAAGGCGTCAAGCCGGCCATTCGGCGCGAAGAGCGTGTCGAAATCCTGCGGCGGCACTTCGGCGCGCGCGGACGGATCGAACGGATAGCGCCCGTCGACGACCCGCTTGCACCATGCCGTGAGCGACCTGAGATCGTTCGATGCAATGCCGCGCTTGGTCTCCTGCGCGCGCTGCGCGCCGCTCTGCCCGAGCTGGATGAGTACCGTGCGGAGCGGCTCGGGCAATTGCCCGGCGAGCGCGCCCAGCCGCGCGAGCACGTCGGAGCTGGGTGGCGCGACTTTCTGCTGCATGGCGCCGTCGAGCGCGCTCAAATAGACGTAGACCTCGTTGAGCAGCGCCATCGCGGCGACGATCGGCGCAGGCTGGCCGGGCGCGGACGCATCGACGATGGCATGCAGACGGTAGAAACGATTGTCGACGTCTTGTTCCGGACCGGTCGCAGATGCCGCCGATGCCGCCGCTCCCCCCAAGTGCTGCTGCACGGTGTTGCCTAGGGCGTGAAAGGTCTGGCCGGCCCGTTCGGTGAGCGAGGGCTCACCCTTGGGCGCGTCCGACAGCGCGGTTTCGCGCGCCGCCTCACGCACGAAGGCGAGCAGCGGCGAGTCCGGCGCCGCGAGCAAGCGCGCCCGCTGGGCGCTTTGCGCGAGGTCCTGCACCGGCACGAGGCGAATGCTGCCGAGATAGTTCTCCCACTCGCGGATGTAGTCCTGCGCATAGAGGCGCCGCACGCCTGTCTTCAGCGCCTCGGGTGCGCTGTCAGGACCCGACGCGCCCGGTCCGAGCACCCAGGACGCCTCGTCGTGCACGTCTTTCGCATATTTGTCGATCGCGCCGAGGAAGGGGCCGTAAAAACACTCGCGGGTAAATAGGCCCGGCACGCCCTCGGAGAGGGGTGCGCCATTCACGCGCTCGAAGACCAGCGGCGCATTCGGGCCACCCGCGCGCGCGATCGTGAATGGCGTGCAGCCGCTGTCCACGCCGGCGGTTCTGACGCGCTCGTAGACCTGCTGGTCGAGCGCCACGCGCAGCAGCCGCGCGCGCGTCGCCGCGACGAGGGGTGCGTCGAACGGCCGGCTCGAGTGGACAGCGCCGTGTTCGAACAGGGCATCGACGTGCTTGCCGAGCGCCTGGCGATCCGTACCGCCCGGCTGCGCGCCGGGCAGGCGGCTCGCGTCGGCGAGCAGCCAGGTGCGCAGCGCCGCGCTGCTGTCCTGATGCTGCGTCTCGAAGAGCGATACATAGGTTTTCAGCGCGTCGTAGGCTTGCGCGGACGTGCCGCGCGCGGCCTCGCGCAAGTTTGCTTCGGCACGCGCTGAGAGGTAAGGCAGCAGCCAGCCGTCGAGCAGGCTCGCATAGGTCGCTTGGGCCGCGTCGTCGAGCTTGGCTCCTTGCCACAGGCCCCATTGCATCGTCAACGGCGCATGCGCGGCGTCGATGGGCGGCGCCGAGGCGAGCGCGCGCGCGACCGACAGCAGCGTCAGCGCACGCGTCAGATGCGCGGCGTCGCTGACGTTGCTATTGCCGTTGCCGTTACTGTTGCCGAGCGCCGCCGCCTGCACGCCGAGCGTATGCGCGGCCTGATCGACGGCGGCAACGTAGGTGCGGTTGCGCAGATAGCTCACGCTCCACAGGCTCACCGCGAGCGCGGCGGCGAGTCCGATCGCGGCGAAGCCGGCCAGGCGCAGAAGATGGCGCCGGCGCATCCATTGAAGATTGCTGCCCGCGAGACCTTGCTCCGCGAACACGACTTCGGTCAGCATGCGACGCACGAAGAAGCTGCGCGCGGCGGTCCTGAGCGGCCGTGGCGCGGCGCGTTCCAGCCGCAGCGCGTCCTTGAGCGTGGCGAGCACGCGGTCGATCGGTGCGCCTCGCTGCGTGCCGCTCGTGATATAGACGCCGCGCATGAACGCCGCATCGCGCGCCGGGGATTGGATGAAGACATCGGCGAGGAAGGTTTCGAGCAGCGGCCGGAACGCCGCGAACTGCTGAGGAAAACCGATGATCGCGGCGCGCGCCGCGACATTCGGCTCCTGATCCGTGCGCGCCAGCACGCGCGCGACCAGGCGAGCGTCGAGTGCTTCCAGCTCCCGACGCACCTGCGCCGCAAGGTTCGGCTGCGGCGCGGATGCGGCCGGCGCGGTGGCGGTTGTGGCGTGTTCAAGCGGCAGCGTGAAGCCGAACACCTGCGCGCGGGCGTCGCTGTCGAGGTCGGCGAAGAACTCGGTGAAGCCCGGCAGCAGGTCCGCCTTGGTCACGAGCACGTACACCGGAAAGCGCGTGCGCAGATGCGCGCTCAGTTCGTGGATGCGCGCGCGCAGCGCGGCGGCGGTGAGCGCGCGCTGCGCGTCGTCCGCTTCCAGCAGCTCGGCCACGCTCACGGCGAGCAGCACGCCGTTGATCGGCTCGCGCGGACGCGTGCGCCTGAGCAGCGACAGGAAGCCGTGCCATGCGGCCGCGTCGGCGCGCCGGTCGCTTTCCTGCGTCGTATAGCGGCCGGCGGTGTCGATCATCACGGCACGGTCGGTGAACCACCAGTCGCAATGGCGCGTTCCACCGATCCCGTCGATACGGCTCGCATGCCAGCCCGCCCCCGACGCCGCTTGCGCAGCCGGCGCCGAACGGCCGGCGCCTGCAAGCTTGTCGGCAAGCTTGTCACCGAGCTTGTCTGCGAGCGGAAACTGCAGGCCCGAGTATTCGAGCACGGTGGTCTTGCCCGAGCCCGGCGCGCCGATCAGCACGTACCACGGCAGCCGGTAAAGATACTGCCGCCCGGACATCGAGAGCCAGTCGCGCCATCCGGGCCGGCTGCCCGCCGCGTTCACGCGGGCTTCGCGCAGCGCCGCGACCGCGCGGTCGAAACGCCGCCCTAGCTCCACGATCTCTTCCGCGCCCGGCTCAGGCTCGGCGTACGCCTGCGGCGCTTCGTGCGCGGCTCGTCCGACGAGTCCGGCCGCCAGCACATGATTGCGCCAGATCGCGCGCGCGACCAGCCAGAGCCCGCGCAACACCACCACCAGCACAAGCACGCCGATCGTGATGACTCGCGCCCGTTCGCTGTCCAGCGGACGGTACGTATCGGGCGCGCCGATCGCGATGAGCGGGCCGATCCACCAGATCAGCGCGCCGGTCATGCCGAGCGCGAGCGCGAGCAGCAACAGCGGATGAAACAGGATCGATGCGATCTTCTTGAGCACGGTGATTCTCCTGTTATTGGTGCGAACGGTGCAGGCGCCGGCCGGTGCGCTCAGCCCGGCTGCGCGAACAGCGTGATCTCGACGCGACGGTTGCGGGCGCGTCCGGCGGGCGTGTCGTTGCCGGTGACGGGTTCGGTCGCGCCAAAACCTTGCGCCTCGACGCGGGCCGCATCGAGCGTCGTGTCGATAACCGCGCGCACGCGTTCCGCGCGCTCGCGCGAGAGCTGCCAGTTCGACGCGTAGCGGGCCGAATGGATGGCGACGCTGTCGGTATGCCCGCCGACCAGGATCTTGCCGGGCAACACCTTGAGCGCCTCGGCGATGCGGCCCACCAGCGCCTCGGCGGACGGGTCGAGCGTGGCGCTGCCGGGCGCGAAGTCCGCGTCGCCGGCGAGCGTGATGACAGAGCGGCCCGGCCGCGTCGCGATGCTGATGTGCCCCGCCGCAATGTCCGGCGCGAGCAGGCCGGCCAGGCGTGCGGCGCCGGCGGCGGGCGCCGCGTGCGCGACCGGCGTCGCGTGCGCGACCGGCGTCGCGCCGGTCGCGAGTCCGCCGGATTCGCCGGGTCCGCCGGGCGCGTTCAGCGAACGAATCGCGGCGATGTGTGCGAACACCGGATCCGACGCGCGGTTGATCGATACATCGAAGCCGACGAACACCGCCGCGAGCGCGAGCGCCGTGGCCGCCGCGACTAGCCACGACGGCACCACGTCGCTGACGCGGCGCGGTGGCGCGCTCGCCGGCCGCCAATGCGGCGCAAGCTCGGCATGCGGCACGCCGCGCTGCTTGCGGATCAGGTCGGAGAGACGGCGGCGCAGCGCATCCAGAGCGTACTGGCCGTTCGCGTGTACCCGGTACTGGCCCTCGAAACCGAGCGCAAGCGTGAGCGCGACAAGTTCGAGCAGGTCGATATGGCGCGCCGGGTCTTCCGCGAAACAGGTGAGCAACTGGAACACCTTGCTGCCGCCGCGCGCCTCGTTGTGGAACATCACCAGCAGACTGTATTGCGGCCAGGCGGTCGCGCCCCACGGCGTGCTGCATGCCGATTCATCGATCAGCGTGCAGACGATATAGCGTGCCGCCAGCACCGCTTCGTGCGCGATGCCGCGCGCACGCGCTTCGCTCTCGAAACGGCGCACCGCGCGCGCGAGCGTGTCCCTGAGCGCGGCGGGATCGGGGCAGCGCGTGCACAGGCGCAGTTGCGCGGCGGCCTGCATGAGCGGCGCGCAGGCCTGCGCGAGCGGATTGAGCGCGCCGCCCGAGCGGAACAACTCATCGAAGCCGAGACCTGCGGCGAAGGCCGGTTCGCGTCGGCCGATACCGTCGAAGTCATTGAAGTGGTCGTGCGGGTCGTGGGAGAAATCAGGGGCGCCGGGGGTGTCCGGGGTGTCGTAGGCGCCCGGTGGTTTGCTCCCGCCCGCGCCGCCGTTCGCCGCGCGTGTTTCCGGTGACGGCCGCGCGCCCGCATGGAGCCGGCTCGACGGATTCGGCTTGACGATGGTGTGCTCAGGATCGGCCGGAGCGATGAAATTTTCATCGTGCATCATGGAAAGCCTTTATAGGGGAATCCTTACTAACAGAAAGCGGCGCTCAGAGCCGCACCGCCCAGCATTCGACTTCCAGCGCGGGAAAGTCGCCGAGCACCCGCATGGCGAGCTGACCGCTTTCCTGGAGCTGCCGCCACAGATCGCCACCCGGTTCAAGTTCGAAATAATCGAAACCGGCGTGCACCGGAATCTGCGGCGGCACCGTTGACAACGCCCGCAGCGTGATGCCCGGCAACGCAAGCGTGACGATCTCCTGGATGCGTTGCGCGGGCGCGACCTTCGCCTGCGCCGCAAAACGCACGCGCAGGGCTTCGGAGGACATTTGCGCCCGCGCGGCGAACACGATGCGCGCGCGCTTGAGCAGCTCGGGGTCGTGCAGGGTCGCCTGACGCTGGCCCGGCGCGGTCTCCACAATTTCGATGGGCTGCGCCGCGCGCTGGATGCGCCAGGCGGATGCACCGCGGATCATATTCATCAGCATGCCGAAGCAGTCGGCAAGCGAATCGTGACGATACGCCACGCGCTTCGCCGGGCGGCGCTGGGATTCGAAGGTGGCGAGTTCCCCGGCCAGCTCGCGCATCGCTTCGAAAAGCTGCTCGGGATGCAGGACCGGCATCTCCTGCAGATGCTCGGCACGTGCCTCGTGCCGATTCACGAGCATCAGCAACATGACATCGACGATCTCCGCGACACCGCCGCTGCGCGCTTCCGTAAAGCGCTGCGCGAGCAGGTTGCCTTGCGCCCGCAACAGCGCACACAGTTCGCGCAGCCATCCCGCGAGCGCGGCTTGCCGGCCGACATCGAGCGACGGCGCAATGAAGGCCGGATCAAGCGTCACGCGTCCTTCGGCGCCGCGCTCGAGCACGCGCGCCACGCCGATCGTGGCGTAGGCGGCGGTGGCATCGCGTTCGAGCATGAGGCGCAGGTTCGGCGCCGCGGTCTGCATCTGCGCGACCTGGTTCGATCCCGCGACGTTGTCGGTCACTTCCGCTTCGCTCATGCAATAGCGCAGGCCATGCATTTGCCCATGCATTTGCCCATGCCGCTGGCCGTTCGCGTAGCCATTCCCGTCGATCGCGCCGAATGTGATGTCCGGCGCATCGGCCAGGCGCTGGCCGATGTCGAATTCCTTCGCGCCCGGACGCGCCATCGGCACGCCCAGCAGCACGGTTTCGCCACGCGTGTCCGGCGGAATATCGAGCGGCGCGGGGGCGGGTGCATCGTCGGGAAAGGAAAAATGCGTGCCGTCGGGCAAGTGTCCTTCAGCGGCGACCAGCGCGATCTTGCCAAGCTCCAGCGCGAGCGGATCGAGCGAGAGCGACAGCGTGCCCCACATCCACGCCTCGGACGCGCGGGCATGCGAGCGCAACTGATGCTCGATAAAGCGATCCTGCTGCTGCAGGTGATGCGGCTGGAGAAACAGCCCTTCGGACCAGATGACGCGTTGGTGCCAGGTCATGAGTACGCCTCCTTGCCTTGTCTGGATTGCGGCCCGTTGCGCGGTGCACCGCGGGTGCGGCCGCGCAACGAGCGGCTAATTCGCTAAATTCATGCGGTAAACGAAAGAGCGGCGCGGGTTTGCAACAACATCGTCCGTCCGGCTCGATCTGGCTCGATCTGGCTCGATCTGGATCGAAACGCACCGCCAGTTCGCGTCATGGCGGCCCGATGGTCACGTCGAGATCGTCGATGCGCAGTCCGAACGCGGTCGTCTTGTGCAGCGCCACCGGATGCACCGCGCGCCAGCGCGAGCGTTCGATGTCCCGATAAGCAGCGACAAGCGCCACGTAACGCGTGTCGGGCTGTAGGGTCTGTTCGAGGTTGAGCACATCGCCGGGACGCAGCATGTAGTCGCGTCGGGTGTTGAGGTCGGTGCCGAGCGTCGCCTGATCTTTCGCCTGCAGCGTGAAGAAGTCGACGGTATCGATGGTGCCGGACGATTTCAGCTCGTAGATGCGCACCGCGACGGGCGAGGGCCGTCCGCTCGCGTCGCGATTCATGGTTGCCGATGCGGAAAGCGTCAGCTTGAGCACGGTCGGCCGCGAGTCGGCGGACTTGCAGCCGGGCAAAACCGTGAGCGCGAGCAGGACCGCGAACCTGAGCATGACCATGAGCATGAGCGCCGCCCCCCGTGACGCGGGACGAGACTCGCCGCACGGCGTTGAAAGCGCCGCGCTGTGCGCGTCTTTTAAAAAAGATATCGCCATCCCGGTCCTCCGCTGAGTCGACGCAAGACGCGCGAACGCTTGCCGCGCGCTTCCGTTAAACGAAGTGCACGCACGTCGTTTTAAAAGCGCCCCGAACGATTCGTCTTGCCGCAGTAGTCTCGACGCCGGATGCAATCACCGGCGTATCCCCTGGACGAGTGAGCGGAGAACACGGTGAAGACCAAAGCGTGCTTCGAACATCCC
Source organism: Caballeronia eucalypticola (assembly GCF_047608185.1). NCBI lineage: Bacteria > Pseudomonadati > Pseudomonadota > Betaproteobacteria > Burkholderiales > Burkholderiaceae > Caballeronia > Caballeronia eucalypticola. The sequence continues at coordinate 51,015 of NZ_JBLKRU010000013.1, forward strand.
GGTGGCAGCGGCCGCGCTGTCATTCCCGACTTGCGGCGCTGGCGCGCGAAAGCGCTGGAGAGTCGGCTAGTGAGTGGGCTAATGAGTGGGCTAAAAAGCGGGCTGGTGAGCGCATTCAGCGCACTGAGCCTGATGAGCGCTGCCGCGTCGTGGAACTGCGCCGCCGCCCAAACATCCGCTGCACCCGCTACACCCGCGCCATCCGATCGCATCGATCAAGCCCGCCAGAGCGATGCGGAAAGCGTGCGCGCGCTGACCGCCGACGGCCGGCTGCTGCTCACCCGCGACCGTGTGAAGCTCGACGGCTACGCTTACTGCAGCATGGCGGTGGCGGCGGCCGAGCGTGGCGATTTCAGGCTGAGCATCGAGGCGGCGTCGCGCATGCTGGTGCTCGCGCAACAATCCGATAACGAGAACCTGCAGGTGCTGGCCTTTCGCGATCTGTCGATTGCCTACAGCTACGCCGGCGATCTGCGCGATGCACGGATCTACGCGCAAAAGGCGCTCGATGGCAAGCCGAAGGACCCGGCGCAGGTCTATGCGCCGGCGCATAAGGTGCTCGGCGACGTCGTGCTGCGCGAGGGCGACGCAAACGCGGCGATCGATGCGTATCGCGCGGCGCTCGAGACAGCCTCGCCGCGCTACCGGCCGCTCGTGCTGGCCTCGGTGGCAAGCGCCCAGATTGCAGCGGGCGACACCACCGGCGCGCGCGCCAGTCTTGCCGCATCGGGCGGGGCGCCGGCGCCATCGCTTGAACCGTTCTTTCGTCGTATCGAAGGCAATCTGCTGCTCGCCGAACACGAGCCGCAAAAGGCGCTCGATGTGTTCTCCGCCAGCCTGGTGAAGCCAGGCGCGGAGCACGCCGAGGACGCGGACTACGACGATCTCTGGGCGCATGAAGGCATGGCCCGCGCGTGGCTCGCGCTCGGCGATGCCAGGCAGGCCCGTGCTGCGCTCGCCGCCGCGATCGCGGATTCGGAAGCCATGCGCGCGCGCTTTCGCAGCGACGAGTTCAAGACCGGCCTGTTCGCGGACGTGCAGGGCGTGTTCGATCTGGCGATCGGCCTTGCCATGGATGATCAGGATGACGAACATGCGTGGGCGCTCTCGGAGCAAAGCCGGGCGCGCGCGTTGCTCGACACCGTGCGCAGCCGCGTGGACGCCGGGGTGAACCCGCGCCATCTCAACGGCGACACGCTCACGCTTGCCCAGGTGCGCACCACGCTGCGCGACGACGAAACGATGGTTGAATACCACGCGTTGCCGCACCGCATGATCGCGTTCGTCGTGCGCCGCGACGGGCTCACCACGCATGTATTGCCGATCGAGCGGCGCGACCTGGGCAGCGCGGTGGACGCGTTCCGGGCTGCGATCCTCGACCAGCAGGCGAGCGCACGGGCCTACGGCGCGCGGCTCGACAAACTGCTGATCGAGCCGCTCGGGCTGCGCGAGCACGACCGGCTCATCCTCGTGCCGCACGGTGTGCTGTACTACATGCCGTTCCAGGCGCTGCGCAATGACCAGGGCTATCTGATCCAGCGCCATGCGCTTGCGCTCGCGCCTTCCGCGAGCGTCGCGGTGCAGCTCGTCACACGCGAGCGCACGCTTGGCAGCCACCTCGTCGCGTTCGGCAATCCGCATTTTTCCGACCGATGGGATCTGCCGGCCGCCGAGCGGGAAGTGCGGGTCATCACGCCCTATTTCAGCCAGAGCACCGCGTGGCTGCGCGACGACGCCACGCGCGCCCACTTCTACGACAGCGCGCCCAACGGCCGTGTGCTGCATGTCGCCGCCCACGCGGAAGCGGATTCTGTCGATCCGCTTTACTCGAACATCAAGCTTGCGCCGCCGGAGCATCCGCCCATCGGCCCGGACAAGCTCAGTGCGCGCGACATCTACAAGCTGCGGCTCGACGACGTCGGTCTCGTCACGCTGTCCGCCTGCGATACGGCGCTCGGGCGTCTTGGCCTTGGCAACGAGATCGAGGGCCTGACCCGGGCGTTCTTCTATGCGGGCGCATCGAGCGTGATCGTGTCGATGTGGATGGTCGACGACGAAGCGAGCGCACTCACCATGAGCACGTTCTATCGCTCTCTCACCGCCGGCCACGAAGCGATCGACGCCATGCGCGATGCACAACTCGCCGTGCTCGCCGATCCTCGCTTCGCAAGCCCGTATTACTGGGCGCCGTTCGACCTGACGGGAGGCTGGCGGCTCACGGTCGCCCGGTGACACGATGCAACCATCCCCAAAATCCAATCCTTTTGCGCGGGCCGCCGCTTGCGCGATGCATGGCGCACGGCGCCGCGGAACCGCGGCAGTTGCAATTGTCGCGAAACCGGAATGCGGCGACACGCCGGCCGCCGGCGCACGCGCACGGCAACCGGCGCGACGCGCGTCGTGCCCGGTCGCGGCGCTTCGGCTCGCGGCGGCCATGATGGTCGCCGCCGGCATGAGTCCGCTCGCTCAGACCGAGGCGCAGGCGCAAACGCTGCCACCGGGCGTGAATTTGCCCGCGCTGCCCACGCTACCAGGAGGCCTGCCACGTGCGCCCGACGCCGGCACGCTGCTCCAGCAAACACAGCCCAATCCGAACCCTGGCGCGACGAGCCCCGACAACGGCGACGCGAGCCTGCCCGCGGGCCGGCCGGGCCCGCCCGCCCGGCCCGGATCATCCGCGCAGGCAGCAACTCCTGGCGCGCCGGGCCAGTCATTCGAACTGCGAAGCATCACCTTCACCGGCAACGACAGCGTGTCCGCCACCGACCTGCTGCCGCTCGCGTCGCCGTGGATCGGCAAGCCGGTGACGTTCGACGATCTGCAGGTGGTTGCCGCGCGCATCACGCAGTCGTATCGCGAGCGCGGTTATCTGCTTGCGCAAGCCGTCGTGCCGCCGCAGGACGTCACCGACGGCAACGTCCAGGTCACGGTGCTCGAAGGCCGCATCGGGCACGTGCAAATCAACCTGTCACCCGCCGCGCGCGTTCGCGAGAGCGCCGTGCGCGCCCGGCTTGCGGCCATCACGCCCGGCGCGCCGCTCCAGGAACACGCGCTCGAGCGCGCCATGCTGCTGCTGTCGGACTTGCCGGGCGTGCGCGTCTCGTCGTCGCTGGAGGCGGGCGAGGCGCCCGGCACTGTCGACCTGACCGTCAACGTGGAAGCCGCGCGGCCGTGGCAGTTCGCGCTGACCGGCGACGACTACGGGACGTCGAGCGCGGGGCGGGTACGCATCGGCGCCGTGGCGCGGCTGAACTCGCCATTCATGATCGGCGACAACCTCGACGTCAACCTGCTCGCCGCTGAACGCTTCGATACCGCATACGGGCGCGTCGGCTACGACATGCCGCTCGGGGCGAACGGCACACGCATCGGCGTGGCGGCGTCGCATCTGTACTACTACCTGGGCAAGCAGTACTCCGCACTCGATGCAACCGGCGACGCCGATATCCTGACCTTCTCGGCGTCGCAGCCGCTCGTGCGCTCGCGCCAGCACAACCTGCTGTTGCGCGGCTCGTTGGAGTACCGGCACCTGGTCGACAGGATCGGCGTGATCGGGCAGGACAGCCGCCAGACGCTCTGGGCCGCGAACGGTGCGCTGACCTACGAAGGCCGCGACGCGCTTTTCGGCGGCGGTTTCACGAGCGCCGAGATCCAGTTGACGGCAGCGACTCTTCACATCGATTCGGACCCGCAACGCACCTTCGACCAGGGACCGTTCGGGCGCGACACGCAGGGCGCGAGCCTGCGCGCGACGATGTTCGTCAACCGCCTCAACGCCATCACCAACCGGCTGAGCGTGTTCACCGGGGTCTCGGGGCAATGGGCGGGCCGCAATCTCGACAACTCGTCGCGCGTGGCGCTCGGCGGACCACGCGCCGTGCGCGCCTATTCGCCATCGGAAGCGGTCGTGGACGACGCGCTCATTGCCACCGCCGAGCTGCGCTTTGCCGTGATGCCGAGCCTCACGCTCTCGGCGTTCTACGACTTTGGCATTGGCTGGTACAACGCGCGTCCGGTCAGCGGTGCGCCGGATAACCGCGTGACGCGCGGCGGCGTCGGCATGGGCGCTTTCTGGAGCGGCCCGTGGGGCCTGTCGGCCAACGCCACGCTCGCCTGGCGCACCGGCACGAAGGACAGCACCGGCGACGACAAGGTACCGCGTTTCTATTTGCAGCTGACCAAATCGTTCTAAAGAGAAGAGACCGCGCGGACCGCGCAGACCGTGGCCGCAACCGATGTCATGCCGCGCGCGCGGCGGGAGATTTCGATGAAGACACAGCTCGCCCTGAGCACGCTGGCCGTCGCCGCGTGGATGCTATTTCAGGCGCAGGCGCAAGCCGCGCCGCCCTTGCTCGCTCCCGCACCCAGTGCGCTGCCGGTGCAATACGGCACCAATCCGGGCATCAGCGTCACGACGGGCAAAGACGCGCGCACCCTCACCATCAACCAGAGCGCGCCCACAGTGATCAGCAACTGGACGAGCTTCGATATCGGCTCGCAGGCGAGCGTGGTCGTCAAGCAGCCGACGACGAACTCGACGCTGGTCAGCCAGGTGTTCACGAGCGCACCCACGCGGATCGCGGGCGCGCTGAGCGCGAACGGGCGTGTGTTCGTGATCAATCCGGCCGGCATCACCGTGTTCAACGGCGCGACCATGACGGCGGGCGCGCTGGTGCTATCGACCCTGCCGCTCGACCGCAAGACGCTCACAAGCGACCACTTCGGGTTCAACACTAACAGCGATGGCGTTGCGGGCACCGTCGAGAATCACGGCAAGCTCATTGCCACCACGCCGCAGAACACGCCGTCGGCGACGCGCACCGTCGCCTTGATCGGCGGCAACGTCATCAACGGCACCGACGGCGTCGTCAGCGCCAATGCGGGCACGGCGGCGCTCCTGGCGGGGCGGAACGTGACGCTGGATTTCGCCGCCGACGATCTCACCAAGGTCGTTGTCAACGGCAACGCCTTGCGCGCGGCTATCGAGAACCAGGGCATGGTCGTGGCCGATGGCGGTCAGGCGCTGATGACGCTGCGCACAGCCGATGACCTGATCTCGACGGCGCTGAATCAGGACGGCATCGTGCGCGCGCAGTCGGTCGCGACGCGCGGCGGGCGCATCGTGCTGGACGGCGGCTCGGGGATGGTGCAGGTCACCGGCACGCTGGACGCCAGCGGCGGCGCCAACGGCGTGCCGGCGCGCGGCGGCAACATCGATGTCACGGGCGGCACGGTGCACCTGAGTTCGACCGCGCTCGTCGATGCGAACGGCACGGCGGCCACCGCGCAAGGCGCAGGCGGCGGCCGGGTTCGTATTGGCGGCATTGGCGAGAGTGCGCTGCAATCGGGCGCGGCTGTCGATCTGACCCGCGCCGGCAGCGTGCAGATCGATGCGGGCGCGCGGGTGCGCGCCGCCGCCGCCGCGCCGGCCGCCGCCAGCAGGTATGTGCTGGCGGGCACCGAAGCGCCGGCGAAGGGTGCTGGCGGCGAGGTGATCGTGGACGGCGCGGCGGCGACCATTGCCGGCACGCTCTCGGCCTCGGGCGGCGCGCTGGGCGGGAACGGCGGCACGGTCGAAACTTCGTCGCCCACGCTCGATGTGAGCCAGGCGCAGGTCAGCGCGCATGCGGTCAATGGCGCCGCGGGGCAATGGCTGATCGATTCGGCGGGAGTCGACATCGACATCGTGGCGAATCCGCCGCTCGTGGCAACGGGCAGCGGCGGCGTGCGTATCGTGGCGGACCAAGCGCCTGCCGCGCAGGGCCAGGTGAGTGCCGATGCGATCGACCGCGCGCTCAGCAATGGCACGTCGGTGACGGTGCGCTCCTATACGGGCGGCGCCGTGGTGGCGGCCGCGCCGCTGTACACCACCCCCGCGCCGCAGCCGGCCGGCACGATCACCCTCGACGCCTCGATCCTCAAGAGCGCGCAAGGCGCACCGAGCAACGTGCAATTCGCGCTGCAATCCTATGGAGGCATTGAAGTATCGAACGAAGGCGCGACGTCGGTGAGCGCCGCGCCCAACGCTGGCGCGCTCGGCGTATTGATGCAGACGGACTATCGGAATCCGGCCACGCCGTCCCACAGCGTGACGCTCGACGCCGCGAATTTCGTCACGAACGGCGGGGACTTCAGCGTGCAGGCGCCGGTCATCGACATGGACGGCGTGAGCATCGACACGCGGGTCCTGAACGCGCTGGCAACCAGCGGCGCGGTCACCATGACCGGCAACGGCATCGCCTTGAACGACAGCAGCATCACCACCTCCAGCAGCTCGATCAGCCTCACCGCGACAGGGGGCGGCTTGTCGATCGAGTCGTATCCACCCAATCTCGATGACCCGTCCGCGACGCTTGTTTCATCGAGCAAGCTGACAAGCGGCACCGGCTCGATCTCGCTGTACGGCAGCAAGGTGTATGCGCCGCCAGTGGCGGAGATTGCCGAGGTGGCGGCACTCTCGTCGCTTTCGTCACTTTCGTCTCAGTCTGGCGTCTCGTTGCAGAACGTGTCGGTGAGCACGCAGGGCGGCGCGATCGACGTGCGCGGTCTGGGCTTGCCGCTCAAAGGGACCGGCAGCGTCAACGGCGTCTCGCTCAACCAGGTGTCGATGTCCACCTCGGGCGGACCGCAAGCCTATGTCGCGCTGTCCGGGCAGGGGACGGGCGCGGGCGCGGGCATTGTCGCGCGCGGGTCGGCGATCGGCGGCGCCGGCCAGCAGGGCGACGTCATCCTGCGCGCGCAAGGCGGCACGAACGGCGGTGCGCTCGACCTTGGGACGAGCGGCACGCAGAACCGCTTCGCGAGCACCGGCAATCTCGTCGCGATGCCAGGCGGCGTCGATGCGAACTTTGCCCTTGCCGCCGCCAACGCGACGTCGATCGTGATCGGCGAGCCGTCGGGCGGCTTCGGACTGTCCCTCACCGATCTCGCGCAGATGACCGGCGTAGACACGCTGATCGTGGGGAGCGCGACTCACACCGGGCGCATCACGGTTGACGCGGCCAGCCCGTTTCTCACCAATCTCACGCTGCAGAATCTGGGCGCGGGCAGTCAGGGCATCCTCGCTTACGGCGCCGTGAACGTGGCGGGCAAGATGCTCGCGATTGCCTCGGCGGGCGCCGTGACGATGCCGGACGCGGTGACCGCCAATGCGCTTCTGCTGAGCGGGCCGGGCACGTTTTCGCTGACCAGCGCGGGGAATTCGGTCAACACGCTGGCAATGTCCGGCGCGGGCGGCGTCACGTTCGTGAATGCGCATGGGTTCAATATCGGCGCGCTCAAGGGTTCGGCGTATGGCAGTGCGGCGCAGAACGGGCCGGCGAATGTGATCGACGCGTCGAACTCGACCGTGAACGGTGCGCTGTTCACACGGGCGCTGACGGGAAATATCGGGCTTGGCGGTGGTTCCGCGCAGTTGCATGGCGTTGGCGACCGGCTGGGCGCGAGCGGCGCGACGAACGTGAACCTGAAAACGGGCGGTGCGTTCGATCTCGTGATGGACGGGCCGGGTGGCCACTTCGTCAATGCGGGTGCGGGCAACGTGTCGTCCGGCGCGACCTGGCGAATCTGGGCCGACACGCAGACCGGTGAAACGCGCGGAGCGGTATCGCCAGGCGGTGCGACGCCGAACGTGTATGGATGCGTGTATGGCGCTTGTAACCCGGATATGCAGGCTAATCATTTCCTGTACGCGGGGAGTGAGGGCGTGAACAACCCGAAGAATCCGAATAATCCGAACGGCCCGAGTGGTCCGAACAACCCGAACGGTCCGAGTGGTCCGAGCGACCCGAATGGCCCGAATGGCCCGAACGTTCGCAAAAACCCGAACGACAACATCATCACCAACCAACAAAATGCCCCCGGAACCTTATTCACCCAAACCGGCCTGCAATCCTTCTTCACTGACGCACAGCATTCGTTCCTCTACGACAACAACCTCGCCGGCGTGATGTCGCGCGGCGGCACGTCGGTGTGCATGGGTTCGAATCAGCCGCTGGCGTCGAACCTGCCCGCGGATACCGCGCCCGATGCGCTCGCCGTCGAATGGCGGCGCGTGCGCTCGCAGCCCAATCTGAACAATTGCATCATCGTCAACCGGCCACACGGCTGCGGCGATTTCTGAGGACGGCACCATGACCTACACACGAGGCATCGACATGCAGGAATCCGAATCGATCAACGGACGCTCCGGCACATTGCTGTACGAAACGCTCGAGCCGTTGCTCGCGCCCGTGCCCGGCGCCGCGCCGGGCGGCCCGAACCTCGAAAATGACCGTGAGTTCCTGGCGCTAGAAATCGACGTTTTAGGCAGCCCCGAGAAGAGCATCGGCAACGACGTGAAGCCGGCGGTGCCCCCGAACTGGATCGACATTCAGGCGCGCGCTGAAAACCTGTTGATGCGCTCGAAAGACCTGCGCGTGGCGCTCATCTACATGCAGGCGGCTGTCGCGCTCAACGGCCTCGCCGGCTGCGAAGCGGGCTTGCATCTGCTGCGCGAACTGGTGGTGCGCTTCTGGGACACGCTGCACCCCGAACTGAAAGCGATCACGAATGCGCCCGGCGAATTCGACGCGTCGTGGCGTTGCAACGTGCTGACTGCGCTGCGCGGCCCCGCTTTCCTGCGCGCGCTGCGCGACCTGCCGCTCGTGCAAATGCGCAACCCGGTTCCGACGGTGCGTGAAATCGAGCGGGCGGAGCGCGACGAGCTGCCCGCCCCGGCGCTCAATCAGTATCACAAGCAGCTCGACGACGCCGTGCGCGATCAGCGTGCAGGATTGGAGGTCGCGCTGCGCCTTCCCGGCGCGGTGTCCGCGCTGGAGGACGCATTGCACGAGCGCTGCGTCGAGCCGTCGGCGCCGCGCTTTGAGCAGCTCGCGCAGACTGCCGAGGCGCTTGCGCAGGCCGTGGGCAATGCCTTCGCGCGCCAGGCCGAAAAAGCCGCCGCCACGGCAACCGAAGCACTTGGCGCCGCCATGTCGCCATCGGAGGCGAACGGGAGCAACCGTGAACGCGCGTCAGCCTTGCCAGCCCTGCCAGCTTTGTCAGCCGCGCCACGCGGCGCGCATCCGGCCACCGGCAAGCTTACATCCCGCGCCGACGCCATCGCCTGGCTCGACGCGGTGAGCGCCTTTCTGGAGCAGTCCGAGCCGGCGCATCCCGCGCCGCTCTTGATCCGTCGCGCGAGCGCGTTGCTCGGCATGGATTTTCTTGGCGTGATGCGCGAACTCGTGCCGGACGCGCTGCAGCAGGTTCGCGCCATCGCCGGTGTCGGCGCCGAGCGCAATTGAAGTCGCCGAGGTCGAGGGATTTTTTTCAATACGCGCGATGTGAATCGTCTTGTCGACAGTCCCTTGACTGTCGTCTTTATGGAGGATGCAAATCATGGATAGTGGACAGAAATGGATCAGCCGCAACCGCGAGCCGCGCGTGCAGATCCAAATGGATGTGGAGGAAGGCGGCGCGGAGAAACGCAAGGAACTTCCGTTCGTCATGGCCGTGCTGTCGGACCTGAGCGGCAAGACGACCGACACCGTGCCGCCCGTCAACGATCGCGACTTCCTGGAATACGACATCGACACCTTCGCGGGACGTCTGGCGGCCATGAAACCGTCCGTCGCCTTCACCGTGAAGAACACCCTGACCGACGAGGACAACCTGCAGGTCGCGCTCACCTTCACGTCGATGGATGATTTCGGCCCGGGCGCGATCGCGCGCAACGTGCCCGAACTGAACGAGTACCTGAAGGTCCGCATGCAACTCGACCGCCTCAAGCTGATGCTCGACGGCAGGGGCGGGGCGGAGAAGGCGCTCACCGAGGCCTTGAGGAATCCGGATTATCTAAGGCTGCTCGCCGCCGGCAGGAACGACGCGGCCGTGCCGGGCGCATCCGATGACGACGCCGCGGACCCAGCGAATCCGGACGCAGCTTCTCCCAACGATCAATGATCCCGATGACCCCGATCATCTCAACGATCTTCATGACTCGCCAGCGAGGACTTTGCCATGCCCGACACCATCACCAATCTTGAGACCGCGGCGCTCGCGCCCGAGGCGGCCGACGCCAAATTCGACCTCTTCTACAACATGCTGCAGAAGGAATTCCGGCCCCGCACCGATGAGGCCGAACGCGCCGTGCAAAGCGCCCTTCAGACGCTCGCGCAGCAGGCGCTGCAGGAAGATTCGCTTGTCTCCGACGACACGCTGCGAACCATCGATGCGATGATCGCGGCAATCGACGAGAAGCTGACCCGGCAGGTCAACCTGATCCTGCATCACCCGGATTTCCAACGGCTGGAAGGCGCCTGGCGCGGACTCGACTACCTCGTGCGCAACACCGAGACCGACACCAAGCTCAAGATCCGCGTGCTGAACATCAAGAAGCAGGAGCTGGGCGACATGCTGCGCGGCGCCATGGGCGCGGGGTGGGATCAGACGCCGTTCTTCAAGCGCGTGTACGAGCACGAGTTCGGCGTGCTGGGCGGCGAACCTTATGGTGCGATCATCGGCGACTATTACTTCGATCATCATCCGCAGGACGTCAAGCTGCTGGGCGAGATCGCCAAGACGGCCGCGGCCGCGCATGCGCCGTTCGTGGCCGCCGTGGCGCCGTCGCTGCTCGGTCTCGATTCGTGGCAGGAACTCGACAACAAGCGCGATGTCAGCAAGATCTTCGTGACCGACGACTACGCGCCCTGGCGCTCGTTGCGCGATTCCGACGATTCGCGCTATCTCGCGCTCACCATGCCGCGCTTTCTCGCGCGGCTGCCTTACGGGGCGAAGACCGATCCGGTGAGCGCGTTCGATTTCGAGGAAGACGTGGACGGCACCAACCACGAACGCTACGCCTGGGCCAATGCCGCGTATGCCATGGCGGTGAACATCAACCGGTCGTTCAAGCTGTATGGCTGGTGCACGCGCATCCGCGGCGCCGAAAGCGGCGGCAGCGTGCCGAACCTGCCGCTTCACGCATTCCCGACCGACGATGGCGGCGTGGACTCGAAGTGCCCAACTGAAATCGCCATTTCGGAGCGCCGCGAGTTCGAACTGTCCAACAACGGCTTGCTGCCGCTGATCCATCGCAAGCACAGCGACGAAGCGGTGTTCATGGGCGGGCAGACCTTGCAGAAGCCGGCCAAATACAATCGTTCCTTCGCCAACGAGAACGCCGAGTTGTCGGCGCGGCTTCCCTACGTGTTCGCATGCAGCCGCTTCGCGCACTACCTCAAGCATCTGTGCCGCGAGCAGATCGGCTCGTTCAAGGAACGCGAGGACATGGAGAAATTCCTGAACGGCTGGATCAGCGATTACGTCGACGGCGATCCGGCCAATTCGACGGTCATCACCAAGTCGCAGAAGCCGCTGGCGGCCGCCAAGGTCGAGGTGCAGGAAGAGGAGGGCAAGCCGGGGTATTACCGCGCGACGTTCTGGTTGCGGCCGCATTATCAACTGGAAAAGCTGGGCGTATCACTGCGGCTCGTGTCGCGCTTGCCGGAAGTGAAAGGCTAGGAAAGGCCGTGCGCGAGCGCACGGCTACGCAGCCCCGCCACGCCGGCGGGGCTTTTTTTATCGCGTGAATTATGAAGTGAATTATGAAGTGACTTATCAAGCGATTTATGACGTGATCCTCACGCCACGCGTCTGGGCCGCGGCCGGGTCGTCCGGCTTCAAGGCCAGGATCGTCACCTCTCTCGGCGCGCCCGCCCACACGGCAACCGCGCTGAGGTTGTCCGCCTGCGGCGGCGCGACGCGCCGCACGCGCGCGGCGAGCGCCGCAAGCCAGCCATTGGCGTCGTCGGCCTCGCCGATCGACTCGATCATCTCGGCTTCGTCTATGTGTTCCCACAGCCCGTCGCTGCAGATGAGGAACGTGTCGCCGTCCGCGATCGCGAAGGGCGTGGTCGCCGCCTCCACTTCCAGCGCATCGGTCGTGCCGAGCGCGGCGAGCAGGAGGCTGCGCATTGGATGGCCGCGCATTTCGTGCGAGGCGAGCAGACGCGCGTCGACCAGGTTCTGGACCATGCTGTGATCGACGGTCTGCAGCGCCGTGCGCCCCTGGCGAAAACAGTAGATGCGCGTGTCGCCGCAATGCGCCCAGGCGGCGCTCGCGGTGAGCGGATCGATGGCGAGGACCGCGGCAGTCGAGCGCATGTGCGCGAGGACGCCACCGGCTGCCTGCGCTTGCACGATGGCGCGATTCGCGGCGAATAGCGCATCGGCCAGTTGCGCGGTGCTGATGGCGGTGTGCATCGCGCATTGGCCGAGCACCGCGCAAACGGTGTCGACGGTGAGTTGCGCCGCGACGTCTCCGCCGCCGTGGCCGCCGGCGCCATCGGCGACGACGCCCGCTAGCAGCCGCGTGTGCCGGATGAGCGCGAGCCGGTCTTCGTTGCTCCGGCGTCCGCCGCGATCCGTGATGCTGGCAAGATCGAAACGCATCGGGTTCCTCTAATCTTGATGTTTATGCTGCTCGACGGATTCTTCGTATGCCGAACGAAATGCCGCACCGAACAGCGTGAAAAAATCTTCTTCCGATTCACCTACGAGACGCGCATAGAGCGCCGCGAAGCTGCGCCACCGTTGCGCGTCGCGCAGGACCGGCAGAAGGTTCTGCGCATTCGAGGGCGGTGGCAGCAGCGCATCGATGCGTTGCGGCGAGAAACGTTCGAACATTCCGCCGATGGCGCCGCGCAAGCCCGCCAGAAAGCCGAACTGATGCGCTCGCAAATCGTTGCAGGCATCGCGCAAGGCGGCGCTGCCGCCCAGATAGCCGCGCCGTGGTACGCCGAGTACGCTGCGCAGCGCCGCATCGGCATTGGCTGCATGCTTGAGGGGATTGTTGTCGCGCGGCTCGATCAGGGTGAGCCGCGCGTGCAGCATCTGCTTGACCGCCTGACGCGCGATGAGCAGATCGACCGTGCCCTGCAAGGCTTCGCGCAAGAGCGCGCCGAGCCGTTCGGCGAACTCGGGGGTGAATTCCGCGAGGTCCGCGTCATCGATGCCCGCGCCGCGCGCGAAAGAGGCGCGCAGCGACAGCGCGCTCACGTCCCTGCTCATGTCCCTGTTCACGTCCGCGTCCACGTTGACCTGAGCGGCCGGTGCCTCCTTGCGTGCCGGTTCGGCAACGCTCGCGCGCGGCGTCGTGAACTCGGGCGTGATGAACGCGCTCTCGATGCCAAGCCCGCTTTCCGGCAGGGCGCGGGGCGGCACGTCCTGCGTCGCGCGCAAGAGGCTCTCCATCGGGTTGTCGCCCTGGTGTGTGTTGGGCGCGGACACCGGTTCGGCGAGTGGTGACGCAGCGGGCCTCGGTACGCGCCGGGGCGCGTGTTCCGGCATGAAAAAGCGCAGTGGATCCGTCTCGGTGTGGCCGGGCACGTCGAAGCTGCTGTCCGCGTCGGCGAACTGGGCATGAGACGACTCACAAGACGACGCGGAACAAGCCTGCGCCGCTGCGTCGATGCGCACCATGATGTCGTAAGCGCCTATCTGCACGGCATCGCCGTGCTCAAGCGCGACTTCGTCTCCGGCCGCAACCGGGCGGCCGTTCACCAGCACGGGATTGGCGCCCTGCTGCGCGAGCTGCCAGCGGCCCCCGCGGCGCTCGACGCGCGCATGCACGCGCGATACGAGCCGCTCGGGATCGGCCAGCACGAGCCGGCTGGTCTCGGCTCGGCCGATGGTGCCGCCTTCGACATCGAACGAGGCGCTAAGCGGTTCGGCGAGCGGCTGCCCGCGGCAGGCGGTGACGGTGAGCGTGAGCATCGGTCATGCTTCCTTGAAAAACCCGCCTGGCGCGCGAGGCTGGAAAAAGCCACGCGCAGCGAGTGACAGGGTCGTGGGCGCGTTCATTCAAAGCTGTAGTCGAAGTCGCCGTCGCGCACGGCCAGCCCGATGTGCGTGAGCGGCGCACCGTTCGCGATGCGGCTGAGGAACTCGGTCGAGATGCGCGGCAGCACGGTGTTGGTAAGCAGCGCGCCGATCGCGCGTCCGCCCGCTTCCACATCGTTGCAGCGCGCGACGATCAGCTCGACCGCGGCTTCGTCGTACTTGAACGACACGTGATGGTGCTCCGCCACGCGCCGTGCGATGCGCTCGAGCTGCAGCCGCACGATGCGCCCGATCATCTCGTCACTGAGCGGGTAATACGGCACCGTGACGAGACGGCCGAGCAGGGCCGCGGGAAACACGTCGAGCAACGGTGCGCGCAAGGCCGCGGTGAGTTCCTCGGGCGAGGGCAGCGACGCGCTCGCGCGGCACGCGCGCTGGATGAGCGCGTCGCCCACATTCGACGTAAGCAGGATGATCGTGTTCCTGAAATCGATACGGCGTCCCTCGCCATCTTCCATCGAGCCTTTGTCGAAGACCTGGTAGAAGAGCTCGTGCACGTCGGGATGCGCCTTTTCGATCTCGTCGAGCAACACGACGCTATAAGGCCTGCGCCGCACCGCCTCGGTGAGCACGCCGCCCTTGCCATAGCCCACGTAGCCGGGAGGCGCGCCCTTGAGCGTCGACAGGGTATGCGCTTCCTGGAACTCGCTCATGTTGACCGTGATCACGTTCTGCTCGCCGCCAAACAGTGTTTCAGCGAGCGCGAGCGCGGTTTCGGTCTTGCCGACGCCCGAGCTGCCGCACAGCAGGAATACGCCCACCGGCTTGCACTGCTCGTCGAGACGCGCACGTGATGTCTGGATCCGCCGCGCGATGGTCCTGAGCGCATGGCGCTGTCCGATCACGCGCTGGTCGAGAATGTCAGGCAGCTTCAGGATGGTGTCGATCTCGTCGCGCATCATGCGGCCGAGCGGGATGCCGGTCCAGTCGGCGACGACGCTCGCCACGGCGCCTTCATCGACGCTGGAGAGCACGAGCGGCGTTTCGCCCTGCAACGCACTGAGTCGGGCCTGACAGTCGCGCAGTCCGGCGAGCAGGGTTGCGCGCCGGTCGGCGGCGGCAGCCTCGGGAAAGCCGGAAGCGCCGGCTTCGGTGGGCTCGCGTAGCGCCGCCCGCGCGGCAAACATCTGTTCGACGAGCGCGCGCTCTTCCTTCCAGCGCGCCTGCAGCTTGTCGAGCGCGGCTTGCTGCGAGGCCAGCTCGTCATTGAGCGCCGCGGCGCGGCCGCCGCGCTCAAGCCCGATGCTCCGTTCGCGTTCGAGGATCGCGGCCTCCACGCGCAACGCCTCGATGCGCCGCTGCAGGTCCTCGACCGCGGCGGGCGTCGCGTGCTGGCTCACGGTCACGCGCGCGCAGGCGGTGTCGATCAGGCTCACCGCCTTGTCGGGCAACTGGCGTGCCGGAATATAGCGATGCGAAAGCCGCACGGCGGCTTCCATGGCTTCATCGAGCAGATGCACCCGGTGATGCGCCTCCAGCACCGGCGCGACGCCGCGCAGCATGTCGAGGGCGCGCGCTTCGTCCGGCTCGGCGACCTGGATCGCCTGGAAGCGCCGCGTGAGCGCCGGGTCCTTTTCTATGTATTGCTTGTACTCGGCCCAGGTCGTGGCGCCGATGGTGCGCAGATTGCCACGCGCAAGCGCGGGCTTGAGCAGGTTCGCGGCGTCTCCGGTGCCCGCTGCACCGCCCGCGCCCACGAGCATATGGATTTCATCGATGAAAAGAATGATGGGGCGCGGACTCGCCAGCACTTCGTCAATCACCTGGCGCAGGCGCTTCTCGAACTCGCCCTTGAGGGCCGCGCCCGCCTGCAGCAGGCCGAGATCGAGCGCGAACAGCGCGACGTTCGCGAGCGGCGGCGGCACGTCGCCGCTCGCAAGCCGCTGCGCGAAGCCTTCGACAATCGCCGTCTTGCCGACGCCCGCCTCGCCGGTGAGAAGCGGGTTATTCTGGCGGCGGCGCATCAGGACGTCGACGATCTGGCGAATCTCCTCGTCGCGGCCGGTGACCGGATCCAGCTCGCCGCGCGCGGCCCGCGCCGTAAGATCCACGGCGTAGCGCGTGAGTGCATCGAGCCGGACGTCCGGTCCGGCCGATCCGGCGCCCTGCGGCGATTGACCGGATTGCCCCAATTGCCCCAATTGCCCCAATTGCGCCGCCTGTCCCATCGACGCGGCGCTCGCGAACACCACGCCATCCTGCGCAATCAGGCCGTCCTCGGCGTCGCCGTGCGTGATGGCGTCGAAGTTGTCACGCAGATTGTCCAGCTTGATGCGCTCGAACTGCTTCGACATCGCGAGAAGGAGCATGCGCTTCTGGAACTTGTCGAGCAGCGCGATCAGCAGATAGCCGCTGCGCACCTGCGCATCGTGGCAGACCAGCGTGGCGTGGGACCAGGCCGCGTCGATGGCGTCGATGAGCGGCGTGGACGGCACGGGTTCCGATGTGCGCCCGCGCGGCAGACGCTCCAGCGCGCGCGTCAGGTCGGCGGCAAGGCGTGCGGCATCGATGCCGTAATGATCGACGATACGCATGAGATCGCTGCCGGCATTGCGCAACAGCACCTCGAACAGGTGCTCGAGTTCGACATAGGGATTGCGCCGGCTGGCGCAGAAACTCGTCGCTTCGATCATCGCGTCGTGCACGAGCGGATTGAACTTGCCGATATACATCGCGAAGGTGGTGCGGTCCATGATTTCTCCCTTTCGATCGGTTCTTGCCAAGACTTGCCGAGACCTACCTGGACGAATTGCCCGGGCGCGGATTGGAACGAGGTTGTGGCGGCGGATACTCGGAGCCT
Organism: Caballeronia eucalypticola; assembly: GCF_047608185.1. Lineage (NCBI taxonomy): Bacteria > Pseudomonadati > Pseudomonadota > Betaproteobacteria > Burkholderiales > Burkholderiaceae > Caballeronia > Caballeronia eucalypticola. The sequence goes on from NZ_JBLKRU010000013.1 coordinate 67,699, forward strand.
GGCAGCGGCACGCGCATTTCCGCGTCGATGAGCGGGCCGCTTGCGGCTTGCGTGTCGCCCGGTCGGCCCGCGAAGAACGTGGTCCAGCCGAGGCGCGCGCCGCGGCCGAGCCGGAGTTCCGGCACTTCGTCGCGTTGGAGCACGAGGTGCACGTCCCACGCGAGTTCGCGATTCAGGTATTGGCGCACCAGCGCCGTAAGCACCGGCAGGCGCTCGCCGCCCGGCAGGAGCGAGATGAATTCAGCGAGCGTGAGCGCCCCGGCGATCAAGCGGAACCTGAACTGGCGCGTCAGCACATGCGCGCCCAGCACGGTGCTCTCGCCAAGGCGCCGGCTCGCGCTGAGCGTGAGCCGCTCGTCGGCCGCCACCGCAAGGCGCTCGCAGACGAATGGTTCCAGGCGCAGCGGCACCCGCAGGCCGTCGGCAAGTATCGAGAGCAGTCCCTCGGGCGGGCGCGTCTCCTTGGCGAAGTGCATGGCATGGCGCAGCTTGAGGTGATCGTGCGCGGCGTCGCGACGCTGGCAACTCGCGTGGCCGATTCCAAACAGCGCGCCAATGAACCGGCCAAAGCGGTCGTCTCCGGCGCGGTCGAGACTGGCGGCCGGCTGCGCCTGCGCGAACGCGCGATAAAAAAGCAATGCGTAACGATGCGTGAGCAGATCGAGAAAACGCACGAGGGTCTCGTCGTGTTCATGCAGCAGACGGTCGCGCGCGTATTCGGTCAGATGCAGCGGCAGCGGCCCGTTTGGCCCAAGCAAGCCGAAGAAGTATTGCGACAGCCGCGCGGGGCGCACGAGGGAATGCGCATGGGCATGGGAATGGGCATCGGCGGCATCTGGATTTCCATCCGGCTCGAAGGCGCACTCGAGCGACGCGATCGGCGCCGGGGCGAACGCGAGCGACGGCGTCTGCGCAATGCGCAGCGGCTCCTGCGCCGGACGCGGCGCGCACCCGAGGCGCGGCAAGCCCGGCGTCAACGCCTCGACGCGCCGCAAGACCTGGAAAAAGTGATGCCGATGCGGCGCGTCGGCGACTTCCCGCAAGTAGTCCGCGAGCTCGCGCGCACGAGTGTCCTCGTGCGGGACGCTCAGATCGTCGGTCGGCCGCCGCATCGCGGGGATCCTGAGTGAATCGTGCGCCCGTCCACGCCGCGCACGGTGGTTTGAACAAAGGAATTGATCGATACGTAACGCGCGAAGAATGTGTCGAGCACGCGCGCGAGCAGGTGCGCGCCCGCGCCGGCGAAAGCGGTTTCGTCGAAGACCAGCTCGACGGCGAGGCCGCGCCCGAAGGTGATCGGACCGGGTATCGCGAGACGGCGTACCACCGGCACCGCACGCACCGAGCGCACGCCGGCGGCCTGGGCGGCGGCTTGCGCATCGCCGGGCGCCACGTGCAGCATCAGGAGCGCGCGCAGGGCAGCGGCGCCTTCCTCGGGGTTGGTATCGAGCAGGGACAGGTAGTTGAGCGAAAGATGATCGACGAGCCGCCAGCCATCCTGCGCGTCGAGGATCGCGGGAATCGGGCGGGACGGCCCGCACACGCGGCGAATGGCGCGCACCGGCGCGGCGCAATCGAGCGTGAAATCGCCCTTGGCACCGCCAAGCGGCAGGGCCAGCGGCAGGTCCCGGTTAGTGCAAAGCGTTTCGAAGGCGAGCTGGCGCAGCGTGCGCGGCCACGGCGCCTGCCGCGCGTCGACGACCGACACGTACATTTCGCTGCCAACATATCCCGTATCGATGCCACCCGCGCGACGCACGGTGTCCACGCCGCGCGGTGCGCGTTCGCTCGTGAAATAGGCGGCATGGTCGGTGCGCGCGTCGTGGAACGCGGCGTAGAACGGCTGGAAGACCTGCTCGCCCGTCACGCTGCCGCCGTAGCCGCGCACCCCGCAGACCGAATGCACCTCGAAATCGAGCGGGCGCGAGCGGTCGGGCACCACGTGGAAATTGGTGCTCTGATCGCTCACGAGCGCGCGGTCGGCCTGCTTCGGGAACAGGTTGACGGCGGGTACGCAATGCAGCAGCACGTGCTCACGGGAAACCGTATGTTCAAGCGCGGCATCGGCCCGGTCGATGAGCACGTTGATCTCGAATTCGCGCCCTTCAATATACGGGAGCGCCTGCGCCAGACCCGCGATGCGCAGGAAGCGAAAACGCGGCGCGAAGGCGAAGTATTCGCGCAGATGCCGGTAGCCGCGCAAGCCCTGTGCGGTGACGGGCAGCAGCGCTTCGTCATCGTCGAAACCCGGATGAGACACGGCACTCGCCGCCAGTGGAAAGAGCCGCTGCAGCGGCCGCGCCGGCGCGCTCACGGTGAGCGCGAGCGCATGCGACGACACGGCTTCGTGCAACCGCCACGCCACCGTTTCGTCGCCGCTGAAAAAGAGCGTGAGTGTATCGAGAGCGAGCATGTTAACGCTCAGCCCCTCCGGCACGCAGAGCCGAAGCCGCAGCACGCCGCGCACGCGGTTCACGAAGGGCGCGAGCGCCTGTGCTCCGGCCAGCGGCAGGTCGCTCGCGCGTGGCAGCCAGGCCGCTTCCGTGACCTCCAGCGGCCACAGCGACAACGCGCAGCCGGTCCGGAACAGGCACGCGGTGCGGGTGTTGAGCGCCTCCTTCGAGGCGAGCATCGCGCCGCGCGGCAGCGTGAAGCCGCGCGCCAGGTTCGGGTTGCTGAAGTCGGGTTGCAGTTGCGCGACGAGCATCGACGGCGTGGGCGCGAGCGCTTGCGGCATCAACGTTTGCATCATGCGTTGCGTGAAGCGCGGGAATTCCTCTTCGAGCCTGAGTTGCACGCGCGCCGCGAGAAACGCGCTGCCTTCCAGCAAGCGCTCGACATAAGGGTCGGCGACTTCGGTGCTGCCATCGTGCTGCAAGCCGAGGCGGCCGGCGATCTTCGGAAAGTCGCGCGCGAACTCGGCGCCCATCTCGCGCAGATAGCGCAATTCCGTTTCGTAGTGGCGCAGCAGGCGCGGATCCATGGCGTCACGCTCCCGCTTCGTGCACGGTCACGCCGCCGTCTTCCAGATCGATCTGCGTGCGCAGGACGATCGCGAGCGAAGCCGGGCGAAACCACAACAGCGCGCGAATCACGAGCGCGATCTGTTTGAGGGATTCGTCCGCCTGGTCGCCGCCCGCCCGCTCGATCTCGATTGACGACGGCAGGATGCGCGGCTCGAAGCGCACGATGGCCTCGCGGATCGCTGTGTGCAGGCGCGGCACGTCGACGCTCGCCGCAAAGCCGCCGACGAAGTTCGGCAAGCCGTAGTTCAGCACGGAATCGCTTGCGTACGGATGAAGGCTGGCGTCGATATCGCGCGGCTGCCCCGCCGCGTTGAAGAGCCAGCGCAGCTCGCGCAGCACCGACGCGCGCAGTCCTTCGCCAGACATCAGGCGCGCGTCCAGCGGCTCGCTCTTGCGCTGCGGATGCTCGTCGGTCAAGCGATCGAGCAGTGATGGCTGGAGGCGCATGCCGCGGGTCGTCTCGATCATGTCGCGTGTCTCGTGTCTTGTGCAGGGGGAGGGCGGGTACGGCGCATACAGCACATACGGCACATACGGCACATACGGCACATACGGCACATACGGCGGCCGTGCGAATGCGCCGTCTGCTACAGGACGAACCATGTGCCCGCGCTTTGAAACGCCGTAACGCGCGCTCCATTGCTTCCACTACAACTAGCGAAGCCGGCCGCTTTTCAAAAGAACCGGTCCACGCCCGTCTTGCCGATGCAGTTTCCCCATGACTTTCAAGCGGAGTCCTCAATGGCAAACGATATCTATCTCAAGATCGACGGCATCGAAGGCGAAAGCGTCAAAAAGGGCGCCGAGAAGACCATCCAGTTGCTGAGCTGGAAATGTGGCGTAACCAACAAGCACAGCGCGGATCACGGAGGCGGTCTCGGCAGCGGCAAGGCCGAGCCGCACCACCTCGAGTTCACGCATCACTACGACAAGGCGTCGCCCGTGCTCCAGCGCCATTGCGCGGCGGGCAAGCATTTGCCGAACGTGAAGCTCGTCGTATCGAAATCGGGCGATGGCCAGAAGGAATACCTGACCGTCACGCTCAAGAACGCATTCGTCACGCACATCTCGCACGACTGCCAGACCGACGCGACCGTGAGCACCGTGCACCTCGCCTATGAAGACATCGAGCACGAATACAAGCAGCAAGGCGATGACGGCAGCATGAAGGGTTCGGTCAAGGCGGGCTGGAACACCAAGACGCACGAACTCCGCTGAAGCGGCGCACGCCTCGTTTCACGACTGCTTTCACGTCTGCTTCACGATAGCCCTCGGGGGTGCATGCATGACTTCTGCTGCGATGAGCATCGATACGCCGCTAGGCCAGGACCTGCTGTTTCATACCTTGCGCGGCACGGTCGAACTGGGGCGTCTGACGCGCTACGACGTGATCCTGCTGTCCGCACGCGGCGACATCGAGCTATGCAAGGTGCTCGGCCAGCGTGTGACGGTGCGCATCGCGCTGCCGGACGGCGGCGAGCGGGCGATGCCGGGTTATGTCGTCACCTTCCGGCAATGCGGCATGCACGGGCGGATGCACGCTTACCGCGCGTGCATCCGCCCGTGGCTGTGGCTGCTGACCCGGCGCACCAACTGCCGCATCTTCCAGAACATGGCGGTGCCCGATATCGTCAAGGCGGTGCTCGCGGATCCGATGTACCAAAGCCTGGAGCAAGGCGAGATCCGCTGGCAGGCCGATGCACGCCATCACCCGGCGCGCGAATACTGCGTGCAGTACCGCGAGTCCGACTTTGCGTTCATCAGCCGCCTGCTGGAGGACGAAGGCATCTGCTACTGGTTCCAGGAGCGCGACGGCAACGAAACGCTCGTTTTCGGCGATGGCGCCGCGGTGCACGAATGCACGCCGGGCTACGAACAACTGCCGTTTCGCAGCTCGGAGGCAGGCGTGCCTTTGATGGAGTTCGTGACGCAATGGGAAACGCATTACGCGATTGAGACGCGCAATTTCGTACTGACCGATTACGACTTCGAGAATCCCACGCGGCCGCTGCTCAAGCAGTCCGTCAAGGACATGCCGGGCTTCGACGACTTCAGCGATCTCGAGCAGTTCGACTATCCGGGCGGTTACGTTGCGCCCGATTACGGCGATAGCCGCGTGCGCACGCGCGGCGACGAAGCCAGCGACTACGACGACAGCGGACCGGACTGGCATCGCGTGGACGCGCTCACCAATGCGCGCGGCTTGCAGGTCGGCGCGCTCTTCACGCTTGAAGATCATCCGCGTAAAGAACAGAACATCCAGTACCTGGTCACGCGCGCCGAGTTCGAGATCGATTACGCGGATTATGAGAGCCTTGGCGAAGGGCACGCGACGCGCTTCGCCTGCCGCTTCAGCGCCATCGACGCGAAACGGCCGTTCGCACCCGCCCGGATCACGAAGCGGCCGACGGTGCGCGGCCCGCAGACCGCCGTCGTGGTAGGACGCAAGACCGACGAGATCTACACCGACAATCATGGCCGCGTGAAGGTGCAGTTCTTCTGGGACCGCGTTGGCAAGTCCGATGAAAACAGCTCGTGCTGGATTCGCGTGAGCCATCCGTGGGCCGGCAAGAACTGGGGCATGGTCGCCATTCCGCGCATTGGCCAGGAGGTGATCGTCGATTTCCTGGAAGGCGATCCTGACCGGCCGATCATCGTCGGGCGGCTATACAACGCCGACCAGATGCCGCCGTACGACCTGCCCGCGAACATGACGCAGTGGGGCGTGAAGAGCCGCTCGACCACGGGCGGCACCGGCGCCCATTGCAACGAGTTGCGCTTTGAGGACAAGAAGGGCCACGAGCAACTCCTGATTCACGCGGAGCGCGATCACAGCCTTGAAGTGGAGGCAAGCGAAACGCATTCGGTGGGCTACGACCGGAGCAAGACGATCGGCCACGACGAAACCGCGCACGTGAAGCGCGACCGCACGGCGAGCGTGGATCGAAACGAGCTCACGACCATCAGGGGCACGCGCACCGAAACCGTGACCGGCGACGAGACGCTCACGTTCCAGGCGAACCGTATCAAGTCGATCACGAACGACGAGACCGCGAGCGTCGGCGGGAACCATCATGAGTCGATCAAGGGCAACGACATTGTTGCCGTTACCGGCGACCGCAGTGTCACCGTGATCGGCTTCAAGCGCGAGATGGTGTCGAAGTCGAAAGAAGAGACGGTCACGGAGGGCAAGAAGCTCAAGGTGGGCGCCGACTACGACCTGAACGTGGACGGGGCGCACAACGCGGTGGTCAAGGGCGACCAGAGCGAGATGATCAACGGCGCGCATAGCGTGACGGTCGGTGGCGCGCAGGCGCTGCATGTGTCGGGGAATCAGGACATCGGCGTCGCGCAGAAGATCACGGTGACGGCGGGCACGTCGTTGAAGCTCGTGTGCGGGAAGTCGACGATCGAGATGGACAACGAAGGGAACATCACGATCAACGGCGAGAACATCACGTCGAAAGGGGCGAAATCGCACACCATCAAAGGCATGACGGTAAGTTGCTCGGCCACCGTGAAGAACACGGTGGAAGGCACCGTGCTCATGCTCAATCCGTGAGCCGCGAGGAGCTTGGTCATGCCGCCCTCAATGCCACCCGTCACGCAGCCCTTCACGCCCACGAATGCGGTCGAACGCCGCCTCCTCGACGCGCACGCCGACTGGCTCAGCTTCATGCACAACCGCGATGCGCGGCTTTTGCTGTGGCAAACGAGCGAGCATGATCGGGAACTCGTCAAGACCTACTTCGGCGCGGGCGAGCAGATGTCGAGCGCGGTGCTGTGCCTGCGCACACCGTTCGAGCAACCCGCACGCTACGCCGATGCGCTCGCCGCCGAAATCATTTCGTTCTACGAGGAAAGGCGCGCCGGCAGCGAGAAGAACGACATTGTCGCGGACTGGCGGCCGCCCGTGCGTCAGCGCGAAACCGGCGTGCGCTATCTGCTGCGTGTGGTCGAAAGTCTCATGGACCATCACGCGGATCTTTTCTTCGTGATGGTGCTGGTGTTCGTGCCGGGCGAAGCGCGCGACGACAAGGCGTTTTCCGCGTGGCTCTCCACGCTGCTCACGCAAGACCGGGACCACGACGCGTTCGCTTTGCGGCTGCGTTACGCCACGCATATCCTCGACGAAGCACCGTGCGCGGATTTCGTGCGGCAGTGGGCGAAAGCGGTGCGGGTCGTGCATGGCAAGTACCACATGCAAGCGGTGCCGCGCGAACTCGTGGCGCAGTCCGGCGAGCGTGGTCCGGGCGGGCAGTTCAGGCGGCTGTTCGTCGAGCTGGCCGAGACGCTCGAACACGACGATCCCGCTCGCCTCAAGCGTCTGCGCGCTGCGGCGCTCGCGGTTGCGCAAGAGGCGAAATGGTTTGATCAATGCGTCGTCGTCGACCTTCTTGCAGGCGCCGCGTTTCTCAAGTGGCGCGATCACGGGCAGGCGCTGGACGCGTATCGCGGTGCGTTCGCGAGCGGCGCGAAGGCGATAGAAGCGGGGCATCCGGCGGGCAACAAACTCGCGGCCAATGCGCTCTTCGGCGAGGCGAGTGTTCACCTTACGCGCAATGAACCGCTCAAGGCTGTGCCGTGCTACGAGCGCGCGGCGGTCCATTGCGAGGCGGCAGAGGACGCAATTCTGACGGTCGAAGCGTGGCGCATGCATGCGTGGTGCCTGGACCGGGCGCATTGGCGCGAGCCGGCGCTCGAGTCGGGGTTCAGGGCGCTGGCGGCGGCCGGGCGCATGGATGCCCCAATGCGCGCGCAGAGCAATGTGCCGGTCGTGGCGCAATGGATGCTCGAGCGCATCGGTCCGCTGCACGAGCGGCGCGATGCGCTTCATGTGCGGCTCGTCACGCTGTTCGGTCCGCGCTGGCGCGAGAGCTTGGGCATTGGCCCAGGCGAACCACGCAGCGCCGCCCGGGCCAACGTTCAGGTGCAAGCGCAATGAGCGTCCCAGCCGCGAAACATTTCGACCCGGTGGCGGGCATCGACATCCATATGGTGATCGTGCCGCCGTCGCCCGTGCCGGTGCCGATTCCGCATCCGCATGTGGGTTTCATTCTCGACCTCGACGAATACTCCAACGCGGCCAAGGCGGCGATAGGCGCGATCGAGGCCGCGCTCAAGGAAGCCGCGATAGAAGCCGCGATGCAAGCCGTGCTCGATAACAGCCCGCTTGCGCGGCAGGCGATGGACGCGGCGAACGGCGCGATGGCCGCGGTGGGCAGCGCCGTCGAGAAGGCGAAGAAGAACCGGTTCGTTGCCGCAGCGCTGAAGGCGAAGGCCGCCGCGGATGCCGCCAAAGAGAAACTCGACGCCATCAAGAACGCGCTCGGCGCGGGCGCGGGATCAGGCGGGGGCGGTCGGCCGATTCTCGTGAACGGCTTGATGCGCACGACCATCGGCACGCATACCTATCACATGCCGGGCCTGCATTTTCCGATAGGCGCGAGCTTTGGCGGCCCCGACATCAAGATTCCTTCGCATGATTCGGAAGCGTTCATGGGCAGCAAGACGGTGCTGGCCAATAACGATCCGATGTCGTTCGCCGCGCTCCCCGCGCTCTCGTGCTCGGCGGTCGGCCTGAAGCCGACCGACAAGAAAGGCTCGCACATGCAGCGGAGTTATTTATCCCTGCCGACCTCGGTGATGTTGCCGATTCCCGCCGGGCGCCCGGTGCTCGTCGGCGGTCCGCCGATGTTCAACATGGCCGCCGTCCTCAAGGGATTGTTCGATGCATTTCGCGGCTCCCAACTCGCCAAGGATCTCTTCAAGAACTGGCCATCGGGGTTCATCAAGTGCGTGATTTTCGATGCCGAGCCGGTGAATTCCGTCACGGGTGAGGTGGTCGTGCAGCAGAGCGATTTCACGGTGGCCGGACGTTTGCCGCTCGAGTGGAACCGCTATTACGCGAGCCACGACTCGTTTTGCGGTATCGCGGGGCATGGCTGGCAGACGCCCGCCGACACTCGGCTCGAACTCGCGCTGTGTGAGGGTGATGTTGTCGCTTACGCGGCCTTTTGCGACCACCTGACCGCGTTCGCGGAGTTGCCCGCACAAGCGGGGTGGGATTCACGCGTGTACGACTGGCAGAACGGACACGCGTTGTATCGCGACGGGGATGACCTCGTGCTGCGCACGCGGGAGAGCCACGAGTACCGTTATCCGTTGCCGCGCACCTGGAAGGAAGAGGTCGAGTTTCTCGCGCCGCATGCGCGCCTGGTTCTGCGCCTGTCGCGCTTCAGCGATCTGAACGGCAATGCATGGCAGTTCGAGCGCGCGCCCGATGGCGCCATGCGCAGCGTCGCGGAATGGTCGGGCGACGCGCCTACCGGACGCAAGCTCCTCGTCGATGCCGGCCGTTTCACGCTGGCCGATGCCGAAGGCCTGAGTCATCCGCTCGTGCGTTATGAGCTGGATGCGGCGCGCAATCTGGTCGCGGTCTTCGATGCACTCGAGAAGCCGTATTGCTTCGAGTATGCGGCGCGCGGCAACATGGTTCGCCACACGGACCGTAACGGGCTCTCGTTTCATTACAGTCATCAGCTTCACGAGGATGGCCTCTGGCGCGTGGATCACGCGTGGGGCGATCACGGTCTGTTCGATTATCGCTTCGTGTACGACCTGGAGCGGCTGGAGACGCGGCTCACAAATTCACTCGGCCACACCACGGTCTTGCAGTATGACGATCGGGGATTGCCGGTGGCGCGCATCGGTCCGCTTGGTGATGTGTACAGTTATCAGTATGACGAACAATGCCGGACGACAGCGGAGATCGATCCGGCGGGCAACAAGACGACATGGGATTACGACGCGTTCGGCAATCTGCTTGAACTGACGCGGCCGGACAAGAGCGTGATCGCTACGCGCTATGACGAGGATTTGAAGCCGGTTTGCATTGTCGATCCGGAAGATGGCAAGTGGCGGCAGGAGTGGGATGCGCGCGGCAACCTGCTCGCGCAGACGACACCGCTTGGCGTGCGCACGCGCTTTCGCTATGACGCGCGCGGGCAGCTTGTCTGTGTGATCGATGCGGCGGGACAGGAGACGCGGCTCGATTTTGACGCATATGGATTCGTCGCCCGGCTCATCGATCCGCTTGGCCATTCGACGCGTTTTGCTCACGATGCGCGCGGGAATCTGATCCGACAGGTCAATGCGAACGGCGACGTGAGTCTGTTTCATCACGATGCGAAGAACAGGTTGATGTCGTGCGTGTTGCCGGGCGAGCGCAACATCCGTTGCAGCTATGACGCGGAAGATGATCTCACGCGTTATGTCGATGAGCTGGGCCGCGAGACACGCTTCGAGTACTTCGGGCAGGGGAACGTCAGCACGCGCATCGATCCTGATGGCACTCGCGTGGGGTATCGCTACGACACGGAAGAGCAGTTGACGGGCGTCGTGAATCAACGCGGCGAGCTGTGGCGGCTTGTGCGCGATGCGGGCGGACGGTTGATAGAGGAAGTCGACTACTGGGGACAGGCGCGGCGTTATGAGTACGACATCGCCGGGCATCTGACGCGCGCGGTCGATCCGTTGGGGCAGGCACTGGAGATGAAGTGTGACCCGCTGGGGCGCATTGTGGCGCGTCGCGCGGGGGATGGCGAGCAGGAGAGCTATGCGTACAACCAGCGCGGTCAACTGGTCGAAGCGCGCAACCCGTTTAGTCTCGTGCAGCGTGAATACAGCGCCGATGGGCGACTCGTGCGCGAAGCGCAACGCCAGCAGGGCGGCGAGGGTACGCTCGATTACACCTACGACGCGGCGGGGCGGCTTGCGTCTCAGACGCAATCCTGGCGTCACGCGGGCGCGGATGAGGATGCTTTCTCGCAGACGCAGCGCTTCGGTTATGACGTGCGCGGCTCGCTCACGAGTCAGCAGATAGGCGAGAGCGAGCCGCTACGCTTTGCGTTCGATTCGGTGGGGCGGTTGAGTGCGCAGTGCGTCAATGAGCGGTTGACGTATCGATTCGGCTACGACACGGCGGGGCGTCTCGCGCGCCATGCGACCGAGCGCAGAGGATGCGCTGACGATAGCACCGAGTATCGATATGACGCCTCGGGGAATCTCACTCAGCGACGCGATAGCCGGATGGGCGCGGATGCGTATCGGTATGACCCGCTTGGGCAGATCGTCGCGCATATGGACCCGGCGGGGAACGTGCGGCGATTTGTGTATGACCGGGCGGGGGATCGGTTCGCGGTGGTGCGGGAGGGCGGTGATGGGCGTGTTTTGCTGCATCACGATGGGACCGTGCTGGAGATGGATCGCGCAGGGCAGACGGTTGTGAGAAGGACGCCGGACGGTGCGGAGCAGGCGTTGCAGTGGGATGCTTTCGGGCGGCTGCGGCGCTTGGTCAATGAGAAGGGTGAGCGGTGGGAGTATCTCTATGACGCGTTGAGCCGAAGGGTTTGCAAGGGGAAGCAGGGTGGGCCGGAGCGCACGTGGTTCGTGTGGGATGGAGATGCGCTTGGCGGGGACGTGACGGGTGGGGGGGCGGCGAAAGCGTGCGCTCGATTCTTCGCATATCGGCTCGGGACTTTTGAGCCGCTTGCGATGAACGTGTCGAATGGCTTGGACGAAACCTCGATCTTCTACTATCAAAACGATCCTCATGGTGCGCCGGTTAGGGTGCGGGCGGATGATGGGAGCGTTGTCTGGGAAGGGCGATACGGCGTTACTGGTGGAATCGATTCGGACGGGATGCGGAGGATTGAACAGCCCATTCGGTTGCAGGGGCAGTATTATGATGGGGAGAGTGGGTTAAGTTATAACCGGTTTAGGTATTATGACGCCAATACCGGATGCTTCATCTCGCGGGACCCGATTGGGCTGGAAGGCGGAGAAAATCCGTATCAATTTGCGCCCAACGTGTTTGGGTGGATCGATCCACTCGGGTTAAGTGACGAGATACTTGGAAGTGAAGAAAATCCATTCCCTACTTCTAGAGGCGCTCGCAGAGAAGCTATGAGGCAAGCAGGAATTCCTACGAGTCAGCAACCGATCAGTCAATCTCAAAATAAGTCTGGTCGAGAATACACTTACGCAACGGAAACACCGGGGGGCGGGCGAGGTCTCTCGTCGGTTCAAGCGCAAACACTCGATAGCAGTCATCCTGACAAGCCACACTGGGAAGCTGGTCGAGTCAAGGTAGATGATCATGGAAAGCCGCGGATAAACAAATATGGACGACCAGCGCTGCGTAATGGCAAGGGCAAGGCTTATTATGTGAAACCACCTAAGAGGGGATGCTCTTGAATACGGCACCTAACAAGAGAGCTTTGCTGTTTCGGCGGGCTCAAGGAAAAATTTGCGCTGAGGAATATGCGCGAAAGCTTGCTTATTTATTGAATTGTGAAATAAGTGCTGGGGCATTTCTGGATTTAGAGAAAACGGACCAGATCATAGCTTTACTGTCAAAGAAGAAAGTATGTAGATGTGAGTCCGTGAATGTAAATTGTGCGCAAGAACTGTTTGATTTCATCGAAGGTAAGATGTGCGCTTATGGAACTTATGTGCTTCTTGATGAGGAATGGAAGTTTTGCGGCGCATATAAACTTGAAGGTCAAGTTCGATTTAATCATAATTTTGATTTTAATAAATATCTTAGTGATGAAATTAGAATTATTGATTTGAGTTTGAGATTTCAAATCCAGATTGACTGCGACGCAGACGAGATAACTTGTCAATATTTGGATTATGATTAGAAAGAATTTTTGATTCAGTGCAAAGGGGTCGCGAAAGCGGCCCTTCGTTCTGATTCAGCGCTAATGGTTAGCCGCCCATGTTCCACGTCGACCTTCACGTGCTGCCCCGGCGCGAAGCCGGCATGTTCAAGCCACCGTTCGGCTCTTTCGAGCGCGCTGTTAGCAGCGCTCGGTGCCGAGTTAGCGGACGCGTTATCCGTGATCGAAGCTCATGCAAATCTACCGGAGCTGATAGTTGAGAGAAAAGTACACGCGCCAATGCAGGTTGAGTGCAAGGCGCAATGGCGGATAGTTCCGCCCGCCGCCAAATCGCATCGGGTTCTGCACGAAAAAAATAAGTGAACAACACATGCAGCCTCAACCTGCCTCGTCTCCGGCCAACACCGCCACTCTCCCGCCCACTGACAAGATCGTCGTGGCGATCCACGGCGTTGGTCCCGTGCTGCGCAGCGACGCGATACGCGCCGCCGTTCGTCGCGTCGGTGCGCGCGGCGAGCCGCCGGATTGAGTTTTCCGCGTGGGCTTGTGCGCGTAGATAGTCGACCCTGAACAATTGATTTTGTCGGCTGGAGGCCTAATCGCTAGAGTCACAAGCGAGCGGGCGAGATGAAGAACAAGGCCAACATAAGGGCGTAAAAAACCCGCAGTTTCCTGAGGATCATCCGCAGGTTGTGGCCGGCGCCGCACAGTACCGCGTGCATCGCGTCACCTAATGCACCTTTGAGCCAGTTGCGATCGAGTCGGCCATCTGTCTTCATGTGACCGATCGCCGGCTCGATCGCGCTGCGTCGTCGAATCATCGCCCGTAGTCCACGCGTGATGCCACGCCTCAAGCCAGGGTGATAGATCTTCACGCCATCGATCGCTACGCCTTTGTAGCCGCGATCCACAATCGCCACTTCCGGACTCACGTCGCTCAAGATTGCCGCCTGTTCCAAAGCTTCGGCCAGCGTGTGCCCATCGTACGGATTGCCCGGCATCGAGCGAGCGCCGACTACCAGCCCTTCCTTGTGAGTCGTTGTAATCGACACCTTCACTCCAAATTCGTACGGTGTACCAGCCTTGCCCTTTGCAAGACATTCGACTTCCGGTGCATGCAGCGCGTAGAGCTTGTTCTTGTCCTTGGGCTTCTGCGACAGGATCCGCTTCGTACGGGCAATCAGTTCCAGCAGCGCAGTGCGGCCCAAGTCCGACGCCTGAGCGACCTGCCGCTCGACATCGCGCATCACCCGGCCCACGCGCGAGCGCAGCGTGCGCAACGCGTGACGCATGCGCTTGTACTGTTTAGCGTGCGCATAGCGCCCAATCTGCAGCGCCAGGCGCGGCGCCTCGCGGTTGTAGTTCTGTCTAAGCTTGAGGCCGTGGTGCGCCGCGGCCCTGACCAGATGTTCGCGACACCGCTCGAGCAAGCGTGAATCGGTCGGATGGGCAATCGCTTTGGGCATCACTGTCGTGTCGACGATCACGCGCTTCACGCTCGACGCCTTGATCACGCCTGCACGTTTGGCAGCTTCAATCGTCGCCGCCAACAGTTCTTCAATACCCGCTTCGCCGAGGCGTTTGCGCCAGCGCGTCAAGCTCGACGGATCGATCGGTGGCTCCGTTTGCAAGAACGTCTCGCCAGTGAAGACCTGCCAATAGGGGTTCTCGACCCATTGCCGCACGACTTCCTCGTCAGACAGGTCGAATGCGTGTTGCAGATAAAGCAGGCCGGCGATCAGCCGTGGTGATGTCGCCGGCCGTCCGGCACGGGAGACGAAGCTCTCGCTCATCGTGCTACCCAGTCGCGCCCAATCGATCAGCTCGGCCAAGCGCACCAGCGGATGCTTCAAGTTGATCTGCTCAAGCAGCGGCTGGCGGAAGAAATCTCGCTCTGTCACACGCGGTTTCGGACCCATCCGGACCTCGTCAGAATTTGCAGGTTTCAAGCGCTAATTTGAACGAATCCTGCAATTCTGGCAATGCGGTTTCGCCCGCAAAGGCTCGACAATAAAGGCGCCGGCGATTGTTCAGGGCGGACTAGATAACAAAGCTCGTTTCTTTCCAGGTTCGGAGTTGAGCCGGCCGAAATTCATCGCTATGGATGCACGCACTCATCATGGTGCGGGCCGATTCTTGACTTTCAGTTTCTCAACATCTAGCTTAAGAGCAGCCTAAAGATCCTCGTGAACGTTGGCCGCTCCGGCAAAAATTCCATGGATATGTTGCACAAAGTGGCAAGCGCCTTCTACTTTGAACCTTAACGATTAAGAAACCGAATTGATGTGCAACCTGCGAGCAAATTTGGTGGCCTGGCGCGATTACAAATGGCGGTCAAGTTCGCACGGAGAGAGGTGCATTGAACCCGATGCACAAAGCATGAACAACTGGATCCAATCCTGGCCTACGCCGTCACCGGCCATGGCCGCACAAGCGCCCGTGTTTCCCGAGAAGACGCAAGAACGCAAGAAGCAGCCCAATCATTTTCGATGACCAAGGCTGCGCTCAAATCGTGGCTGACTTCCAGTCGCTCGTGAAGCATCGACACACTGGCCGTAACCAGATCCGTCGCAGCAAACAGGGCAGGGCGACTCTCAAAGAAGGAGCGCAAAATGAATCTGATCCGAATGACGGGTTCGTGCGCCGTTGCCGCGGCGCTGTCCACCATGGCCCATGCCCAGAGCGCAGGCACCATCTTTTTCAGCGCGGGCTGGTATCACGTCGCGCCGCAGGACAGCAGCAACAATTTCAGATTCACATCCGTGGGCGGATCGCCCGTCAACGTCATCGTTCCCAATACGGGCGTGGCTGTGTCGAACGCCGACACCTTCGGCATGACAGGGGGCTATTTCCTCACGGATCACATCGCGGCCGAATTCCAGTTCGGCGTGCCGCCAAAGTACGACGTCAGCGGAACAGGAGCACTCGCGCCGTTCGGCAAGCTCGGCACGGTCAGGGAATGGGCGCCGGTTCTGTCGGTCCAGTACTTCTTTCTCGACGCAAAAGCGAAATTCCGGCCGTACGTCGGCATCGGCGTGACGCGCACGTGGTTCAGCGACGCAAGAAGCACCAACACGGCATTCGAAACCGAGGCCCTCGGCGGACCGACCACGGTCGAGTCAACTGCGCAGTGGGCGCCGGTCTTCAACGTCGGCTTTACCTACGCATTCACGGAACACTGGTTCGCGGGCTTTTCCGTGGCGTACGTTCCGATCAACACAACGAGCACCTTCACCACCCAGGCACAGACGCCGGTGGGCACGCTCACGCGGCGCGCCGAGACCAAGGTTTCGCTCGATCCTATCGTTACGTACCTGCGCGTGGGATATCGGTTTTGACGGGACCGCACACACAACGCAAACGTAGATTTAAAGTTGGTCGAATGATCGACATCAGCCTCGCATCGCACGTAATGCAAGCGAATTCAAGTCCGTCGATTCGGCGAGCGTGTGTGTCGATAAATTCATCGTTAGTCCAGGCTTTGCGTTGGTCTGCCTCTGCGTCTGCCGCTGCGTACGTCGGCATGATCCACCTCGCGATCCACCTCACGAAGCGCAATCTGTAGCCTCCGCGCCGCGTGACCCGGACTGAGCGAACGAGCGCGAAAACTTCTTGTATAACTGGTTTTCAGCGCCATACTTCGAATTCAATCATTCTTTCAAATTTGCACCCGGGTCCACGTCTTTGACCTGAATCAAAACGTGGCCGCTTCCAGTCGTCACTTGGCAATCCGAATCTTCAGAAGATAACGTGTGACCCGTAATGCGCCGTGAATGTCGCGACATCCATCGTCATTCGTAACCGGCTGTTCGTGTAGTGATAAGGGTTGATGAAGCGCGCCACCGTTGACGCGTGGACACGTGCACAGTGGCGCGGCCCGGATCGAATCTCGCAATGCGTACCGATCAAGCGATCTGTTGTCGACACCCGCGCGACGCATCGGCAAACGTGCGTGCCCGGGTCCTAAAGGAGGAAAGAAAGAATGGAACGCCCGGACTACATCTACACCAACGGCTCACCCCTTCAGCGCACGCCCATGCATCTCAGCGAAGCTGAAATGTATGGCTTCCTTATCAAGGGAGATACAGAAAAACTTCAGGCGACCGTCGATAAGACACTCAATGCAGTGGCTGGAAACAAGGCAATATTCCACGTCTTGTCACCATACGTTTTGCTGACGTTCACGCAGGTGAACCACGCACAATCGGGCTTTGAAGAGGACAACGAGCGCGGCTGGGGCAAGGAATGCGACATCATTCCCTGGATCATGGTCGGGCAAATGGATGAGCATGACGGTGGCACCCGATTGCAACGCATCTTTCTTCATCCGTCGTACACATGGGTCGATGTGACCACTGCCGTCTCCATCGGCCGTGAAGTCTTTGGTTATCCGAAAAGCATCTGTAAACTCGAGATGCCCGGCGCGGATGACGATCCGGACGCATTCACGATTGCATGCGAGGGTTGGGAGACATTCAGTCCGGATTCGGAGTTGGGGATCCATCCTCTGCTGGAAATCGTGGCGACCGACAAGACGCATAAGCACGTGCCGGTGTCGGGGCTTGGGGAGATCGTCGCCGAGGGTCTGAAGCTCTTGCACTCGGAGCCGGATCTACTTTCTCTCGACTTCGAGGGTGTCAAGGATCTGGTGTCGATGCTGCTCGAACCGCACATCGACCAGCTCTTTCTCAAACAGTTTCCAGACACGAGCGGCATGAAAGCCGTTTATCAGGCAGTGGTGACTGCGCCCGCGATCATCGACAAGGTGCACCGCGCGAGCTTGCTCGGCTATACCTACGAGTGCACGCTTCACAAGTTCTACAGCTACCGGCTGGATGAAACGCTCGGGTTCCAGCTTGGAGCACAGCGCGTGCTTTTACCGTTCCATATCAGCATGGACTTCACGGTCGACGCGGGGGAAGAGCTGGCCGAGAGCGTGGAGTCCGGGCAGGAGAAGATCGCGGATGCCCAAGCCGACGAAGCAGCGCCTCTGACCGCTGCACGTGCGCCGCAGTTTTTCGCCGCCGCCCAAGCCGATGAAGCAGCGCCTGCGGACAAGGCGGACGGGCGTGAAAAAATCGTGATCCTCGGTGGCGGCCCGGGCGCGATGACCGCCGCGTTTTATCTCACCGATCAGCCTGACTGGCGCACCCGTTACGACATCACGGTTTATCAAATGGGTTGGCGTTTGGGTGGCAAATGCGCGAGCGGTCGAAACGCCGACATGGGACAGCGGATCGAGGAGCACGGCCTGCACATGTGGTTCGGCTTCTACAACAACGGTTTCGATCTGATGCGCAAGGCCTATGACGCGCTGAACCGCGAGCCCGGCACACCACTCGCGACCTGGCAAGACGCGTTCAAACCGCACAATTTCATCGTGCTCACGGAGTTCATCAACGGCAAATGCAAGTTCTGGCCCATGCAGATGCCGATCAAGCCGGGCACGCCGGGATCACACAACGGCGAACTCACCTTGCTTGGCATGGCGGCGACGCTGACGGCGTGGATACATCAATGGATTGAACATCTCAACCTGCATCTGGCCGAGGTCGTACGCAGGCAACTCGAGGAAGACCTCAAGCATGTCAAAAACATTGCGCATGACATTCGGGATTTCGCGCGGCGACTGAAAGATTCGTTCCACCTCTTTGTCGAAGGGAGCAGGAATCCGGTGATTGCTGAGTTGCGGAAGCTGCGCACTTCCGTTTTCAATTCTGTCCACCAGTTTCTCGACCAGGACGACCCGACGCGGCATCTCTACATTTGCATCGATCTCGCCATCACGGCGCTTATCGGCATGCATGCCGACGGGATCATGGGCAAGAACTTTGATGTCGTCAACGACATGGAGTTTCGCGCCTGGCTGCTCAGGCACGGCGCGAACGAAGACTACTCCGTCAATTCCGCGCTCGTGCGCGCGCTCTACGATCTCTCGTTCGCGTACGTAGACGGCAACGCGGCCGCGCCGAACATCGAGGCGGGAACCATGCTGCGAGGTATATTGCGGCTCAACATCGACTATCACGGCGGCTTTATCTGGAAAATGCAAGCCGGCATGGGTGACACCGTGTTCACGCCGCTTTATCAGGTATTGAAGCAGCGCGGCGTGAAATTCGAGTTCTTCCACAAGGTGGAGGATCTGATTCCCGAGGCGGACAGCAACAGCGTGAGTGAAATCGTCATCACGCAACAGGTCGCGCTCAAGGCGGGCTTGAGCGAATACGATCCGCTGGTCGGAGTGGGCGGTCTGGACTGCTGGCCAAGCCGTCCGAATTACAATCAGATCGACGACCAACAAGCCCAGTTGCTGAAAAGTATGGATGTAGACCTCGAATCACACTGGAACGACTGGGCGCAAATTTACAGCACTCAATTCCAGAAACCGCTGCCAGTCAAGCGGCTTAAGCGTGGCGAGGATTTCGACAAGATCGTCTTCGGTTTGCCGATCGGATCCTTGAAGTACGTTTGCCCGAAGATCATCGCTCGCAGTCCTGACCTGGACGCCGCGTGTCAGAAGATGAAGACCACGGCGACACAGGCGTATCAGATGTGGCTGAGCGAGGAACTGAAAAATCCCGACTGGAAGCATGTCGGCACGGAAGGGGAAGATCCGATCCTGAGTTCGTTCAGTGAGCCCTTCAGCACCTCGACGCCGATGAATCAACTGCTGTCGCGGGAAGACTGGCCGGCGGGGTGTCTGCCGCAAAGTGTCACTTACTTCTGCAGTCCGATCCGCGTGTCGGACTTTCCCGCTGCCGCGGAAACGGGCTTCCCCGCGAAGTGGACTCAGCAGGTGAAGTCCAATGCATTGGACCAGTTGAAAATGCAGGCGTCCAACCTGTGGCCGAAGGCGGTCGTCGGCGGCATCTTCAAGTGGGACTGGCTGATCACGCTTGGTAAGCAAACCGGAGAGGATCGATTCGATGCGCAGTATTGGCGCGCCAATGTGAATCCATCCGACTTGTACGTGCAGTCCGTCGTGGATAGCACCCAGTACCGGATAAAGAGTGACCAATCGGGCTTCAACAACCTCTATTTCGCGGGCGACTGGCTCAAGACGGGTTTGAACGCAGGCTGCGTTGAAGGAGCCGTGATGGGCGGCATGCAGGCTTCGCGCGCCATTTGCGGGCATCCATCCTACATCCGGGGCGAGACGGATCGCTGACGCGCATCGCTGACGTGTGCACGAACGGCGCGTCGCTCACGTGTGCACGAACGGCGCACCGATGCGTTCGTGCTGAACGCGCGCCTGCTCAAGGAGCTCGGTTCGTTCAAAACTGCCCTGCGGACTCTGGTTACCAAGTTCGTAGAGCAGCAACGCCTCGTCGTAACCGGCGCCGAGCGCGCGCGCGACCACGAGCCCTCGGCGCCAGCACGTGAGCGCACGCGGCCTGTCATTCCGCGCCGCCGCGATGCGGCCCGCAAGCAAAGCGGCGCGCGGGCCGGCCGGCCGGGTTGCGCGCGCATATCGCGTGAGAATGCGGCACGCACGCCGGGCGTCGCGCCAGTTTGCCAATCCGCAGGCGGATGCATCGATCAGCGTCTGCGCGATTCCCGCAATCCCTTCGGTGATGTACCACGCCACCGGCACGCCTGCTGACAAGTCATGGAGACCTGAGAGAGCCCATTGCACCGCGCGCGAACGCTCGCCCAGCCGCCAATGGGACACGGCGACCAGACCCTGGCAAAAGATCCGGTCGAACTGGGGAAGTTCGCGCGCACCTATGACCTTGTGCAGGCAGTTCACGCGCTCTTGCAATTGCCCTCCCTGCATCAGCGCGAGGCAGGTATCGAAGCCATGCAGGTAAGCGGCGATTTGCGCCGGCATGTGATGCCGGGCAGGACCGAGTTGCTCCAGCAAAGCCCTCGCTTCGTCGAGTTGTCCGCGCGCCAGTGCGATTGCGCACAGGCCGCCGATCGACTGTTGACAGCGTTCTGTCGCGCCGAGCCGCGCATAAAGCGATGCCGAATAAGTCAGGCACTCGATCGCGCGTTCCCAGTTGCCGTCGGCGGCCCAGTAGACGCCGCCGACGACATTGGCATAGGCGATATCGTCGATGCCGCCTTGTTCCGTTGCCAGCGCCAGCGAGCGCCGGTTGTAGACCTGCGAAAGCCAGCGTTGCCCTGACCCCGCGAAGCCGATGGCCATCGCAGCCAAACCCTTCACGGCCTCGCGAACGCTGCCGGAACGTTCAGCAAGATTGAGTGACGTCAGCGTCGCGTGCAGAAGCGACAGCGTGCCGCTATTGAAATACGCGATCTCGCTGAGTTTTTCGTGAATCTGCGAAATGCGTGGCAGCAGCGGATCCGCGCTCCGGCCGCGCGCGAGCCCGGCGCGCGCGCTCAGTTGCTGCGCCAGTTGCCAGGCCACGTCGAGCGTCATCATAGTGGCGCTATGCGGAACCGGGCGGCCTGCGCACACCAGCGCGCGATTGAAATGATGCTTGGCCGCGCCATATTGGAACGACTCGCTATAGGCTTCGCCCAAGATGGTCTCAAAGCGCATTTCGCGCTGCGGATCGGGCGCAAGTTCCGACTCCGTGGCGAGCTTGAGCGCGCGGTCAGCCTGCCGGATGGCGTCGCAGGTCGCGTACCGTTTCAGCGAGTGCTCGGCGGATTTTTCGAGGTAGGCGACCGCGGTGGGAATGTTCAGCGCGCGCTCCCAATGTGATGCGAGCGCGGCGAAATGCGGTTCGAGATCATGCGATTCGTGGGCTTCGATCCAATCCGCGATATCGCGGTGAAGCTCCTGACGCAATGAGCACGGCAGCAGTTCATACACCGCGTCCTGCAGCAACACGTGCTTGAAGCGGTAACGGTCATGGTCACGATCATCCGCGGCGGGATAAACCACGTCCTCGCGCTCGAGTTCATGGACCAATGCGACGAGATCCGTCGTGCCCTGATCGACGGGGAAAAGATCCCGGAGCATCTTGAGAGAGAATTCGGGGCCCACCACCGAGGCGATCTTCAGCAGTAGTTGTTCGGCGCCGCCGAGCGTATCCACGCGGCTCACTATGATGCCGCGCAATCCCTCGGGCAAGGTGAGTTTGGCTTCGCTGGCGGCATCTGCGACGAATGCGCCGATGCCATCGGTCACGTCGAGATAGCCCGACGCGTGCAGCGCCGAGACCACTTCTTCGGCATAGAGCGGATTGCCTTCGGTGCGTTCCGCAACGAAATCCACGAGTTCTTCCGTCGCTTCTTTCGCACCGAGGCGATGTGCAATCAGCACGCCCAGCGCATCGGGCGTCAGGCCCGGCAGATGAACGCGGCAGCGCGCCTCGCGCAGGACCTGGTGCGCCACCGGCGCGCTCGAAGCGTCGAGCGGCCGCGTAGCGCTCAGTAGCAGAAGTCCCGGCGGCCTCATGATCGCAAGCTCCAGCAGCAGCGCGGCCGATGCGCCGTCGAACCAATGCAGGTCATCGGCGATCAGGAGAAGCGGAGTATCGAGCGATGAGCGCGAAATGATCGTCGCGACGAGCTTTCGTACTCCCTCGGCGCGTGCATGGCCGACCATCTCGCGCGTGAGTTCGGTATCTTCGAATGCGAAAGGCAGAATATCGTTGAGAAGCGCGAGCCACGATACGAGACATTCGTCGTCCGCCACGAGACTCGTGGCCACGCGACGTGCGATGGACGAATTGAACTTGCTGGTGCCGCACAGCAACTGCGCGAGGATGTGCCGCCAGACGTGATAGACCGACATCGATTCCAGCGGGAACCCCGCGCCCCAGACCACCAGAACGCCGCGCTCGCGCGCATGGGCGGCGACATCCGCGATCAGGCGCGTTTTGCCGAGTCCTGCCTCTCCGCATATCAGGATTGCGTCGCCGGTTCCGGCGATGACCTGATCGAGCGCGTCCGACAATTGGTCGAACTCCGGTTCGCGGCCGACCGACACGCCCGTGAAGAAATGTCCCTCGCCCTGCGGATCGGTCCGTGGCCGCCACACCGCGACGACTTCGTTGATGCCTTTGGCGGGGATTGGGCCGCAAGCATCGAACAAGAACTCGTGGGCGGCGGCGTCGCGGGTGCGCTTGTCACACAGTATGTCGCCGTGCGCGGCCATCATCAGTCTCGCCGCCCGGTTGACCACGCCGCCGGTCAATCCCGCATGACGACGCTCGTTGCCACCGCGATCGGAATACAGCGCGAGCCCCGTCGTGATGCCGATGCTGACCGCAAGCCGGCGTTCGTGAAGGGCGTCAAGGAGTGCCCGGCCAGCCGCCACCGCGCGTACGGCGTCGTCTTCGTGCGCCATGAACGGCAGGCCGAAGACCGACAGCAGCGTGAGGCCCTTATCATCCGCGGAAACCTCGGTGAGTGCGCCACCCAAGCGGGCATGCACGCTTTGCGCGCATTCCACGGCGGCTTGCAATTGCGTCAGCGCATCGTCGCGGGAGCAATCGATGCGCGACAGGCCGATGAATAGCGTGCTGATGTTTCTGAACTCCGCGAACCATCGGCCACCGCCCGTGCGCACGCGTTCGAGGAAGTGTCGCCCGAGAAAGCTTTCGAGCGAGCCGGACGGTGGTCCGAGCGCCCGCGTTGGGGTGACGGGCGTCAAGGCGGAGTTCGATCCTATCGAGATCGCCACGCCGCTGCCAAGCACCCGTCGCGCCTCGAGTTGCCCGCGGACCTTTTCCCATAGAGACGGACATACCACGACCTCATCGGGCCCGCCTTCATGATTGGCCGACGCTGCTTCGGCGGCCGGGCCGCCTGCGGTGAGGCAGTACCATTTCCCGCCAATACCGCCAACGGTAAGATGCGTTAGTTTGCCTTCGGCGAGTGAGATGCGTTGACGCATTGCCACGCCCGTTTCCGCAATGATCTCGGGCAGGGAACTCTGAAGTTTCAGGCCGCACTGCACGGCAAGCATGGCCGTTTCTCGCGATGAAGCATCGTATTCCCAGATCACACGAATCGCGTCTCCGACAAAATCGAGCACATCACCGCCGTGCTCGATCGCGATTGCCGTCATTCTTCCGAAGTAACGGTCGAGGATCACGGACAAGCGCTCGGCTCCCACCACGCCCTGGCGCGCGAACGTTTCGGTGAGTTCCGTAAAGCCCGCGATGTCGACCATCATTGCGACACCTTCGAAATGTCGCGCACTGGGGGCCTCGCATGTGCCGGCGTTCGTTACATGTCGCGGCAAATAACGCGAAAGGTCTTCCAGAATGAATGCACTTGCCTTGTCCACCTCGGTTCTCCCGCAGGGGATGCCACTCCACGCACTTTAGTTCTTTCAAATACGTTTCGGCGCGAAACTTGCGCTGCGGAGCGAGGATGTTGCCATTAAGCATCACTGAGCAAACGACGATGGCTTGCTCCAGTGTTGTCGGCCTGTTCCTTGTGCGCAGCGCGCCCATCCGCCGTCTTTGCTTTGGTTTGACAAATAAAACCAAAGTGAATCCCGGCAACGGGAGGGACCACGACATGGAAGTCAATTTGCTGCTGAGCGTCTTCCGGATGACGGGCGAACGTCAAGACGCGAAAAACAAAATTCGGAGCTTAAAACGTTTGATAAGAGGGCTTGATAAGACGGTTTAATCGCGAGGCCCGAGATAGTGATAACGATCGCCGTTGCACGGTTGATCTCCTATGCCTGAAGCTGGCGTGGAAATGGGCTATGCCGGGCGCCCGTCAAGGCACGGTTTTCACCTCAAAGAATCGATACCGATTTTCCCCCTGGCCAACTTTTCCCTCATGAGGCCGCCCACAAACTGCGTAGCTTCTTGTCTAACGCATCGTAGCTCGCCGCGTCCATCCACATTCGCCGAAGCGTCTTGCGAAGAACGCTTTGAAATGGAAGGTTGTCATTCCACCAAACTCTTAACCATATTGGCGGACGGGCAGTTGCCGATATTTCCGCACCAGGCACGCCCATTAATTCACTCGAAAGCTTTATTTCGAGACCGCTCGATTCAGACTGCTTTAGCCGACTATAAGGCGCGAGCATGTCCATAGCACGCCTTCCTTCCTCGTTTATCAGATCCTCGGCGCGACGTGCATTCACCCCGTCGGCACGCAGCGTAGCCACGAGTTCCCGGTAAGCGCGTCCTGGCGCGGATTCACGAAACGTTTTGGCGCGCTCGAGAAGTTCCCGAACAGTGCTGGGTGCTCGTTCGCCGCTCAGGAGAAACGGTAATACCGGCGGCACTGGGTACGATCGTTTTACTGCGACATCGTGCCCTTGTAATCGCGCTTCTGTGGCATCGAATATGGTGGTTTCCTCATCCGACGTGAAACGCTTGGCCAGATCGGGGGTTGCGGTCAAGCCAAGGAATAGGCGAGCGCGTTTGGGTTGAATATAATGTGTCGTACTGCTCGCTTGCGCGAAGCCGCTGAAGATAAAACCGCTGAGCAGAAATTGCGCGACTTCAAGGGGTGCCTGATCCAAAACGCTTAATTTTGCGCGTAATTGATCGGCTAGTGGACCCTCTGCCGATTCAAAGATATCTGGTTTCCAGTCATAGCGAAAAACCTCCTGTTCCACGAGCGCATTGCTTAGATCAGTTAACTGACTGAAATCGACTTTCGACAGGCTGACGAGAGCACCTTTTTTTATTGTTTGGTATACGTCTTTGCTAATATCAATTACTCGTGTCTGCTCGCCTAGGATCGAGTCAAGCGGAAGTTCCACAGTCAGTTTCATGAACGTCGCGTAATACCCGATCAGCGGGATGGTGTCGCGCGTGACAATCATGTCAAAGAAATCGACTAGGCCGCCCATGTTCGCGGCGAGAGAGGCCCATACATCGCTATCGCTTCGCCTTAGCTTTTCCGATCCGCTTTTGCCATTCAGGAAGATCTCGCCCGCACGAACAATCATCGGATCAGGAACGAAGCCGATTTCGTTGGCATATTTCGTCCAACTCAAGAATGAATTCTCAGCAATGATCAACGGAGTCATCGTTCGCCCTTTACTGAATGCGGGTAAAGATAAATGCCGTGGATCGCTTCATCAACCATCCCATGTCAGGGGATCAGCGAGCCAGTTTTCTTCACAGTGTTCTTCAATAGCGGAACAAACGGCTAAAGAGGATTTTAGGCCGGGAATATTTCTTATCCTCAATTGGCCGTAGCGCTATAACCGCAAACGTTTGCGATTGTCCAATAATGTCATCCTATTCACCTGATCTCTGTGCGCTGCCGCACCTTATTCGTTGATTGTGAACCGGCTCCAACCTGTGAAGAGCCTCGGGAATGCCACGCAATCAGGCTGGCGAAGGAAACGGTGCACAACTGATGATGGACGCCGGGCTATGGATGCCGCCCCAAAACGCGCAGGCATATGCGCAAATTGATCCGCCGCGAATTTCTCCGTCCCGTTCAAATCCGCGTCACCTGAATCGTTCTGGATAGCGAGCGGGAACGCACGCCATCTTCATCAAACCCACGGCGATCGTTTGCTTTCGAAGCCATCCTTGCGGACGGCTCGAATCATTCCCTCTCGCGACACTCGGCTGCGCATCGAGCCACGATGCCTGCGGCTCGGGATTCATCGGGTCAGGAAGTCGGAGGAACCATGAACAAACTACGCTCGATGTCGCTGGCGGCGGCCGCGCTTGCGCTCACGGCATGCGGTGATATGCCTGGCATTTCGCATCAAAGCGTCGGCGGCGCCGATACGCTCGCCACGAAAGCGGACTCGCGTCTGGTCTACGCGCGCAGGATCAGCACCGACGCCGCGACGGGCAAGCTGCAGCCCAATGAAGTGATCTGCGCGGAGCCGAGTCCCGATGTAGCAAACGCCTTCTCGACCGCGTTCGGCACGACCGCCGAGGCGGAAGCCAAGGCGCTTCCCGCGCTCTCCGCGGCCGGTGACGTGAACGCGTCGCTGTCACTGTCGCGTTCGCGTAGCGAGGCGATCGCCCAGCTCGGCAAGCGGCTCGGCACCATCCAGCTTTTGCGCAACGGATTGTTCAGCGCTTGCGAGGCCTATGCGAACGGCGCGATCTCGCCGATCAGTTACGCGTTTTTACTCAGCCGCTTCGGTGACGTCATGGTCACCCTGCTGGCCATCGAGCTGGTCTCTGGCGACGGCGTCGGATCCGACAACACCACGACCACCGCCTCGTCCACAGCGCCGCCCTCCAGTCGCGACAAGGCCGGCTCGGGCGGGGCGGGGACGGTCGATGCCGCATCGGGTGCGTCCGCGAATGCTGGCGACGCCACGGCCGCCGCCATGAAAAAGGCGCTGGCCGGTACGAACGCCAGTACGAAGGCCGTCGCGAAGGCCGGTACGACCAGCGCGAACGATGCAGACGGACAAGGCAGCAATGGCGTGAAGGACCCGGGCAAGGACGGAACCGTCGGGGACGGATCGACTCCCGAGACGACCGCTTCCGCCACGTCGACGCCGGGTAAAACCGACAAGGGTTCCCTGAGCGACGCGCAAACCGCCGCGATCGTTCAACTGCAGCAAACGTTCTTGCGCGGAAGTGAAGCGGGTCCGCTGGTTCTGGCGTGCTCCGTCGCACTGGATCGCGCCAGCGACGCGAATCGGGCGGCGAACGGCGGCCCGCTGGGGCAATCGGGATCAACATCCGATCTTCCTTCCACCTGCGGCAAATTCCTGGCTGACTACGGGCAGATGGTGGTGAACACGATCTCGGCCGAGCGGTACGCCCAGGCCAGCGTGCTTACCCGGCAGACCGCGAACCCGCCGGAAAGAAAGCAGCCTCGTGCCGTTGGCGCAGCGACGATCACGAACCGGCCAGATGAAGCCGCCGGAACAATCGCCATCAAATGATTCGACGAGCAATACGCCGCTAACCCCGCCATGATCGTGGCTTAGTCGCGACACGATGAAACGGCAGTGTCGTCACGCCAGCGACCCGCACGTCAAGAGGAGATGGCGTGCTTCGATCATCTGCGGGCAGTTGTGTCCTTCGACGAAGCCTTCGATTACCGGTTCGAGGCACGACCTTGCTTCGGCGCAGCGTCCTTCAGCGCGCAGCATGGCAGCAATATGCATGCTGGCGCGCAGTTCGAGCAACCGCAGGTTCTGCGAGCGCGCCTCACTAGCGGCGGCGCGTAGCTGCTCCAAAGCCGCACCCGGCGCGGCACGCGGGTCAATGCTCTTCACTACGCCTTCGGCATAGGCGAGATCGACGAGGCCGGTCTGCTGGCCCGTGTTCAGGCAATCGACACGTGCGGCCGCAATGCTTTGTCGCGCTTCGTCATAACGTCCTAGGTGCGCGAGCGCTTGCGCGCGCCACGCGTGAACATAGCCGAGATCGTTGCGGCCGCCGTTGCTTGCGAGGTGCGCGATCGCTTCGTCCAGTCGTGCCTGCGCGCGCGCGTATTGCCCTTCACGCGCCGATGCGACGCCCTCGTAGACCATCGCCCACCCTTTCCAGAAGGGCAGGCGCTGCGTGTCGCAAAGTTCGATGCAGCGGCGGCATAATTCTCGCGCCACGTCGATCTCGCCAACCTCGACGAAAGGGCGCGCCGCGACGCTCAGCGCCTGCGACAGCACGAACGGCTGCGCGAGCGCGTCGGCGTGATCCATGGCTATGTGGGCGAGCCGGCGTGCCTCGTCGAACCGTCCGGTCGACAGGTGACAATAGCTCAGCCAGCAGCAGGCGGTCACCTTGGCGTCGTTGAGACGCCCGTAGCCCGTGTAGCGCGCGACATCATAGGTGTCGTTGACATATTGCAGCAGCGCAGTGCAGCGCGCGAACTGGGCCTGCTGATACAGGATGGGGCCCACTGCCGCATACGCCACGATCCGGCTGTCGGTGTCCTCGGTGCGTGATGCAAGCTCGATCAGCCGTTCGGTCGTCGCGAGGGACTTGCGGGAGTCCGCGGCCGCATAGGCGAAGTTGTTGATGCCAACCAGCGCGAGCACCAGCAGCCGCGCCTGCGTCACGCCATCCAGCACCGCTTCGGCGCGCTCCCACAGGCTGGCGACCTCCGTGCAGGCGTAGCCTTTGAGCGCCCAATGACACGCAGCGCCCGTCACCAGCAACGCGACCTCGAAATCCGCACGTCGCGCCGGGTCCGCCTGGGCGACGAGCTCAAGCCCCGAGTCGACGTGCGCCAACGCATCCCGGTGCCGGTTGCGTGCAATCGCGGCGCGCGCAGCCGCCGCCCATTGCTGCAGGGCGCGGTCGATCATGCCCGCGCGCGTCAGGTGTTGCGCCAGCACTTCGGGACTCGTCTTCGCGCGGTCACTGAATTCCTCGGTCAGGGCCCGCGCAATGCGCGCGTGGATCCGCACGCGCTGGCTCTTCAGCAAGCTGTCGTAAGCGACGTCCCGAACCAACGCATGCTTGAATCGGTAGATCGTATCATCGCCCGAGCCGCACCGGAAAATCAGGCCGCTTGCCTCGAGCGATGCAAGCGCCTCCGCGAGCCGTTCGAAATCGATCGGGGTAATCGCGGCCAGCAAGGCGTGATCGAATTCGCGGCCGATGCAAGCGCCGATCTGCGCGACCGCCTTGACTGGCGCGAGGTGATCGAGGCGTGCCATCAAGGAGTCGTGCAGCGTGAAGGGAATGGCAAGTGGTGCGACGGGCCCGTTCGTTTCCCAGTGATCGCCTGCGTCGAGGAGAAAACCTGCTTCGAGCACGGTTTGCGTCAGCTCCTCGACGAAAAGCGGCACGCCATCGGCGCGTTCCAGTATCTGTTCCAGCACATCGGTCGGAATCGGCTTGAGGGCGGTCAGCTCCTCAGCCATTTGCGCGCCTTGACGTTTGGCAAGACGGTTCAAATGCAGCAGCGTTACGTTGCCATGCGCGGTCCACGTCGGCGTGAATTCGGGACGGCAGGTGATCAGCAGCAGAATGGGCCAGTGACGGATCCGTTCGATGAATCGCGCCATTGTCTCGAGGGTGTCGGCGTCGGCCCATTGCGCGTCTTCAAAAAGCATCAGGAGCGGCTTCCCGCGCGAGAGCTTGAGCGGCTGCTCGACGAGCGCGTCGATGGTCACTTCGCGAAGGCGCTGCGGCGAATCCATCCGCGGCGGATATCGTCCTGTCGGCAGCGACAACAGGGCTGCAAATAGCGGCGCAATCTGGTCGCGCTCGCCGGGCTCCAGATGCAAGGCGGCTTCCAGCTTGTCGAGCCTGGTTTCGGGCGTGTCCGAGCGCTGGAAGTCGCTCGTCTCCGACAGGTGTTCAATAATCGGATGAAATGACGAGCTGCTCTGAAAGGGCGAGCACTGGTAGAACAAGGTCAGGTGCTGCTCGCCGGTCAGGCGCTCGCGAAGCACATGTGCCATGCGGCTCTTGCCGATGCCTGGCTCGCCCGCGAGCAGGACGGCCTGACCTTCGCCTTCGCGCGCGGTTCGCCAGCGCGAGACAAGCAGGTCGACTTCGTGCTTGCGGCCGACAAACGGCGTGCTGCGATCCGGACGGATCGCGCTGAAACGGCTTTCCCGGTACGCGAGGCCGGCCACGCGCGCGAGTCGGACCGGGGCGCTGATGCCCTTGAGCGCGTGTTCGCCAAGATCTTCGAGCTCGAACGTGCAGCCGAGCAGGCGGCGCGTGCTGGGTGCGATCACGATCTGATCGGGACCGGCGAGCGCGCACAGCCGCGCTGCCAGGTTCGGCGTTGCACCCACGGCGGTGTCGCATGCCATGGGATCGTCGCCTTCGAGTTCGCCGACCACCACCGCGCCGGTCGCCACGCCAAGGTGCGCGCGCAGTGGCGCGGCCGCGGGCAGGCGGCCGACCTCAGCAACGATGTCGAGCGCGGCGCGCACCGCACGTTCGGCGGCATCTTCGCGCGCTCGTGGAAATCCGAAGTAGATGACGAGACCGTCGCCAAGATATTGCGCCACGTAGCCTTCGTAGCGCGCGACAACACGGCCACACGCTTCCTGATAGGCGCGCATGACCTCGCGCAGCTCCTCGGCGTCTATGGCCTGGGCGAGTTCGGTCGAGCCAGCGAGATCGCAAAAGAGCACGGTGAGCTGGCGGCGCTCGCCGGGCGAGCGGCGCGCTTTGGGGGCTGGGGGCGCATGTTGTGCCGCTACCGCCATAGGCCTCGAGAGCGCATTGAGCAGACGCCGACGGTGGCCGAGCAGAACGCCGAGTTCGGTGAGGTCGCGTTCGGTCAAGAGAGCGAGCGAGTCCAGGTCGACGCCGTTGGCCAGGAACATCTCCGCGTAGCGCTCGAGGCCGAGTTCGGCGAGCCAGGTCGAAAGCGAATCCATCACGCGACTCCTCCGTGTGAATGGGCGCGTATGCAACTGCGAGCGCGCTCCGACTCTAACCGCGCAGTTGGCGCCACGTCAACGTCACGATAGAGGCGGGAAAGACGAAGGGCGGCGGGGAGCCAATGCGATGGGGCAAGACGGATGACAGGCAGCTATCAGGTCTGCTTAGTGAGTTCGCATCATCATGAATTCCGGCGCTGTCGGCCAGCCGAAACGGTGGTTAGCCGAAATGGTTAGCCGAAACATCAACGCGATCGAAACGTTTGATCGGCATGACGGTCATGCCGGATTCGCGGGGTCGTTCAACGCATGATCGTATTCGGTGAAAAGCACCGCGTGCGGATGCGTGTCCTCTCCGGGGTTGTCGTACTCGTCGAGCGTGGCGTTACTGCCGAACGCATGCTAGATGCGCTGCGCCTCGCATACTCGTGGCGACTCACGCGAAACGTCGATTAAGCGCTGCACCGCGACCGGCACGTGGTCGCGCGCGCATCGTTGCGCCGCTGCTCGCAGGCCCGCGTCGGAGACGTTCGTCTTCCGCATTCATTCTCCCAGCCCCGTGAGTGTCAACAGTTTTCATTAAGCATAGGAGATGAACGGGCCGAGTCAGGCATCGCGTTTCTACCAATTGAAAAACAGGTTGCCACGAGGCGGTGAAATTAAGAAGCGCCATCAATGTCATTCGATATCCAAAGTACTTTAGTTAGAGAACGTTCGTTTCGACAGTTGCGCCCGACGCCCGCGCGCATAATCCATCGTCATTGACATCGTTTTGTTCAGCCAAAGTCGACTCCTTGTCCGCCATTTGTTGTGCTTGCTCATGCGGATCGATATAAATTCATCGATATCCATTCGTTCTATGGAAGCCTGCGATTCAATCGAGCATCCGACGCGCATACCGAAGCAATTTGCTTTCCGTATTTCGTTCGACCATGCAAGCACGCATTCCTGAGAGGCGAAGGATCATGGGTATTGCCACTCACCCGACCGGCGTAGATGGCCACGCGCTTCGCCGCACGCTATTCGCCTTCGGTCCATGAACCCGCGGCGGGATCAGGCTGTTCCTGATGCCGCTCGACTCCTTCAACGCAACGGACACCGAACCGTGGAACAGCGCGTAGTTCCCGAACGGTGCAGACAACACTCCGTTCGGCAACGTCGCCGCAACTTCGCCTTGGGTCATGCAAGCAGCGGTGCATTGCGCGCGCTTTCCGGTCGTCACGCCGGCGGGTAAGTACAAAAGCGGTGACAGAGCCCTTCGGCTGGTCGCTGTCGGCCAGGCCGACGATCCGGACGCAAGCGCTCGTCCTTCTTTCGATTCGTCACTTCTTCTTCGAGGAGCAGCGTATGCGTGCAAAGACGGCAATGCTCGCCCTTGTCTGGTGGAAGCAGCACGGTCGCGGAATCTACGCGACCAACGGCGTCGTGCTCGGCGTAATTAAACGCTCGGCCCCGGGTTTGCCGGACCCGGATCCTTTCATCTTCGGCTTGCCCGGATTCTTCAAGGGCTATTTCCCAGGCTACTCAAGCGCTCTCGCAACCCAGAAGAATTACTTCACCTGGGCGATTCTCAAGGGGCATACAGCTAACGTCACAGGTAGCGTCAAGCTGCGCTCGGCGAATCCGCGCGACATGCCGGACATCAACTTCAAATACTTCGACGATGGCGAGAAAGGCGCGGACGATCTCAATGCGGTCGTGAAGGGCGTCGAGTTTGCGCGTCGAGTGATGTATCGGTCGCGTAGCACCGTTCGCCGCGAAGTCGTGCCGGGCTATGGCGCGCAATCGCAGAGCGATCTCAAGGAGTTCGTGAGACGCGAGGCATGGGGACACCATGCTTCATGCACGAACAAGATGGGCGTGGCGAGCGATCGCTCCGCTGTCGTCGATTCGCGCTTTCGCGTGATCGGCACGAGCGGCTTGCGTGTCGTTGATGCATCGGTGGTTCCGCGCATTCCGGGATTCTTCATCGTCACGCCGGTTTATATGATCAGCGAGAAGGCGAGCGATGTGATCATCGGAGACGCGCGGCGGACGTGAGCGCGTCGACTTGCGCATCGACTTGCGCGTGATCAATCGTACCGGAAGGATGTGCCCCGAACGGGTGGCCGCGTATCCGCCGCTCTAAGCCGGGCACAAAGAAAAAACAATTGCAGTTCGAAACGAGCGAGGCTGGTGATGACAAATCCTAACGCGCAATTGCCCACGAACGACGGAGCGGGTGTTCCGTTCGAAACAGTGGTGCGGGACGAAATAGAAGACATCAATGTCACGAGAAATCTACTCGATACGGACGCGCGTCCCGCTGCGACATCAGCGGGCGGCACGCGGCTCACAGGGCTCGCGCTGTCGGGCGGCGGCATCCGCAGCGCGACGTTTTGTCTGGGCGTGATTCAGTCGCTGTCCGAGACGAGGCTGCTGCGCCAGTTCGATTATCTTTCGACCGTGTCTGGCGGTGGCTATATCGGCGCGTGGCTTTCGGCGCAGATCTAT
Source organism: Caballeronia eucalypticola (assembly GCF_047608185.1). Classification (NCBI taxonomy): domain Bacteria; kingdom Pseudomonadati; phylum Pseudomonadota; class Betaproteobacteria; order Burkholderiales; family Burkholderiaceae; genus Caballeronia; species Caballeronia eucalypticola. The sequence continues at coordinate 101,085 of NZ_JBLKRU010000013.1, forward strand.
CGCCGTTGCAAGTCCGGAACACCGGCCGAACTCGAGGAAAAACTCAGCCCGACGCAGAACGGCTGCCAGAAGGACACGGAGGATCCGTCGATCGTCTTTCTGCGCGAGTACAGCAACTATCTGACGCCCAGGCTCGGACTGCTCAGCACCGATACGCTCGCCGCCATCGCTGCCTATCTGCGCAATCTCACCCTGATCCAGGGCATGCTCATCCTGCTGATGAGCTTCCTTCTGCTGGTGCCGAGGGTCGTCTTCTTCCTGGCGAGCGTGACACAGCGTCTGGCCGTGCGCGAAGGCACGCACGCGGCCGGCCTGGCGGTGGTCGGAATGGTCGCGTTGGTGGGCGTGCTGCTGTGGCTAAGCATCTGGGCCATCAGGCGCAACATGAGCGCCGGCGACGGCGAGTTCGCCGGCCGTACGGGCTTCGTGCTAGGGCTGATTCTTGCACCCGGCGTCGTTGCCTCCTTCATCCTCGCAGTGGCGATGGCGATCCTCGCGACACTTGAGAAGCCCGCCGCGCATGATACTGCCGTGACCTGGATAGTCGTCTTCCTAATCATCTTCGGCGTCGGCTCCATGCTGATTCCCGCCGAGCGCAAGAGCGTTGACTTCGATCTCCCGGCGGTCGATTGGACGCCACAGTCCTCCGCTGCGGCGGGCGAATCGACGCCACAGTCCTCCGCTGAGCCGGTCGAATCGACGCCACAGTCCTCCGCTGAGGCGGACGACAACGGCAACGGCAACAGTACTGCGCGCCGGCGTAATCGCGGCTGGATCGTGTTCTTCGGACTGCTGGCCGGAGCGACGGGTGGATTCGCGCTGTGGCTCGTGCGGGGTCTTGTCAGCGCCGCTTACGCGACGTTCGGCGGCGACGCTTCGGCTGTGGACGCGACCCTGTGGGTCGCGATTTCGGTTGCGCCGTTTCTCATTCTGACCGTGCTCTCGCTCATCATCATCGTGCATCTCGGGCTCGTGGGCCGCATGTTTGAGTACGAAGTGCAGGAATGGTGGGCTCGCTACGGCGGCTGGCTGATCGCTATCATCGTCTTCGCAGGCGGAATATTCGTGGCGTCGGTGTATGGGCCGGCGCTCGTGGTCTTCGGCGAGAACTGGGCGCGAGCCGGCGGTGCGGCATGGCTGCTGGCGTCCCTGTGGGGCGTCCTGAAGGGTACGTCGAACAAGACGAGCGGCGAGGGGCCGTCCTGGACCGAGCGCGCGCTGGTCGTGGTGCCCTATGTTTTCATCGTGGGGCTATCGATCCTGCTTTCGTATGCGATCCACGAAATCTGGCAGTCCGCGCTGGTCACGCGCGAGACGGTGCTGGCGTGCGTCGAGCCGGCGAAAGGCCATTCGCGGGCGTACCTTTGCTTGCTCGACTCGATGCTTAACGAAATGACGGAGCAGACGAGACATCCTGTCGGCGGATCGTGCGTGCCTGCGGTCTTGATCGTCATTGTGGGCGTGGCGAGTGCGTGGACGTTGCTGTCGTTGCGCGTGGACGTCAATCTGTTTTCGCTGCACAACTTCTATCGCAACCGTCTGATCCGCTGTTATCTCGGTGCGTCCCGCAGTGCATTGAAAACGCGCAAGCCGGACCCATTCACCGGCTTCGACCCCGCCGACGATATCCCGCTCGACCGACTGGCCGCACGCAGGATTTCGCCGCAAGCGAAAGACACATTCGTCCAGCGTCCGTATCACATTCTAAACACGACCGTGAACCTGACCGAAGGCGAGAACCTCGCCTGGCAGCAACGCAAGGGCGGCTCCTTCTTCTTCTCGCCGCGCCATTGTGGGTTCGGGTTGCCACAGGCTTATGTCTCCGGGCAGGAGCAAGCGGGCACCTTCTTGCCGACCGCGAACTACATGCGCGGGACGGTCCGAGGCGGCCACGCACACACGACGAGAAGGCAAGTCGGGACGCGTTACGATGTTGGGCCGATGCTCGGCGGCGCCGTGGCGATCTCGGGCGCGGCGGCGAGTCCGAACTGGGGGTTTCATACCGACCCGGGCGTGGCGTTCCTGCTGACGCTGTTCAACGTGCGTCTGGGCAGATGGTGTCCGAACCCGGTCCGCTATGCGCCGAAAAAACCCGTCTCGCCGAATCCGATATTCAGCGGAGCCCTCTACATCAACGAGTTGTTCGGTCATGCGAATGGCGAATCCGACTACCTCTACCTGTCCGATGGCGGGCATTTCGACAACCTCGGACTCTACGAGCTCGTGCGCAGGCGGACTCAGGTTATCGTCGTATGCGATTGCGGCGAGGACGCACCGCTGCGCTTTGATGATCTCGCCGATACGATTCGAAAGTGCTCGGCCGATTTCGGCGTCGACATCGTGATCGACGTGGATCCGCTGCGGCACCTGGAAACGCCCGACAAGCGGCCACCGCCGCAAAGCGGCGCGTATGTGGTGGATGGTGTCATCAACTATCCGGCGAGCACCACGGGCACCACGGGCACGAACGCGCCTGCGTTCCAGGGCACGCTGCTCTTGGTCAAGCCCACGCTGACGAAGGAAGTCATTTCCACCGCATCCGACCTCATGAATTACGCGCTGTCCAACGCGACCTTTCCGCAGCAAACCACGCTCGATCAATGGTTCGACGAAGCGCAATTCGAGAGCTATCGCAAGCTGGGCTACCTGATCGGCCGTCAGTTGCAGACGATGACATTCACGAAGCAGTCCCCGGAGGGCGCATCGCTTGCGGAACTACTCCGAAACTGCACAGGCATCAAGTGATGCGTGCCGCAACGCCGGCTGAGACCCGTCGCGCTGGACAGGCACCGAACCGGCGCCTTTATTGACGACTCAGGTGCGACCCGCTTTTAACGCGAGACGAACCCCGCGGGGTTCGCTCGACAATGCCTGTTATTGCTAGATGTCTTTCGCATTCTCCGCGACCTCGACACGGTTGCGGCCCGCCGTCTTGGCGCTATAAAGTGCGCGATCGGCTCGAACAATCGTTTCGTCAACAGACTGGACTAAGCGGTGGCCCGCGACGCCAGCCAAGAACGTAAAGTGCATATCGCCTTGCTCGCTCGTGACAGCCAGCACGGCAATGCGCTCGCGTAGTCGCTCCATTGCTTCGAACGCGTGGGACACGTTGGCCTCGGGCATGAGGATCAGAAACTCCTCGCCTCCCCAGCGCGCTACCGTGTCAGCGCTGCGCACACTTGCGCGCGCGACCTCGGAGAAACGACGCAGTATCTCGTCGCCGCCAGCGTGGCCGTATCGATCGTTGAGTTCCTTGAAATGGTCCAGATCAAGCAATGCCACGGAGAATGACTGCACCGCGCGGTCCACGCGGGTTACTTCGGTCAGCAACAGCTTCCGGGCCCGGTGACGATTGGCGAGGCCCGTCAGATCGTCGAGCGTTGCAAGGTCCTGGATGCGGTTCAGTGCCGCCTTCAGTTCCAGTCGTTGTTGTTTCAGTCGTGCCTGCAATGAGTTGAGCCGCATGGCCAAGGCCGATGCGCCCGGCAAAGTAACCATGCATACGAGGAAGTTGGACCGGTCCACGACCGTTGAATAACGGCCCGGCCATCGCACATGCATCCACACTATGAACGCGCCCATGACTACGAGCGCAAACACCGTCAGTTGGGTTCTGGCGCAAATGGAGGCAGTGAATGGGTTAGAGTCGCCGGACTACACGACCTGATGACCGATGATGAGTAAGCTAAAGAGCCTGGGTAAGCTGTTCGATGGGCGACATTTTGATCGCGAGATCATCCTTCTGTGTGTTCGCTGGTACTTGCGCTAGAAGCTTAGCCTGCGGGATCTTGTCGAGATGATGGCTGAGCGGGGTGTATCACTCGCACACACGACGATCCTGCGTTGGGTGCAGCGTTATACGTCCGAATTTGGCAAACGCTGGAACCGGTTTGGCACGCCCACGGGACAGTCGTGGCGTGTCGACGAAACTTACCTGAAGATCCGCGGTAAGTGGGTCTACCTCTATCGGGCCGTGGATCGGGCCAGCCAGACGGTAGACTTCATGCTGCGCGCCAAACGCGACGTAGCAGCGGCAAAAGCATTTTTCAAGAAGGCCATCAAGCATCAGGGGCAGCCACCGAAAACCATCACCCTCGATGGCTACGCGGCCTCGCACCGGGCCGTGCGCGAGATGAAGGCTGACGGCTTGCTGCCCGCCGACACGGAAGTCAGATCCTCGAAGTATCTGAATAACCTGATCGAGCAAGACCATCGAAACGTCAAGTCCCGGACGAAGGTCAAGCTTGGCTTCAGGCGGTTTAGGAGCGCCGCGACCACGATCTCAGGTATCGAGCTGATCCATCGCATTCGCAAAGGCCAGTTCAATCTCGCGACGCTCGACCTCAAAGACACCGCCACACCGACTGTTTGGGATGCGGTCTTCTCAGCCCAATAAGCTATCCTATCAAAAGCAACTTCCTCGACTGGTACCGCTATTTGCACCAGATCCGCTTCAGGCGCCTTAGTTGAACTGGCGCTAGCGGCCCACACGTGTGGCGCCTTTGCTCTGGTACAACCTCGGAATTTTCGCCGCCTACAGCTTTGGCCGAACTGCTGTTTCTGAGATGCCGGCTTGGATGATCAGACCGCTCCGTTACCTGCCTTTGAACTTGTGACAGCGCGATAGGCGACTGGCGTCGTGGGTGCGTGCACAATTGTGCTTTGACTTGGAACCGATCGCGCCGGCTGATGCTTGGGAAGGTGTTGTGGCGCGGTTGCATCTTTCTATCGAGCGGTCACTACGCTTCGCTCACCACGGTTGCGGCACGCATTGTATGCTCCGCTGTTCGAAGACGCGACCACAGTGTGGCTTCTTCAAGCTTTGCTAGGATCGCGTTGGAATGTGGCTGGCGGCATCAATGACGGTATGGCCGTTTCCGTGGGAGTGGCCGATGCCGCGATGACTGTCGCGCGGAAGAGCTACGCCGGCGTTTCGAGCAAAAGCGGAGTTGCGTCGCCGTTGAGTTGCGAACCGTTGCGCGATTGCGACATCAACGAACAGTTTTCGCGAGCAAATCGATAGGGCGGGGACATTCGTTTTTCCAGCCGCTAATCCGATCTGTTCCGCCATTTTTTGGGGGTAGTTTTGGGGGTAACCGGCCACGGGCCACATCCAGACCTCCTTATAGGGCGGGCCAAAGGCGCGGCAATTCGAATCCCACCCGGGGAGCAGGTTCTCTGAATTAAGGTCTTGGCAACGGCCGGCTTTGGTCGGAGCAAGTTGGAAAATGCCTGACGGTATCGATGACGGTATTTCACCACCGGTCGTCTCGACATGCGCCATTTTCAAGATTGTTCGAGCAACGTTGGTACTGTTCTCCGTTGCGGTCCGCAGAGAGGCGGTAAGTGCCGATAGTATTTTTCGGTATCGTTGACGGTATCGGCGCGCCACGACCGGGCGGGAACGCCGTCCCGCAAGGGCTCAATCCGGCGATTGACGATCGAGTGGGATTGATAGCGTGCCGCAGCGGACTTTACTTGGTGACTGCTTATCCGATCAGGCGGAAGGTTGCTGACCTGCGCTGTGTCTGTTGCCGAAAAGCAACGTTAATTTACCGAAGAGTTCCTATCTGATCTGGCGTAGGTTTTAGCGTAGGTTTGGTGACGGAGGGTTGTCAGAAAAGGCTTCTTCACTATTTCGACGAAAACGAATAGGTAACTGCAGGGGCGCCTTGAGCTTCAAATTGCGTCGTGGAAAATAACGCCCACCGTATGCCGGTGCCCCGATCTCAGCCGGCTCACGCCGTGCCTGAGATTCACGCGATACGCTCCGCGCGTTCCGTTCACCGGCCGGTTATGCACGGCAAAAATCACGGCGTCGCCTTGCGCTAGCGGTACGACTTCGGCCCGCGACTGCATGCGCGGCCGCTGCTCGGTCATCACAAACTCGCCGCCCGTAAAATCCTGCCCGGGTACCGACAGCAGACACGCGAGCTGCAGCGGAAACACGTGCTCGCCGTACAAGTCCTGATGCAGGCAGTTGTAGTCGCCCTGCGTGTATTGCAGGATCAGCGGTGTGGGGCGAAGCTGGCCGGCCGCGTGGCATCGATCGATAAAAGCGGCGTGGTCCGGCGGATAGCGCGTGTCGATACGCATGATCTCGTTCCATCGGTTAGCAATGGGAACAAGATGCGGATACACCGCTTTGCGTAAGGTGCCGATCACATCAGGCAGCGGATAAGCGTAGTACTTGTACTCACCGCGCCCGAAGCCGTGGCGTGCCATGACTACGCGGCTCCGATACAACTCGTCGCGCGCATAAAGCGCTTTCAACGCGTCACATTCCGCTGGCGTGAGCAGGCGCTCGACCGTCGCGCAACCGAAATGATCCAGTTCCTCTTGAACCGCATGCCAGTCGATGGCGTTCACGCGGGCTTCGATATTCGTCGCCAGAGCATCCATTGGCAGCATCTCCATGCAGGTTTCGATGACCGCAAGTGTCCGCTGCACAGCGCGTTAAAACACCCCGAATGTTGCGGTCATATTAGATATGCGGAAAACATATGATGAATAACCCAGGGCTTTCCCGGGCGCATTAGTGGTTCACCGGTGATGAATGCGCCTCAGCGGAATCGCGCGATGCCGCGTCGCGAAGGCGAATGATGGTTTGCCGCGATGTGCTGAGCACCCGCGCGATGGCCGTCACGGTGCTGCCCGCGGCAAGCGCCTTCAGTGCTTGTTGCCGTTGTGAGTCGGAGAGCGAGGCGGGCCGTCCCTGATGGGTGCCGTCCTTCTTGGCAATCGCGGCCGCGTCGAGCGCGCGTGCGCGTTTGGCATCGCGTTCCAGTTCGGCGGAAAGCTGCAGCATGCGGATGGGTGAGCCTTCGCCGCTCGCGCAAAGATCGGCTTTACCGGCCTCGAGGCAGAAGACGTGCGCGCCTTTCCCGGCCAGCGCGGTGAGCGTAGACACGGCGTCGCTGATGCTGCTTCCCAGGTAACCGAGATGCGCGACGACCAGCGTGTCGCCGGGTTTAATGCGGCGGATAGCGCGCTGGAGCGCGGGGCGCGACGTGGCGTTCACGGCGTGGCTGCAGTTATCGACCAGGACGCAACCCATGTCGACCAGGAAGCCGGTCGCGTCGATCTGGAACAGGTCGTTGTCGCGACCGTCCTGATTGCCTGCGGTATTGATGTACACGATGAGGGTCACGAGCGCGCTCCGATAGTGCTTCGCATGGTCCGCCGGGAGCGCTGCAGAGGCGCTTCCGGCTGCTGCGGCTTGCTGCATGTTAGCAAACTGCCGGACGATGCGCGGCACTCGGTATCAACGCTGCCGCCTCAATTCTGCAGTGCGACTTTGGTGATCTTGCCTTGCAGCGCCTCGCGGCGTGTCGCGATCCGCTCACCGAGTTTCCCGAGATCGAGCTTGGTCTTGCGCAGTTCGGGGAACAGCTCCGACTCCTCTTCCTCCACATGGTGATTGACGCTTTCGGTCAGGACCTTGAAGGTGGCGTTGAAGCCTTCGTCGCCGGCTTTCATCGTCGAGAATTTTTCGATCAGCGTCTTCACCAGGAAGTGCTCGATGACTGCTTCGTTAACATCGTCCTTGTTGTCTTCGCCCAGCGCTTCCTTGGCTGCCGGATAGAGGATTTCCTCTTCCACCATGGCATGCATGGTGAGCAGTTCGCATGCGCGTTGCACGAGCGTCGACTTGCGTTCCAGGTCGTCATCGTCGGCGCGTTCGAACGCATCGAACAATTTTTCTACCGCTCGATGTTCTTCTTCAAGCAGCGTCAGCGCATCCTGCCGGGTCGTGTGAGTTGCAGCCGTAGTGACAGCCATGATGATTCCTCGCGTGGGGTGGGGCAGGTCGGGGCGACTCGCTCGCAAGAATCACAGCAATGCGGATGCCCGAGCAACGGGTGCCGAAGTTACGGTGTGCCGGACGATCTCCACCCGCCACCACGCGGGCAGCAGGCGGCGCACGTCGGCGCGGGCAAAGCGGTCATCGATGAGATACAACACGCCTTGATCGGTCTGGCCTCGAATCACGCGCCCCGCGGCCTGTACCACTTTCTGTAGCCCGGGAAACAGGTACGTGTAGTCGAATCCGGCGCCGAACTCTTCGTCCATGTGCGCTTTCATCTGCTGGTTGACCGGATTGAGCTGCGGCAGTCCAAGGGTCGCGATGAACGCACCGATCAACCGCGTTCCCGTCAGGTCGATTCCTTCCCCGAACGATCCGCCGAGCACGGCGAAGCCGATACCGCGCCCTGTTTGCGTGAAGCGCGCGAGAAAAGCTTGCTGATCCGCTTCGCTCATTGAACGCGATTGCGTCCACACCGGAATGTCGGGGTGCTCGCGAAGCAGCGCGCTGGCGACCTGATCGAGGTAGTCGAAGCTGCTGAAGAAACTCAGGTAGTTGCCGGGCGCACGCCTGTACTGCGCCGCGATGAGATCGACGAGTAATGGTACGGATTCCTCTCGATCGCGATATCGCGTGGAAACATTCGCTATGGCGCGTACCTGCAACTGATCCTCGTGAAAGGGTGACTCCACATTCACTTGCAGGCAGGTGTCGGGAAGACCGAGCATGTCGCCATAAAAATGCATGGGCGTGAGCGTGGCCGAGAAGAGCGCTACCGAATGCGCGCGGGCAAAGCGCGATTTCAGATGCGGCCCGGGAACACGGTTGCGCAGGCATAGAACGGTATTGCGCCGCGTCGCACCGTGCGGGGACAAAGTGGTATCGAAGAGAGTGTGGGTGTCGAAGCGCTCTGCAATGCGCACGAAATGCATGGCATCGAAGTAAAAGCGCAGCGTTTCGTGATCGAGGCCCGCAGGTTGTTCGGTCACGAACTCTATGACTGCCCCGATCATGTTGTCCAGCGCTTCAATGAAGCGTCCGGGCAGGGCCGCATGCACGTCGTAATCGGTTTCCTGCGCGCTGGAAATCGCTTTCCATTCCCGCGCGATCTTGTCGAATGCGCGCTTTAACGGTGGCGGCACGGTGCGGCGCAGGCCGCGAAAACGTGCTTCATCGAGCGTGGCCGAATACATCGCGCGGGCGCGTTCAACCAGGTTATGCGCTTCGTCCACCAGCACGCCGACACACCATTCCTTCGACTCCGCGAGGGAAAACAGCATGGCGTGCGTATCGAAGTAATAGTTGTAGTCGCCGACAATGACGTCGCTCCAGCGCGCCATTTCCTGGCTCAGGTAGTACGGACAAACAGCGTGCTCAATCGCAATCTCGCGCAACACATGGCGGTCCAGTTGCGCCACTCCAAGAGCAGCGGTTCGCGCGGCGGGCAAGCGGTCATAGAAGCCGCGTGCGAGCGGGCATGATTCGCCGTGGCAGGCTTTGTCGGGGTGTTCGCAAGAGCGGTCACGCGCGACCAGTTCGAGCACGCGCAGCGGTGTGTTGCCGCCAAGCGTGGTGAGTGCATCAAGCGCAAGTTGCCGGCCTGAACGCTTCGCGGTGAGGAAGAAGATCTTGTCGAGCTGTGCGGCGGGCCATGCTTTCAGTAGCGGAAACAAGCTGCCCAGCGTCTTGCCTATACCCGTTGGCGCTTGCGCCAGCAGACTGCGCCCGTGCAACGCGCAACGGTAAATTGCTGCCGCCAGTTCCCGCTGTCCCGGATACAAAGACGCGTGAGGGAAAACCATGCCCGCCAGCGCGCTGTGCAGTTTCGCGCGATGGTCGAGTTCCTGTTGCGCCCAATCCAGAAAACGCTCGCAATGCTCGTGAAAGTGATCGCGGAGTGCGTCGGCGGAATGCAGTTCGGTGAACACCGTCTCTTCCTCGCTGTCGATATTGAAGTAGACGAGGGCAACGCGCACTTCCTGCAGATCAAGCATTTTGCAGCACAGCCAGCCGTAGATGCGCGCTTGTGCCCAATGCAGATGCCGGTGGTTATCCGGGACGGCGCTGAGCTTCCCGCGAAACGTCTTGATCTCTTCCAACTGGTTCAGGCCGGGGTCGTAGCCGTCCGCACGACCGCGCACGTGCAGTGGACCAACTTTATCGGAAAGGCTTAGTTCGGCCTGGTAGCGCTCGCCGCGTCGCGCAGTGACGAGCTTATGCCCCGCCATGCCCTGTTGCGCAGTAGGCGACGGAGTGAAGCGCAAGTCGAGGTCGCCGCGCTTGGCAGTGAACTCGCACAACGCCCGTACTGCGATGGAATAGGCGGGTTGATCGGACATAATTACTGTATAAATATACAGTAATATTATCACGACGTATTCGTCCGCTGAAGCGGTCAACAACCCCGGATGACGCAGCAGCCAGATCATTGGCAGTGCCTTCACGTCCGCAAAAAATGCCGCGTAAATATAATGAGCGCCGCCTGCGCCTCTGGAGATAAAAGCCAGATAAAAAGCCGGATGATCCGATCCCCTCCGCCGCAAGATGCGCGTGTCCGATGAGCGCTGCGTCGCCCATGCAGTAGAAAGCACGTTCGTTCAAACGCGTAGTGGTATCTTTAATCTGTCAAAGCACCCCGAACCGAGGCCCCTGGAGTGAGCGAAACTACAACATCAACGGCGCCGCCGGCAGAAGACGACGAGCCGGGCGCGGCTCATAACCCGAGTTCGCTGGATTTCCCCGTTGTTGGGATTGGCGCGTCCGCAGGGGGCGTGCAGGCGTTGTTGCGCTTCTTCGAGAACGCGCCGTCCGACATGGGCATGGCGTTTGTCGTGGTCCTGCATTTGTCGGCCACGCATGTCAGCAGCGCGGACAAGGTGCTGCAGAACGTGACCCGCATGGGCGTGCGGCAAGTCAGCGGGCCGACCAGGATAGAAGCGAACCACGTCTACGTCATCGCACCGGGCAAGAGCCTGACGATGGCGGACGGTTTCCTGAACGCACGCGACGCCGAGCCCACGGCGGGCCGGCCGGTCAGTATCGACCGGTTTTTCCGGAGCCTGGCAGATGCGCATGGTCAGCGGGCGATGTGCATCGTAATGTCCGGCACGGGCAGCGATGGTTCGGTCGGCATTGCCAACGTGAAAGAAAAGGGCGGCGTGACGCTCGCGCAGGAGCCCAACGACGCCGAATACTCAGAGATGCCGCAGAACGCGATCCTGACAGACCAGGTCGATCTCGTGCTGCCGGTGGTGGAGATGCCGCAGCGACTGCTCGACATATGGAACAACGCCAAGCGCATCGCGCTGCCTGAACTGGAACCAGCCACGTTGAGTCCGGACGACCGGGCCGACCGGGGTGAGGCCGAACTTGCGTTGCAGGCCATTCTGGCAACGTTACGCACCCGCACCGGCCACGATTTCCGTTTCTACAAACGTGCAACCATGCTGCGCCGGATCGAGCGGCGCCTGCAGGTCAACGGCGTACCCAACCTGATTGCCTACCGTGATTTGCTGCGGGATAACTCGCGCGAAACGGCGGCCTTGCTCAAGGACATGCTGATTGGCGTGACCAGTTATTTCCGCGATCGGGAAGCGTTCGAATCGCTCGAGCGCGGCGTATTGCCGGCCCTGTTCCAGAACAAGGCCGACGGCGATCAGGTTCGCGCGTGGGTCGCGGGATGCTCGTCGGGCGAGGAAGCGTATTCGCTCGCCATGCTCCTGTGCGAGCAGCGCGAAGCATTACATTCCTCAGCCAATATCCAGGTGTTCGCCACGGATATCGATGAAAGCGCCGTCGCGCGTGCGCGGGCCGGACTGTACCCCGAGTCGATCATGACCGATGTCCGCCCCTCTACGCTGCGGAAATTTTTCACCAAGATGGATTCGCGCTACGAGGTCGTGAAAAGCGTGCGCGAGAAGATCCTGTTCGCCATGCATAACGTGCTACGCGATCCGCCGTTCTCGCGGCTCGACCTGGTCTCCTGCCGCAACCTCCTGATCTATCTCGACCGCGGTGTGCAGAACCAGGTGCTGGAAATGTTCCACTACGCGCTGTACCCCAACGGGTATTTGTTCCTCGGCACGTCGGAGTCGGCGGACTCGGTGGAAGAACTGTTCAGCGTGGTCGACAAGAAGAATCGTATCTATCGGGCAAAGGCGGCGAAGCTGCCGAACCGTCCTACGCTGGGCGCGCCTTCGCTGCTGTTGCAAGGGCGCTTCACGCAGGACGAGGAAGCAGGGTCGGCGCTGGTCCCCGGGCGCCGCAATTTCTCATTCAGTGCGCTACATCAGCGTGTGCTCGAGCAATACGCGCCGCCCAGCGTGATTGTCAACCGCGATTCGAAGATCGTGCATATGTCGGATAACGCGGGACGTTTCCTGCGCTATGTCGGCGGCGAACCGTCGAGCAACATGATTGCCGTCGTGCTGCCTGAATTGCGGCTCGACTTGCGTACCGCGTTGTTCCAGGCCGCGCAGACGGGCAATAGCGTGGAAGCACGGCGCGTCAAGCTGCAGCGCAACGGACTTCCGTCTTACGTCAACATGACCGTGCGTCCGTTCCACGACGCCGCTGCCGACGCCGACTTCCTCCTCGTGCTGTTCGACGAGGTCCAGGAGGCCATGACAGAAGACCGGGCCGCGGTGACGTATCAAACGGGTCACGACACCGTGATGCAGCAGCTCGAACAAGAGCTGCACTCGAGCAAGGAACAACTGCAGACCACGATCGAGCAGTACGAGACGTCGATGGAAGAATTGAAGGCATCGAATGAAGAATTGCAGGCGATCAACGAGGAGTTGAGGTCGGCGACGGAAGAGCTCGAAACCAGCAAGGAAGAGCTGCAGTCGGTGAACGAGGAGCTCATCACGGTCAACGCCGAATTGCAGGCGAAGATCGAGGAGACGGGCAAAGCCAATGACGACCTGGAGAACCTGATCACCTCTACGGACATCGCCACTATTTTCGTCGATCGCGCGATGTGCATCAAACGCTATACGCCGAATGCGGCCACGGTGTTCAACCTGATCGGCGCGGATGTCGGGCGCTCGTTGTTCGACATTACGCACCGGCTTGTTTATCCCGAACTGGCCGACGACGTCAGCGCGACGTTCCAGTCGTTGCGCCTGACCGAGCGCGAAGTCGCCACGTCCGACGGCCGCTGGTTCCTCGCGCGCGTGCTGCCTTACCGGACGGCAGACGACCGGATCGACGGCGCGGTGCTCAGTCTCGTTGAAACCACGGCGCGCCGCCGCGCCGAGGCAAACGTGCGGGCAGGCGAGGAGCGGCTGAGACTCGCGGCGCAGACGACGAACGACTTCGCGATCATCGTGCAGGATCCAGAGGGGCGCATCGTCAGCTGGAACGCCGGCGCCGAGCGTGTCTTCGGTTATACGGCAGCCGAGGCGGTCGGGCAGGATATCGACGTGATCTTTACTGCTGACGATCAGCAGGCGGGTATGGCGGCCCACGAACGCGAGGTCGCACAACGCGATGGCCGTGCCGACGATGATCGCTGGCTGGTCTCAAAGGGTGGCCGCAAGGTGTATTGCAGCGGCGTGGTGACGCCGTTGTCCGATCCGAAGTTCACGGGTTACGCAAAGATCGTGAGGGATCTCACGGACCGCAAGACGCAGGAAGACGCGCGCCAGTCGCAACTGGCGGAGGAGCGGGCGGTGCGGGCGCAGGCGGAAGCGGCGAACCGGCTCAAGGACGATTTCCTGGCCGTGCTGTCGCACGAATTGAAGCACCCGCTCAACCTGATTCATGTGAAGGCGGAAATGTTGCCGCGCATTCCCGAGGCGCGGGGCGTACCGGCGATCCAGCAGACAGCCGACGCAATCCAGCGCGCGGTGCTCGGTCAGGCGAAGATCATTGACGACTTGCTGGACCTGTCGCGTGTGCGTACCGGCAAACTGGCTTTGAACCTGGCAATGGGCGACGTCGCGGCCATGCTGAAGACCATCGCCGACGCCATCGAGGCGGACGCTGCATCACGGGGCATAACGCTGTCGTTCGAGGGTCTGGATGAACCGGTGTGGACCAAGGTGGATCCGGTGCGTTTCGACCAGATCGTGTGGAACCTGCTGAGCAACGCGCTGAAATTTACGCCGCGCGGCGGCTCGGTGTCCGTTCGCCTCACGAGTGAAGAGGACCAGTTGCGTATCGATGTCACGGATACCGGGTTGGGGATCGAAGCATCGGTGTTGCCGCATATCTTCGAGATGTTTTCACAAGGCAACGAAGCGCGTCGCAAGACAGGCGGCGGCATGGGCATCGGCCTCGCGCTGGTCAGGCAACTCGTGGAGACGCATGCGGGAAGCGTGCTTGCACAATCCGACGGCGAAGGCCGCGGCACGCGCATGAGCGTCTGGCTGCCGCTCGTCGACGGCCTTCCCATTGGCAAGCATGCGCCGGATGAGCACGGCGGGTCGCTGGCGGGCGTGCGTATGCTGGTCGTCGACGACGACTCTGAAACCGCGAGCTCATTCGCGGCGTTGCTGGAACTCGAAGGCGCGCTGGTCGCTACCGCGCATGACGGCGACAGCGCGCTTCCGCTGCTCGAACGCAACCACGTGGACCTGCTGGTCTGCGACATCAGCATGCCCGGCATGGATGGCTACGATCTCATGAGCCGGGTCCGGGCGAATCCCCGCCTGGCACAGTTGCCCGCTATTGCGCTAACGGGCTACACCGTGGGTAACGATGACGAGCGCGCACGCGCGTCGGGCTTCGACCTGACGCTGGTCAAGCCGGTCTCGCTCGAAGCGTTGGTTGCCGCCGCCGAGCAAGTGTTTTTCTGGCGCGGTGCACATGGCGGTGGCACGCACGAGCGTCGCTGAGGGGCGATCAACCTGAACTGACAAGTCGCTAGGAGGCGGCCGGCTGCTTGAGCAACGTGCGGCAATGACGCGCAATCTGCCGCTCTTCCTGGGTCTCGATCACGTCGAACTGAACATCGAGAAATTGAAGTCCGTCGCAAATGCGTTCACGCACGGCCGCAGCGTGTTCGCCAATACCACCGGTGAACACCACGCGGTCGAGGCCGCCCATCAACGCGGCATACGCACCGATAGCCTTGCGCACAGCCGTACAGAAGATATCGATGGCAAGCTCCGCATCAGCGTCGCTGCGTTGCAGAAGCGCCTGCATGTCATCGTTTGAATTGGAGAGACCCTTGAGGCCGCTCTCGTAATTGATCAGGTGTTCGAGCGCATTGGCGTCAAGCGTTCCGGTCCGCATCAGATAAACGACCACACCAGGGTCGATGTCACCAGTGCGTGTTGCCATGGGAATGCCCCCCGTAGGCGTGAGACCCATGGTGGTATCGATTGAACGGCCATCGCGAATCGCGCAGAGGCTCGCGCCGCTGCCAAGATGCGCGACCACGAGGCGCGCCGGAAGATCGTTGCCGAGCGTAGCGACGATCGACTCGTACGAGAGCCCGTGAAAACCATATCGGATCACCCCTTCTTCAGCGTAGTGTTTCGGCAGCGCGAGGTGAGTCGCGCGCGTAGGCATGGTCCGGTGGAACGCGGTGTCGAGGCAGGCGTAATGCGGCACGTCGTTGAAAATTTGCTGCGCCAGATCGAGCAGCTCCAGCGCTTGCGGCAGATGCAAGGGCGCAAATTGCACCGCATCGCGCAGGGTCTGTTTCACCTCGGGCGTGATCAGCGCATGGTCGGTCAGGTGCGGACCGCCATGCACTACCCGATGCCCCACCGCGGCCAGCGGCTGGTCGAGATGCGCATGCAGCGCGTCGGCCACGCGCTGCAACGCGTCGTGCTGCGACTCCATCACGTGATTCTGCGTGACATCGATCGCACCATCCGATGAACGCATGGTCAGCGAGCCGTCGTCGCGGCCTATGCCTTTTGCACTGCCAGTCAGCCACGGCGTTTCGTCGCTGTTGTCCGGCGTATTAGCCGAAGCATTGCCGGACTTCTCGCCGGGCATATACACGCCGAATTTAAGCGACGACGAACCGCTGTTCAGCACCAGGATTCCCAGGGTCATGGTCGTTAGCCTTTCCAGACCCAGTTGCGGATTTCATCGCGGTCAATGCCTTCCGCGTGGGCGTAAGTAATGCTCGCGTTGATCTGATCCTTGAGCCAGTTCTTCGTGTGAGCGCCGGTATCGCGAAGCCGCGGGACACGATCGATCACATCGATACACAGCGAAAAGCGGTCGACCTGATTGATGATCGCCAACTCGAACGGCGTATTGATGTTGCCGCGTTCACGATACCCATGCACGTGCATGTTCTCGTGATTCGTGCGGTTATACGTGAGCTTGTGAACGAGCGACGGATACGAGTGGAAGTTGAAGATGACCGGCTTCTCGCGCGAGAAAATAGAATCGAAATCGCGACTGGACAGACCGTGCGGATGGTCGGTGTCGGGCATCAGGCGGAACAGATCCACTACGTTGACGAAGCGGATCTTGAGGTCGGGGAAATGTTCCTTCAGGATCTCGACGGCCGCAAGCGATTCCATGGTGGCGATATCACCTGCGCTGGCCATCACCACGTCCGGTTCGCTGTTCTGGTCAGTCGACGCCCAGTCCCAGATGCCAATACCCTTGGTGCAATGCGCGAGCGCAGCGTCCATGTCGAGGTACTGCAAATGCGGCTGCTTGTCCGCGACAATCACGTTGATGTAGTCGCGTGAACGCAGGCAATGATCCATCACGCTCAGCAGGCAGTTTGCATCGGGTGGCAGGTAGATGCGCACGACTTCTGGACTCTTGTTCGTGACGACATCGAGGAAACCCGGGTCCTGATGGGTGAAACCGTTGTGATCCTGACGCCATACCAGCGACGTAATCAACAGGTTCACCGATGGCACCGGCGCACGCCAGTCGAGTTCGAGCTTCGATTTTTCCAGCCACTTGGCGTGCTGGTTGAACATGGAATCGATCACATGCACGAAGGCCTCGTAGGTCGCGAGCAAGCCGTGCCGGCCCGTCAGCACGTACCCTTCGAACCAGCCTTCCAGCGTGTGCTCGCTGAGCATTTCCACTACGCGACCGTCAACCGATAACGCGCCGCCGTCGCTGTCTTCCGGCTTGATCTCGGCGATCCAGCGTTTGCCCGACGCTTCGTACACGCCATCGAGTTTGTTGCTGGCGGTTTCATCGGGGCCGAACAGCTTGAAAGTGCTCATGTTGCGCTTGATCACGTCGCGCAGCCAGGTTGCAAGCACCGCGGTAGGCGACTGGTAGGTGCCAGCGGGATCCTTGACCTTGAACGCATAGTCGCGGATATCGGGCAGGTCCAGCGAGCGCCTGAGACGGCCGCCGTTCGCATGCGGATTCGCGCTGATGCGGCGATCGCCCTTCGGCGCAATCGCGCGAAGTTCTTCGATCAGCGTGCCGTTTTCGTCGAAGAGTTCTTCGGGTTTGTAGCTGCGCATCCACGCTTCCACGATCTTCAGGCTCTTCGCGTTGGTCACCGGATCAAGCACCGGTACTTGATGCGCGCGCCAAAAATCTTCGACCTTGTGGCCGTCGACTTCCTTCGGGCCGGTCCAGCCTTTCGGCGAACGCAAGACGATCATTGGCCAGCGCGGACGCGTGGTGTCGCCAGTCGAACGGGCGTGGTCCTGGATCGCGCGAATCTCGCCGATGCAAGTCTCAAGCGTCTCGGCCATCAGTTGATGCATGACAGCGGGATCGTTGCCCGAGACAAAATGCGGTTTGTACCCGTAACCGGTCATCAGCGCTTCGAGTTCTTCTTGCGGAATGCGCGCGAGGATGGTCGGGTTCGCGATCTTGTAGCCGTTCAAGTGCAGGATGGGCAGCACTGCGCCGTCGACTATCGGGTTCAGGAACTTGTTCGAATGCCACGACGTGGCGAGCGGGCCGGTCTCGGCTTCGCCGTCGCCCACTACCACTGCGACGATCAGGTCGGGGTTGTCAAATGCCGCGCCAAAGCCGTGCGAGAGGCTGTAGCCCAGCTCGCCGCCTTCGTGAATCGAGCCCGGCGTTTCAGGGGTGCAATGCGAACCGATGCCCCCGGGTGACGAGAAAGCGCGGAACAGGCGCAGCATGCCGGTTTCGTCAGCACTCCGATCCGGATAGACCTCGGAGTAATACCCTTCAAGGTACGAGTTCGACAAGGTGGCGGGTGCGCCATGGCCTGGTCCCGAGACATACATGACGTTCAGGTCGTCCCTCATGATGAGGCGGTTCAGGTGCACCCACGTGAACGACTGGCCGGGGTCCGAACCCCAATGTCCGAGCAGGCGCTGCTTGATGTGCTCCGCCTTGAGCGGCTCGCGCAGGAGCGGGTTGGCGCGTAAATAGATCATGCCTACCGACAGATAATTGCAGGCGCGCCAGTAAGCGTCGATCTTGCGCAATTCGTCGGCGGAAAGGGGGGAGGAGCGGGGAGTTGCCTGTGTGTCCATATCGTGTCCGTTGTATCCGTTGGTTGGAGGGCGGTGTCACTCGATCCGGCGGGTCACTCTGCGGGTCGCTCTTTGCAAAGGGATTCAGGCGCTAAAGCATTCTGTATTGTGCCGCGTGCGGCAGGTTCACGGTCAGCCACGACCATGACATGGATCAAAGGCAATGCTATGACTGGCGGCCTTTACGCGGAGAGGTTGCATGCAGGAGCGGGTTGAAGCCGGCGGACGGCGCGGTCTTGCGCGCGGTTTTTGCAGCCCTTTTCCGGCCACTGCCGCCTGATAACTGGTTGATCAGATCGCTGTCGGGTTCGTCGTCGGATGGCTCCTCGGGCTCCTCGGGTCCGTCGCGCTCTTCAGTACCGATACCACCAATATGCCCGATTACTGCAAAAAATTCCTTCGACGCATTGCGTAAGGTTCGTCCCGGCATCATGGTCATGGCGACCACTTCGTGCAGCGATTTATCGTCGATGGTGCGAAGCCGGGGCGAGGTATTCCAGTTGATCGCGCTGTTGGCAAAACCAGCTATGACACGCTGCAGCACGGCGGGAGCAAGCACGCCGGCGTCGTAAAGACCGATCAGCGTGGCTTCGGCGGCGGCGAACAACCCGTTCCCCGGGGCGGCGCGCTTTGCCATCAGTTTTGCGCGGACGATGAAGACGGCGTGACGCGCCAGACTGCGTTGCCCACGTCGTCGGCGACCAGCAATGCGCCGTCGTGGTCGAGCGTCACACCGACCGGACGTCCTCGCGCATCGCCTTCCGGCGAAAGGAACCCGGTGAGAATATCTTCGGGCGGTCCCGACGGTTTTCCCCCGGAAAACGGCACGAAAATCACCTTGTAGCCACTGCGCGGCTTGCGATTCCACGAGCCATGCTGTCCGATGAACGCGCCATTGCGATACTTCGCCGGAAACAAGGTGGCGTCGTAAAACGTGAAGCCCAGCGGAGCGCCATGCGACCCCAGCGCATAGTCAGGCGGTATCGCCTTCGCGACCATGTCGGGATTTTGGGGCTTCACGCGGGTGTCGATGTGCTGGCCGTAATAACTGTAGGGGAAGCCGTAAAAAGCGCCGTCTTTCACTGCTGTCATGTAGTCGGGGACAAGGTCGTTTCCTAGCTCGTCGCGCTCGTTGACCACGGTCCAAAGCGCACCGTTCTCAGGGTTCCACGACATGCCGTTGGGATTGCGCAGACCCGATGCGAAGATCCGCGATTTGCCCGTCGCCCGATCAATTTCCATGATCGACGCGCGTCCAGCCTCCGCCTCGATGCCGTTCTCGCCCGCGTTGCTGTTCGATCCAACCGTGGCGTAAATGAGTTTGCCGTCGCGGCTTGCGATCAGGTTCTTGGTCCAATGATGATCAATAGGTCCTGCCGGCAGGTCCGTGAGTTTTTCACCGGGCCCAGTAATCGACGTGTCGCCCGTGTGGTATTTGAAACGCAGTATGGCGTCGGTATTCGCCACATAGAGATCGTCGCCGACCAGCACCATGCCGAACGGAGAATGCAACTTGTCGATGAACACATAGCGCTGGTCTGCCACGCCGTCATGGTGGCTATCGCGAAGCAGGACGATGCGATCCGGGCTTGCAGTGGCTGCGCCCGCGCGTTTTTGGAACTGTTTCGCAACCCAGCCCTTGAAGCCGCTCTTCGAATCATGAACGGCGGGCGCATTGCTTTCGGCCACGAGCACGTCGCCGTTGGGCAGCGTGGCGAGCCAGCGCGGATGATCGAGTCCCTTGGCAAACGCCGTTACGCTGAAGCCCGCCGCGGCGGCCGGCATGGTGCCTTCGGGCCAGGGTTTCGCGGCCGCTACGTTGAGCGTGGGGATCAGCGTCGTATGCGGGGGAGGGAGCGTGGGATTCGGGCCATAACCCATTGCGGTGTTGTCTGATGCGTTCGCGCAACCGTCCAGCAATATGACAGCGCTCAGGCTTGCGGCGCACAGGCTGGCTGTCAAAATTGTTCTGAGCACTCGTCGTTGCGGGAAGGATAACGGGCGGCTACGAAGGTCATCACGCACCGCCAATCCCCTCGACTACTTTACCGGTGCCGTTGCACTGTTCGCACTTCTGGCCGTCCTCTTTTCCCGAACCGTTGCATGCAGGACAGAGATTTTCGCCGGTTCCAGGCGTGCCGGGCGCAGCTTCGTCGCCGGGATTCAGATCGGTGTTATCAGGCATGGCGCCTCCTTGGGTGACCGGCAGGTGCGCATCGGTTATGCATGTCTGGAGCGAGCGCCTGAAGCAAGGTAGCAAGGCGCATTCCACCGATGCTTCCGCGCTGCCATCACGGCTTGCGGCCGAACGCTTCACGCAGGCGCTTCTTGGCATTATCCAGCGTGGTACGACGCGATTTCGGCAGGTTTCGTCCTGCACGATTGATATAGAAATTCAGCATCGACATGGCGGACTGGAACGGCGTGCCTTTACGCCGATTGCTGCGCGTCGACGACTTTTTCAACGAATCAGCGATCTCCTGCGCGCTGCCTTCCTTGAAAATCTCATGCTGGATATCCATTGCATCGCTCGTTTCCATCACGTGATGCGACCAGCGTTTGGCGTTCGATCGGCTCGTCGATTTTGGCTTTGCACGCGCGTGTTTCTGACGCGTGGTATTGCGTTTGCCATTGCTGCTCTTCGATGCGGTTGCCATGTTATTGCTCCCTTTCTTTGGAATCAATCTTCAATCAATCGATGGGCGTGTTTGAATGCCTCCACAATCGCGCGATACGCACTCTCGCGCGTCCCGGCATCGGGGGCTCGCAGCGCATACGAAGGATGAAAGGTTGCGATAACCAGACGCCCATCGTGCTCGATCGCATCGCCCATTGAAGCCTGCAATTTCACGGCCGGTTTTTGCAGTACGGACTTCAACGCGGTCGCACCCAACGCGACCACGACCTTCGGATCGTGTTCCGCCAATTCCCGTTCGATCCAGTAGTGACACGCGTCCACTTCCCGTTGTGCGGGCGTCTTGTGCAACCGTCGCTTGCCGCGCGGCTCCCACTTGAAATGCTTGACGGCGTTGGTCACATAAACCCGGCTGCGGTCCACGCCGGCTTCATCGAGCGCGCTATCGAGCAATGCGCCGGCCGGACCGACAAACGGCTTGCCTTGCAGGTCCTCCTGATCGCCGGGTTGTTCGCCAACGAGCATCAGTGGCGCATGCCGTGGACCCGCTCCCGGGACCGCTTGCGTGGCCGCTTCCCACAACAGGCAGCGGCGGCATTGATCGAGGTTTTCCGGTTGCTGGTCCGGACGAATGCCGATGGGCCGGGTTGCCATGACAGCATCAACCGGCCGCGGCGCTGCGCGCTTGCGCGAGCGTCAAGGGGACCCGCATGGCTTCCGCCAGCCGCGCGGAGGGCGCTTCGCGGTCGCATGCGACGGCCGCCGCAACGTGACCATCTTTCAGCAGATACGCAATGAACGCGAGCGCATCGAGATCGCCGTCGATCACCACCTCGTCGTGCTCGCTCCCATGGCCGAGATATTCGAGGCGCTTTTCGAAGTGATAGGTCCAGAAATACGGCACGCCGGTGTAATGTTCATCGCCGCCGGCCATGTTCAGCGCAGCGACACGCGCTTGTTGTTGAGCGACGCGCCAGTGTTCTATGCGCAGCGTTTTGTCGGAGCGAGGCAGGGGGAATTGCGCGATGTCGCCTGCCGCGTAAAGACCCGGCGCGAGACCGGCGACTTGCATCGATGAATCCACGGGAATGCCGCCGTCATCCGCTAACTCGACGCCATGCAGGAAGTCGGTAGCCGGGCGCACGCCCGTACCGATGATCACCACATCCGCCGGCAATTTTTCGCCGCTTTTCAGTTCGGCCTCTTTAACGACGTCATCGCCCAGGAACGCCGTGACTTTCGACTCCATGCGAAAGACCACGCCGTTTTTCTCGTGCAGGCGTTGAAACATGCGGCCTAGTTCATCGCCGAATTGCGAGCTGAGCGGGACCTTTCCAGGCGCGACGACGGTCACATCGATCCCTCGTTTTCTCAGCGATGAAGCCACTTCCAGCCCAATGAAACTTGCCCCCACGATCAACGCTTTCTTCGCGCCTTCGAGCGAAGAAAGAATCATGGCGGCGTCGTCTCGCGAGCGCAGCAGGAAAACGCCGTGAAGGTTGGAACCGGGCACATCCATCGGCTTGGGGATGCCCCCTGTGCAGATCAGCGCGGCGTCGTAATGCAGGATGAGTTCGTCAGGCAGATTGATTTGCTTCGTGCCGGCGTCGAGACTTTCGACGTTTGCTTCAATACGCTCAATCCGTTGCGTCGACAGGAAATCGTCGGGCAATAGCGGCGGGATTTCCTCGGGCGGCATGTCGCCGGCAAGCACGAACTTGCTGAGCGCCGTGCGATCGTAGGGCATGCCGTGCTCGGGTCCGATCAGTACAAGGCGGCCTTCGAAGCCGGCTTCGCGCAGCGTGGCGCAAGCGGCTGCACCCGCTGCGCCCGCACCGATTACGACCATCGTGCGGGTGTCCGCCGTCGGCGTGCGCGCGGGTTCGTCTTGCGCGTGTGGAGAAACCAGTACATCGCCGTTTTCAATAGTGACCGGATAGCGTCTCAATCCAGTCAGCGGCGGCGGCTCGATCAGGCTGCCATCGGCAACCGCGAACGTGCCCTTATGCCACGGGCAAACGATGCGGCCGTTACAGATCGCGCCCTCCTCGAGTGGCGCGCCGGCGTGCGGGCAATCCGCTGAAAACGCGTGTACCTGGTCGCCTTCGCGGACCAGCAGGATGGGGGTATCGGCAATGCTTACGCGCGTGCCCCGGTCCTCTCGAAGATCATCGAATCTTGCTGCTCGCTGCATGGAACCGGCCATTTTGCACTCCCGTCAGTCGTTCTCCGGGTTTCAGCAAAAAGCGGGCCGTCGAATTTGGGCGCAGCGCCGCTCACGCCGCGATCCGGTCCAGCGACGCCGCGTCGCCTCGTACGGATTGAAGGATGAGCGCGGCGAGCTGTTGCACCGGCGGCGTGGGCGTAACCGACGCGCGCACAAGCGACAGCGGCAGCGACGGCAGCGCGGGCAAGCCCAGATCGCGGCCCTCGAATGCACTGACGGAAGCGGGTAAGCCATAGCGCGTGCGCACGGTCAGTCCAAGTCCCGCTGCCGCGGCGGCCCACAGGCCGGAGAGACTCGGACTCGTGAACGCGACGCGCCAACGGATGTTCGCGCGATCGAGCGCGTCGGTGGCGGCGCTGAAGAACAGGCAGGCGCGATCGAACGCAACCAGCGGCAGCGGTTCTGCCGGATCGGGATTCCACGGCAAGCTTGATGAACCGATCCAGCACATCCCGGGCTCGGCGATGATCTCGTGCCGGTCGCTGCCTGGAAGTTCATGGGCCAACGAGACCGCGTCGTCCCAGATCAGCGCAAGGTCGAGGTCGCTCGAATCGATCCGGCTGAGCAGTTCCGTATTGCGCGCGACCCGTGCTTCGATCCGCACTTTCGGATGCGCTCGCGAGAACCGGCCGAGGACATCGGGCAACATCGCTTCGCCGAAATCTTCTTGGAGCCCAAGCCTCACCCAGCCTTCGAGGTCGGGGCCACGCACGGCGACAGCGGCTTCGTCGTTGAGATCGACCAGCCTGCGCGCGAACCGCAGCATGGTTTCGCCCGCTTCGGTGAGCGCCAGATTGCGGCCGGCTTTCTTGAACAGCGGCGCGCCCGATTGCTCCTCCAGTTTCTTGATCTGCGCGCTGACGGCAGAGGTCGAGCGCCCGACGCGGTCCGCCGCCTTCGCGAAGCTTCCCAGTTCCATGCCGACCACGAAGGTCCGCAGCGAAGCGACATCGAAATTGGTTTGTGACATGGTCGATCATCCTGTTTTGTCGAATTATCGATTCAATATTACTTGATATTCAGGACGATGATAAACCGCGATACTGAGTTCATCGACAGCATTCACGAGAGAAAAGCATGGAAACTCAGTCCGCAATCCCCTTGCCGGCCATGCCGCGTCGCGCGCTGGACGCGTCGCACCGGTGGAAAGTGCTGGGCGTCGGCGTGGCCGCGAACGTGAGTTTTTCGGCTGCCGTCGCGGGCATTCCCACGACCGCCGTCTGGCTGCGCGCGGATTATCACCTCAGCAACGCAGCGCTGGGATTGGCGCTGGGGGCCATTGGGCTGGGTACCGCGCTCTCGGAGTTGCCGTGGGGTGTGGCTACTGATCGCTGGGGCGACCGACCCATTTTGCTGACTGGTTTGACTGCGACCGCTGCCGCGCTGCTCTCCATGATGTTGTTTGTCGTGCCGTCGCAAGCGGCAGTTCCGGGCTTGGTATGGCTGGTGCTGTCGATGTGTCTGGTTGGTCTAATCGGCGGGAGCGTGAACGGTTCCAGCGGGCGCGCGGTCATGCGCTGGTTCCAGGAGGGCGAACGCGGCCTGGCCATGAGCATCCGCCAGACCGCCGTGCCGCTGGGCGGCGGCCTGGGCGCGTTGGTCCTGCCCTGGCTTGCCTCCACAGGCGGGTTTCGGCCGGTTTTCGGGGTGCTGGCGGTCATGTGCGCGGTCTCGGGCGTGCTCACCTGGTTCTGGCTGCACGAGCCGCCCGAGGTGCCTGTCGTGACGCATGCCGGTTCGAACGCGACTTCACCGCTGTCACCCGCAGCGATTGTCAGTCCGCTGCGTGACGGGATGATCTGGCGTGTCGTGGCGGGCATCGGCATTTTGTGCGTGCCGCAGTTCGCGGTGCTGACTTTCGCCACCGTGTTTTTGCATGACTTCGGACACGTCGGCATAGCAGGCATTACCGCGACGATGGTCACCGTCCAGCTCGGCGCGATGATCATGCGCGTCGCGAGCGGCCGTTTCACCGATAAACGCGGCAACCGGCGAGGATATCTGCGTGGGTCGACGCTGGTCGCGGTGGCATCGTTCGTGATGCTGGGCGCTGCGGTTACGTTCGTTCACCGGATGCCGGAAGTGTTGCTGATGGGGTTGATCGCGTTTGCCGGGATCTGCGTGTCCGCGTGGCACGGCGTGGCGTACACGGAACTCGCGACGCTGGCCGGCAAGGATCGCGCGGGCACGGCGCTTGGCATGGTCAATACAGCGGTGTATTTCGGCTTGTTCCTGACGCCGCTGTGCATTCCGCATTTGCTTGCGGCCGGATCGTGGGGCGTTGTCTGGCTCGCTACGGCTGTCTGCGCATTGATCGCCTATCCGTTGTTTCCGAAACCGGTGAAGTCAGTGAAGCTCGGGGCTCGGGTGTTGTAACGAATCGGCCGCGGGCCAGTCTCAATGCGAAAGGGGCGGGGGCTATTCGTCTACAAGTTGGGGACTTTATTTCGACGCTCCACGTCATCACTGTGGTGCAAAGGGACCGAACCGCGTTTCAGCAGAAAAAGCGCGTTGCCGCTACTATTCCGAGGATGAAAAATCTGCCGGATTACGCGTCTCAAGCGCTTTTAAACCCTCTCTACGATTTCGTCGAACGGCATCCTCGGCTGTTCATTTTGTCGGGTGCCGGAATTAGTACGGAATCCGGAATACCTTGCTACCGGGATACGGAAGGGCAGCGTACCGGTCGAGCGCCTATCCTGCTGAAAGATTTCATGGGCTCGGAGTTCTCCCGCAAGCGATATTGGGCGCGCAGCATGATCGGCTGGCCGCTGGTCGCGGGTGCCGCACCGAATCCCGCGCATCTCGCGGTTGCGAGGCTCGAGCGCCTGGGTCTGTTCGAGCGACTTGTCACGCAGAACGTCGATGGATTGCATACGAGTGCGGGCAATACGGACGTCATTGAACTGCATGGGAATATCGGCCGGGTGCGGTGCATGGAATGCGGCGATGAAATCTCACGCGCCGCGCTCCAGCAGAGACTTATCGCCGATAACCCGAGCTTCGTGGGTCTCGCTGCGTTGCCAGTAGCGGATGGCGATGCGCAACTTGAGGGTTATGACTTCGACGCTTTTCACGCGCCGTCTTGTACGCGCTGCGGCGGTTTGCTCAAGCCTGACGTGGTGTTTTTCGGCGAAGGTGTGCCACGGGGGCGCGTAGACGCGGCGGCTGCGGCTCTTGAACAGGCCGATGCCATGCTCGTGCTTGGTTCATCGTTGATGGTGTATTCGGGATTTCGCTTCTGCGAGTGGGCCGCGCGTGCCGGCAAACCGATTGCCGCGGTCAATCTTGGGAAGACGCGGGCTGATGCGCTGTTGCAACTGAAGGTCGAAGCGCCATGTGGGTTGACGCTTGATGCGCTGGTGAGGGAATTGGAAGCGTAGGGGTGGACCGAAGCCCGCCAAACGCTCCAAAAACACCAGCGCGAGAGACCTACCCATCGAGTTCCTGCTCACGTCTAACCCGGGCTTCCTCTTCAAGCCGAATGTCTTCAATTTCCTGCATGACCGCTTCGAGATCGACCGGTGTGGTGTCCACTTCCACGTGACCCGTAAGCTTTGTATCGACGGAGAGCAACCCCGCCTCATACAACGCCCACATCTCCTTGCCATAACTTGCCTTCAGCAATTCAGGCGCGAACTGGCCGAAATAAGTCGCGAGGTTATCGACGTCACGTTGCAGCATGGCTGCCGCTTCGTTATTGCCGGCGGCATCCACGGCCTGCGGCAAATCGATGATCACCGGACCGTCGGCGGCCAGCAGGATGTTGTATTCGGAGAGATCACCGTGAATCATGCCGGCGCACAACATGCGGACGACTTCACTCAGTAGCAACTCATGCAACTCAAGCGCGCGCTCGTGGCTCATGTCCACATCGTTCAGACGCGGCGCGACGTCGCCCTGTGCATCGACGACCAGTTCCATCAGCAACACGCCATCCGTGCAGATGTACGGTTGCGGCACACGCACGCCGGCATTGGCGAGGCGGAAGAGTGCATCGACCTCGGCGTTTTGCCACGCTTCTTCCTGCATCTGGCGGCCGTAGCGCGTGCCTTTTTCCATCGCGCGCGCTTGCCGGCTGTTTTTCACCGTGCGGCCTTCGCGGTAGGAAGCGGCTTGCCGGAAGCTGCGCTGCTTCGCATCTTTATAGACCTTCGCGCAACGGGTGGAGTCGCCGCTGCGCACGACGTAGACGGTTGCTTCCTTGCCGCTCATCAACTGGCCGATCACTTCGTCGATCAGACCTTCTTCCAGCAACGGCAGCAGCCTTTTCGGAGTTTTCATACGGCCACCGCATAGAAGAGGACTTCGCGGAAGGCGCGAAGGGGGTGGCAGGCGGGGAGGCGGGAAATTGGAATCATGGCGGATTATAAAGGCAACGCGGATTTGCCCGGGCAGAAGTGGACGCCAGGGCTGGGCGGCCCGGCTTTCCATTGGCTCAGTCAACCGACAACCCCGCGGCGAAAGCGCGTTCCAGCTTGCCCTTTGTCACGCCGTTGCCTGAGCGATTGGGCGAATCCGCCACGCTTGGTTTGCAAACAAAGGCAACGCACGTTTCTCAGCCCCTCATGCCTTATCCACCCAGCGAGCGTGCCATCTGACGCCTGTTTGCAGGCCAGGCACATTGCGGGCTTGCGGATTTAAAGCAGATTTGTTAAAGCTTTTCGTACGAGTTTTATTACTTCATATGAACCAAGGTCGGTGATCGAAGCCGGCCCGATTACGCCCCAACCGGGCCGCTGAGCAACGGGGCATTCGTCTAATCACATCCTTAATACTTCTTTGCTTACATTAGCGCGACAGTTTAAAGAGCTTTTATCGTCGTTGATTGATTAGACGACATTCGGCTGCCCAATAAAAAAACGCCGCTGCGAGTCTGCTCGCAGCGGCGTTTTCGATGGACAGCTCACATTTCAGCTTCCGAGTGCCGGGTCGGACATGCTGCTCTTGCCGGTTTCCACGTGTCCCGCGAGACGCCGCACGAAGGTCGTGTCCGAGGCGGTGGTAATGCTCAGGTCGTACCAGCCATACGATCCGCGCAGGTCGAGATAGAGGCTTTCGGTGTCGCCGCCACGCACTTGGCGCGTGATGACCGTGCCCGGCGTGTAGGCGTTCGCGATGCTGAAATTGCAGCTCGTCGTGCCCAGGTTCTTCAGGCGCAATTGCAGGTTGCCGTTGGCGACGTCGTAACCCTCGGCCACTTCCGGCAGCGCCTGCTTGTCATTCCACCAGTGCTGCTGGACCGCCGTGCCGGTAAAGCGGCGCAGGAAGCCGTTCGGACCGTACACGATGAAGTCGTACGTATTGGTGGCAGTCAGCGGGAACTGGTCCTGCAGGCGTTTGCCGGCTTCGACCGTATAGCAGCTTGGCGCAGTCAGGCTGTTGGCCGTGTACACGAGGAAGGTCGCGCCGGCATTGCCCGTGTTAATGAAATCGAAGCTCACGCCCTTGCCTGTATTCGTATGGACGTGAACGAAGAATTCATAGGGCAACGCGCGGGCGGGGCGTACGCCGGGTTCCTGTTTCGGGATGGCCTGAACCGCGGGCGGCACCGGCACATAGTCAGGATGACGAATCTGTTGCGTAGGGGCGTAGCCGCTCGTGTCCGGCAACGTGGGAACGGAGGCGTTCGGGGTCTTGAAATTGAACGCGGACGTCAGGTCGCCGCAGATCGCCCGGCGCCATGGCGTGATGTTCGATTCGGTAACGTTTGCACGCGAACCAAAACGCGTTTCAATAAATTGAATCACCGAGGTATGGTCGAACAGTTCCGAGCACACGTAACCGCCTTTGGACCAGGGCGAGACCACCAGCATGGGCACTCGTGTTCCAAGACCGTAGGGGCCTGCCTGATAGCTGCTGCTGCCCGGGAAGATCTCGTTGACGGTGCTGACGGTGGATTTTCCGTTCGCGGCGGACGAGGGCGGGAACGGTGGCACGACGTGATCGAAGAAACCATCGTTTTCGTCGTAGTTGATTAGCAGTACCGTCTTGCTCCAAACCTCCGGATTCGACGTCAGGATTTGCAGCACCTGGTCGACGTACCACGCACCGTAATTGGCCGGCCAGTTCGGATGCTCGGAGAACGCTTCGGGCGCCACAATCCATGAGACCTGCGGCAGCGTGTTGTTTTGCACGTCGTGCTTGAGGATATCGAAATAGCCATCGCCGGCTGCCGCATTCGTACCGGTGCGCGCTTTGTCATACAGCGGGTTGCCAGGCTGCGCATTGCGATATTGATTCAGGTAAAGCAGCGCGTTGTCGCCATAGTTGCCAATGTACGCGTTGTCGCTGGTCCAGCCCCATGAGCCGTTTGCATCGAGTCCGGTGCCAATGTCCTGATAGATCTTCCACGAAATGCCCGCGTTCTGAAGCACTTCCGGATACGACGACCAGCTATACCCAAGTTCGGCATTGTCGATCACCGGGCCGCCGCCGTTGCCGTCGTTGCCCACCCAGCCGGTCCACATGTAATAGCGGTTCGGATCCGTCGATGAGTTGATCGAGCAGTGGTACGCGTCGCAAATGGTGAAGGCGTCGGCGAGCTGGTAGTGGAACGGAATGTCCTGGCGCGTGAGATACGCCATCGTGGTGGTGCCTTTGTACAGGACCCACTGATCGTAACGGCCCTGGTTGTAAGCACCTTTGCCCGTGGTCCAGTCGTGCGGCAGATCCTGGATGAACTGGAGGCCGAGATCGGGCGCGCTCGGACGGAACGGCAGCACTTCGCCGAGTCCCGCAGCGATCGGCTGGTTGAACACGGGCTGACCATTCGGCAGCTGCACGGCGCGCGTATCGCCAAAACCGCGTACGCCCTGGAGCGTGCCGAAGTAATGATCGAAGGAGCGATTTTCCTGCATCAGCACGACGATATGTTCGACGTCCTTGATGCTGCCGTGCTGGTTGTTAGCGGGAATGGCAAGTGCATTGCGGATGCCAAGCGGCACGATACCGAGTGCGGTGGCGGAACCGGCTGCCTGTGCGGCAGCCTTGAGAAAATCACGTCGGCTTTTTAAGTTCATGGGTCTCTGTCGGTCGTGGGGGGAAGGCTTGATCAGGCTCGCCCGCCGCTTCGTGTTGCGTCAATGTCACTCGGCTTCGTGAATGACCGGAGGCAACAAGGGATCGGAAGCGGCTGCGGGCGGGGGTGCTTGCGTCAGACTGGACGTCACTGTTGCTGGCCGGGTTTGCTGCAAAGCCCAGCTTTGTATGTCCGACGATCCCGGTGCAGCGGATGCATCGGTTTGCTGAATAGAAGAAGCGGATGAGGATGAAACTGAGGACTGATCCGGCGTTGGTGTGGACGCCGACGGCTGGTTGTGGTTCGCGCCGTGGTCCCCGCATGCGGCGAGCATCGTGCACACGAGCACGGCTCCGCACAGCCAGTCGACTCTAGATAATTTGCTAAGCACAAGCGTCCTCTGGACGGTTTGCATGACGCCGCCATGCGCATGCGGATGGCGGCGGGAAAGAGCAAGCCAGAGGATAGAAATTACACGTGTAGGAATTATTAAATAATCGAAATAAGATCCGTAACGCAGATATTTAGGCGTATATAACGTAATTAAATCGTAATTAATATGTTTGATTAAAGAAGGGAATATCAACAGCAATGGAAAGGGCAAATCGTTCTTTATCAAGGTCTGCTGACCGGATTTGCCGGGTCGTCGCGACAGCGCCCAGAGTTTGTCCAGGCCTACTCTGCGGAAAAGCACATGCTTATGAAAAATTCGTTAAAGCTTACGATTTACATGCCGTAAAGAGGTGAGCAGTGGCAGCTAATCGACTGTCGCTGGCTGTTCAACCGAAGCCCCGCAACGGCGACTCCTGTGTGCTCGACAAGGAACGCCGGCCGGACAAAACAACATTGTTGCGGTTCGGTCGCGTCAGATTCAGTTGATCCCAAACGCATCTGGCCGACCGGACGACACAGGAGAACACGATGTTCACCGATACGGCGCAGCGGGTCTTGCAACTTAGCGACTACGCGGTGCGCCTTGCCGCTGCACGTGACCAGAGCTACGCGCTTGCACGTGAGGTCGAGAAGTCGCAAGCCACGCTGAACGGAGTGGCCCAGGATCCCGCAAGCGACGCCGCACTTTGCCGCTACGCAACCGACGCCCTCGAATCCTTGTGCGAGAACCTGGTGCGCCTGTGCGCGCTGACCGACCAGGCATCGGCAAATGCTGAAGCGCTCGCAGCCCTGCCCCTGAAATTTTTTACCGATAACGACGGCGCCGCTGCCGACCTTGACGCTGCGGTCCTGTCGCTGGCCGAGGCAACGTCGACTGCGGAAGCCCAGCTTGCCGAACTGGCGCAAGTCGTGGAAGAGGCGTGCGGCGCGGTCAATGAAATGCGGCGGCCGGCACAAATCGGGTAAACCCGGTTACAGGAATTTTGACACGGTAATATGCGGGTATACGCGAGGCGGCACTACGCTTCGCGTGCGTCACATGCATTGCGCTGGTCCGGTGATCCCGGTCGAACGTTTTGCCTGACGCACCAAACAAGAGGGTCCGCTGCGAGGCGGACTTTTTATATCGGAACCGGCCACAAGCCGCTACCGACACTTGTCCCGGGTATTACACATGTCCATTGCAGCATTCCTACACTCGGTCGCGCGAGGTTTCCGCCGCGCACCAGATCACCGACCCACGACTCGTGGCGCTGTCTTCTCTTCATCGCATCTGCTTGCCCGCCTGCTTGGCTCCGACCCTGGTCTACTGCGTTTTCACACCGCGCTTCGCAGCTCGATTGCTTGCGTGCTGACGGGTGTCATGACGATCGGCTGGATGGTCCACACACATCGGCCGCCGACCCTTGCCGCGTTCGCGTTGCTCTTCGCGATGATCGCGCCGCTATTTCTTCGCGATGCCACCGCGCGTGGCTGGTTCGGCTCACTAGCTGTTATCTATGGCGCGGGGGCTGCGAGCCTGATCGCGGCGAGCACGCTGGCAGCCTGGCCACTCGTGGCGGATGCCGTGTTCCTTGCCGTACTGTTCGCGGCGATGCTGGTGCAGGCATGCGGTCCGCGCGCGCTCGGCGCAGCGATGACGGCAGTTGTTTCGTTTTACTTAGGACTTTATCTTCACCCGGAATTCGCGCATGTGTTGATGATGCTGGGGCTGTCGATGATCGCGCTCGCTTGCGTGGCATTCACGGGTTGCGTGCTCGTGCCGACGCGGCCCGAGGCCACTTTGCGTCGTGCGCTGACTGCGGTGGCGCAGCGTGCGGAGACCGTGCTTGCCGACCGTCGCGCAGATGCGCCCGATGCCATGCGCCATTTGTCGCTTTTAAACGAAGCGGCGCTCGCTGTTGAAGAGCAGCTTGGGTTGCTCGATTTTCCGCGCGCGCAGCGGGTGCGGGCGCGCCTCATTGATGTCGAGGTTGCGGCGGCCCAGCATGCTGTGGATTCGAGCCGGCTTGATCGAAGCAATGTTCGTCTGCGGGTTGCGCTTCGGCGTTTATCGCGTGCGAGCGGCGACGCGGTGGCGTCGACCGCGCGCGCGGTGAAGGCGGGCGCGAAGCGGCCAGCCGGTGCTGCTTTCGTTTTGCGAGATGCGCTTTGCTGGATGCCGGCTTGCCGCGCGACGACCGCCGCGCTGATCGCGATGCTGATTGGTCATTCGGTGTCGCCGGAGCGATGGTTCTGGGCGGTCATTACGACCTTTGTGGTGTTCCTCGGCACACGGTCGCGCGGCGACACGATCCGCAAGACCGGCGAACGTGTGCTTGGCACGCTCGCGGGCGTGGCCGTTAGTGCTGCGCTTGTTGGCGCGTTTCATGGCATGCCGTGGCTGTTGGTTGCTGCGATGGCTGCGTGCGTGTTTGGATGGGCTTACTTCATCCTGACTTTGTATGGGCAGGGCGTGTTTTTCATTACCGTGTTGGTGGGGCTGGTCTATGGCGAGTTGGGTTTTGCTATTGGACCGCTGATCGAGATGCGTGTGGAGGAGGTGTTCGTTGGCTGTGTTGTGTCCATAGCGGTTGCGGTATTGATGATGCCGCTGCGGACGTCGCATCACGTCGATGTCAAGGTAAGCGGCGTGCTTGATGCGCTCGATGAGGTTTTGCGTGTTTGCGCTACGCGCGGTGATGGGCCAGGGCTTGGGATTGATCCACTCGTGGCGATGCGTGCGCTCGATCGGCGCTGGCACGAGTTGCGCATCGCACTGCGGCCGTTGCAAACGCAACGGGTGTTTGCTTGGAACACGCAGATGGAACTTGCTGTTGGGCCGTTGTTTGCCTGCGTGCAGGCGGCGCGGGAATTGGTCAGGGAGACAGCGCACGGCGCGGCGGTTGTTGCGGCTGATGATGCCCGTGCTCGTTTCGATGGGGCGATGGCGTTGTTTGTGGCGCGATCGGGGAGGGGGACGTCGGGCCCGGACGTGGCGGGTTTACGGGAGTTGGTCGTTTTGCGGTAGGGATGTTCAGGGGATGGGGCGGGGTTGCTAGGTTCTGGCGTTAGCGGTCTGAGTCATTGCCGGGTTGCTGCTTTCCAGGTCTTTGCGCATTTAGTGTTAGTTGTTCTCTTTATCACTATTAGCCACTGTGCGTGGCGGCACGTCATTTCTTTGTCCAAAGCGACAAAGAAACGAAGCAAAGAAAACGCTTTCACCTCTCTAAAAATTAAGTGTCCACAGCGTGCAGTTTTGATTCATTGGTACCCGAAAAGCACGGTGCTCGCCAGAGCCACGGATGTGTGAAACCCTCCTTCTCGCGAATCCTGACAGTAAAACGCTTCGCCCCGTACGCTCTCGGGCGAGCACCAGTGCCCCACGAACCGGCACGGCGCCACGCATATTTGAGGTGCCGGTTCTTAGTAGCTTGGTTGAACAGTCTGCGCCGAAGGGGCCGCATGTCCCGCGTTGCGGATCACAGATTGAATCCGCGGTGGATTTATTGCTTCAATTTTTGGTGAGTTGGCTGGTGAATCGCATGGACGTTTTCGTGGGGTACGGCGTTACGTGTTTGGGTGGCCTTGTTTCCTAGTGCTTGGCGAAGTGGTTCGACATGCGTACAAATTCTGTGGAAGGTTTTCCGCGTATAGCGCGGGGTGCTCCTTGGGCAGGTTCCGTCAATGGTGCTTGCCCGAGAGCGTACGGGGCGAAGCGTTTTACTGTCAGGATTCGCGAGAAGGAGGGGTTCACACATCCTAAGCTCTTGCGAGCACCGTGCTTTTGGGGCACCCATGAATAGAAACTGCACGCTGTGGACACTTAGGGTAGAGCGGTGAAAGCGTTTTCTTTGCTTCGTTTCTTTGTCGCTTTGGACAAAGAAATGACGCGCTGCCACGCGCAGTGGCTAATAGTGATAAAGAAATCAGCTAACCTAAGCAGACCACTAACCCCGAAAGCAGCAACCCGGCAATGAACCCGACCGCTAACCCCAGAACCTAGCACCCCGGCATTGACCCCGACCGCTAACGCAAGAACCTAGCACCCCGGCCCCCCGCCCAACCCCGTCCACCGGCGCGAGCACCCCTTATCCGACTGTTGCCGCAATCCGCTTCCTCATCGATTGATCCGGATAACTACCGAATCCAGCACGCACATTGTCGCGCATATACTCAGGCCGCCCGGTACCGGGAATCACGCATGTCACCGCCGGATGTGCGAGCACGAACTTGAGCAACAGTTGCGCCCAGCTCGTGCATCCAATCGCCTTACCCCACTCCGGCACCGGCTGACCTTTAAGCTTACCCAGCAATCCGCCACCGCCGAACGGCTGATTCACGATCACACCAATCCCGCGTTCCCGCGCAAGCGGCAGCAAGCGTTCTTCAGCGGCACGGTCATCGGCGGCATAGTTGATCTGGACGAAGTCGAGTGTCTCGGAACGCATAACAGCTTCCACTTCGGCAAACGCGCCCGACGTGTAATGCGTGATGCCGATATAGCGAATCCGCCCCTGCGCCTTCCATTCACGCAGCGTGGCGAGCTGCGTGCGCCAATCGAGCAGATTGTGAACCTGCATCAAGTCGATGCGCGGTTGTTGAAGGCGCCGCATCGACTCCTCCATTTGCGCAATGCCCGCTTCGCGGCCTTCAGTCCATACCTTGGTCGCGATGAACGCGCGGCCGTGCCCGTCAATGCGCGTCAGCACCGCCCCGGCGACTGCTTCCGACGATCCATACATCGGCGATGAATCAATGACCGAACCGCCGTTGTCAAAGAGGATTCGCAGCACATCGGCGAGCGACGCCTGCGCCTGAAGATTGTCGCCGACATCGAAGGTGCGCCAAGTGCCGCAACCCACCACTGGCAATGCCTCACCCGTGGACGGAATAGGGCGCGTGTTCATGCGCGCCGACGGCATCGCCGAGGAGGATGTTTGCGCGTAGCCCGTGGGCAGGCTCAAGGGCAGCAGCGCGCTGCCGGCGGCAAGGAGGATGCGCCGACGGCGTGCGTCGGCGGAAGTGGAGCGCATGAGCAGGCTCGCCGTAACGGATCAGCTCACAGGATAGGCGAAGTCCCAAAGCTTCGTCGCGAGCGCGGTATTCAGCGACCAGGCAACCGAACGATCAAACTCTCAAGGCTCTTGAGTCAGCACCTGCAAACGCGGCGCGAGCGTGGTCAGCAAAAGCTCTTTCAGTGGCATGGGCCGCGCGAAGTAATACCCCTGCGCCTGCGCCGCACCCATCTCGCGCAGCACCGCGAGCGTGGCTGCGTCTTCCACGCCTTCCGCCACGAGCGTCAGGTCCAGCGACTCCGCCATCCGCACGATTGCCCGTACGATCGCTCGGCTGCGCGGACTCGTCGTCAGCTCGAAGATGAACGACTGGTCGATTTTCAGGCCGCTGAAACGGTATTGATGCACGTAACTCAGCGACGAAAATCCAGCGCCGAAGTCATCGAGTACAACCGACATGCCGTGATCGGCGAGACGCTGCATTGAACGCCTGGCCATCTCGGGCTCGGCAACCAGCGCGCCCTCAGTCAGTTCGAGACAGATCCGCGCCGGCGCAACGCCATGACGCGTGAGCAATGCGAGGACGTCGTCGGCGAACTCAGGGCGCGTCATGCTGTAGCTCGAACAGTTCACATGCACGGGCGGCCAGTCAGCATGCTGCGGCTGCGCGAGAATTACCGCAACGCGAGTGAGCATGTAGAGATCAAGCCGCCCGATCAAACGCAAACCCTCTACCGCCGGCAGGAATTCGCCCGGCGCAATGACGCGGCCGTCGGGCTGGCGCCATCGGATCAACGCTTCCAGCGCCACAAGCTGGCCACTGTTCACGCAGACAATAGGCTGAAAATACGGCACCAGTTCGTCGTCGCGCTTGAGCGCATTGCGCAATGCCCCTTCGCGTTCGACCTGGTCCGACACCTCGCGGCGCAGCGCATGGTTGAATACGACGAAACTGTCGCGGCCGCCGTTCTTCACGCGATACATCGCGGTATCGGCATCGCGCAGGAGATCGGCCGGCTCGCTGTGAAACTGGCTGTCGGGACTGACAATACCAATGCTGCACGACGAAAACACCACGTGATCGTCGATGTGAAACGGCAAGTCGAACGCCGCCAGGATCCGCTCGGCGATAGCCACGGCCGTATCGAGCGGCGCACCCGGCGACAGCACCGCGAACTCGTCGCCGCCGAGACGCGCGAGCAGATCGACATCGCGCAGGCAGCTACGCAGACGGGCCGCGGCCTGAATCAGCAGCAGGTCGCCGAAATGATGCCCAAGACTGTCGTTCACCACCTTGAAGCGGTCGAGGTCGATAAACATCACGGCCAATTGCTCGCCTTCGCGATGATGATCGTGCCACGCCTCGCTCAGCCGCTGCAGCAAGTGGCTGCGGTTCGGCAGCCCGGTGAGCGCGTCGTGCGAGTTTTCGTGTTGCAGCCGGGCGTTGGCGAGATCGAGTTCGCGCGTGCGATTCTGCACGCGCTCCTCAAGCTCATGGTTGGCGGCATGCAGGGCTTCGGCGGCGCTGCGCCGCGAGAGGGCGGTATCGATATGGCGCGAGACGAACGTCAGCAATTCCTGGTCGCGTAGCGAGTAACGCACGCGCGTGGAATAGCTTTGAACAGCAAGCACGCCGCGTACGACGTCACCATCAAACAGCGGAATGCCCAGCCACGAGCGCAGCTTGATGCTCTCACCGGAGCGCTCTATTTCGCCGCTGTCAATCAGTCGCGTGGCTTCAGCGAGGTCGATCAGACAGGGACGGCGTTGTCCGATCACGTACTCGGTCAAGCCGCGCCGGTTACGCCGTGGCATGGGATGATCGTTCAGCAACTCGTCGACGTAATAAGGAAAGGACACGGTCTCCGTCGTGCTGTCGACCAGCGCGATGTAGAAGTTTTGCGCATACAGCAACTCGCCGACAATCCCGTGCAGGCTCTGGAAAAACTCCATCATGTCGCCATGCCGGCTCGACAATTCAGCAATCTGGAACAACGCACCTTGCAAGTGTTCGGCGCGTTTGCGCTCTGCAATTTCCTGCCTCAACGCGCGATTCAGTTCGGATAACTCAGCAGTGCGGCGCGATACCGTTTCTTCCAGATCGTCCCGATGAAGTATCCGGTCAAGCGCCATTGCCACATGCCGCGCAACGACCAGGAAAAGCGCGCGATCCTCCAGGCTGTAGATTCGCGAGACGTCGTACACCTGCATGGCGATCATGCCGAAGACTTCGTCGGAAGCGTTCTTGAGCGGTGCACCCATCCAGAATTCAGGGCAATCACCCACGCAAAAGAAGCGGTTTTCCTGCTCGGCGGCGTGGATCCCGGCGCTGTCGATGAGCATCGGCTGACCCGTCGTCAGCACCTGGCCCGTCAGCGACAAGCGTGATGGATCAAGGGTGTCGTACATCGCACATTCGAGCGCGCAGGTATCGATCACATCGACGTAATACGGGTACGTGATTCTGCCGCTCGGCGCGTCGTAAAGCGCGAGGTAAAAATTTTCCGCGTCGATCAGCGTGGCGAGTTGCCGGTGTACGCCGAGCAAAAACGCTGACCGTTCGCGCACGGAACTCGCAAGGTAGGCGATTTCGTAGAGTACCCGTTGGGTATTTTGTGCCCGCGTCAGCGCGTCGGTCTGCAGGGCTTCACCCAGGCTGCGGGCAAGGTTGGCAAGCGCGGGACTTCCCGCGTGGCTGGCGGGCGCGAGCAGCCAGCCGAGAATGCTTTCGCCGCTGCCCGTTGGCCAGAGACACAGGCGCTGCGCCGTGCAAAAGGGATGGAAGGTGTCGGCGGTGAGAAGGTTGGGCCACATTTGCGCTGCATCGCCCTGACCCGCCAGATGCATGTCCTCGCCGACCTGATACCACGCCCAGGCGGTGGTATCGACTTTCGACCCGGCACTGCGCAACAGCACATCGACCGAGCTTTCCGCGTGGGTCCACCGCGTCGGGTCAATGATCGTGCGGGCGACGTCTGCAGCGGAATTGTCGCTGCTGACGCCGGCCATCGGCGTGCTGGGGTTAGCGGAAAGGACGTTCATCGGCGCTCCGAGCCGAAGGCTGCCCCGGCTCCTGATTCAATCTCGTTCGATGTCGATATGTCTATTTTTCATTCGGACACTGGAGGCGTCAAAAATACCCGCTCCTACGTTTGTACGCGCATGCACGCACCTGATCACTATAACGGCAGCACGGCTTACGGCTTGAGCGTTTTCAAAAAAGGGCTTTGATAAAGGGCTTTTATCACGCGCCCGACGAACTGCATGCCGTCGCGGGGCCGGACATCAGTGAGCGTCGCTCGACCGCCACGGAAACACCCAGCAGCACAATTCCGCCACACGCGAGCAGGGCACCGGTCCAGCCCGTCGCCTCGAGTCCGAAACCCATCGCGACCACTACGCCGCCAGCCCACGCACCCAACGCATTCGCAATGTTGAAGGCCGAATGATTGAGCGCGGCGGCAACGGTCTGCGCGTCGCCG
This sequence comes from Caballeronia eucalypticola, assembly GCF_047608185.1. Lineage (NCBI taxonomy): Bacteria > Pseudomonadati > Pseudomonadota > Betaproteobacteria > Burkholderiales > Burkholderiaceae > Caballeronia > Caballeronia eucalypticola. Next base: position 140,056 of record NZ_JBLKRU010000013.1, read on the forward strand.
GCCACGTCCATCAGGCGCGTCTGCACGGCGGGGACCACGGCGATGCCGAGTCCCATCGCGAACAAGTTGAGCGTGGCAGTCCATTCGTTGGCCGAAGAATAGGCGAAAGCGGCCAGCGCAGCGGCGTTCCAGATCAGCATGCCGAAGATGGTCCAGAGCCGCGACTTGTCGGCCAGCACGCCGCCAATCAGGCTGCCCGCCGTCATGCCGACACCCAGCGCGCCGAGCAGCAGCGGCACGCGCCAGGGAGCCACGTGGGTCACGTTCAGCAGCGTCGGCGTAATGTAGGTGTACACGGCAAATAGTCCGCCGAATCCGACCGCGATCACCGACAGTGTCAGCCAGACCTGCAGGCGCCTGAACACGCCAAGCTCGCGGCGCGGCGTGGCGCCACCCGCGTGAATGGGCGGGAGAAAGATGCGCACGCCAATCATCGTAAGAATACCGAGCGCGCCTACCAGCAGGAAATCCGCGCGCCAGCCGAGCCACTGACCGAGCCAGGTCGCGAGCGGCATGCCGAAGATATTGGCGATCGTCAGTCCCAGCATCACGCGTCCCACCGCCCGCGCGCGCCGGTCTGGCGGCACGAGCGACGCGGCGGTCAACGCCGCTACACCGAAATACGCGCCATGCGGCACGCCGGAAATAAAGCGCGCGATCAGCAGCAGCGTGTAATTTGGCGCGAGCGCACTGAGCAGGTTGCCGAATGCGAACATCAGCATCAAGCCGATCAACATCGCGCGGCGCGGGATCTTGGCGAAGAAAATGGTGATGAGCGGCGCGCCGATCACTACGCCCAACGCATAAGCGCTGATGATGTGGCCGGTCACGGGCAGCGAAGTGCCGAGGCCGTTCGCGATGACCGGCAAGATGGTCATGGACGCGAACTCGCCGGTGCCGATAGCCAGCCCGCCGATAGCGAGGGCGAGTTCGGCGGGCCCCGCACCATGAGGCGCGATCACGCGCGTGAGCGGGTCGTTAGGGACATCGATAATGGACATTGACGGGAAATTGTGAATTGTGAGCAAGGCGCAATGCAGCATTATCGCGAAAGAATAAATGTTTCGCATGCGCCAAGGCTCGAACGGCCGTGCTAAATAACGTTGCTGCGCTGCCGTAGCATTAGTCCTGTGTGACTGTGGCGCGGCCTGACGCGTTTGTGTCGTCAGTGTCCTCCTGCCGAGAAACGCTCACGGTAAGCCTGCGGTGTGACACCTATAGAACGCAGGAAGCTGCGCCGCATGGTTTCCTCCGATCCAAATCCGCAACGCGCGGCCACCCGCTTGACCGGAAACGACGTATCGCCAAGCAGCCGGCGTGCAGCTTCCAGGCGCAGTTGATCGATGGCGCGAGCAGGCGTGATCCCCGTTTGCGCCCGATAGTGGCGCACGAAACTGCGCTCGCTCATGCCCGTGCGTTCGGCCAGCATCGCGATCGACAAATCGGCGGACATGTTCTCGGCGATCCAAGCGTGCAACTCGCCGAAGCGATCGCCGGTTTTTTGCAACGACAACGTCGTGCTGAACTGCGCCTGACCGCCCGGCCGCTTGAGGAACACCACGAGTTCGCGTGCTACATCGAGCGCAAGCGCGCTGCCGAGATCGTCCTCGATCAATGCCAGCGCGAGATCGATGCCGGCTGTCACGCCCGCCGAGGTCCACAGCGCGCCGTCACGGATAAAAATGGGCGCGGGGTCGACGCGCACGGCCGGATAACGCGCTTCAAGATGCTCGCAATGCGCCCAGTGCGTAACCGCACGGCGTTTGTCGAGCAAGCCCGCGGCCGCCAGCAAAAATGCCCCCGTGCATACCGATGCAACCCGCCGGCACTGTGCCGCGCGCTCCCTGACCCAGGCCACCTGCGCCGGATCTTTCGATGCCGCATGCACACCGCGTCCGCCCGCGACGATCAGCGTGTCGGTCGTTTGCCGAGCGGCCGGCAAGGGCTGGGCGAACAGGCCGAGGCCCGCGGTGCTCTGGATCTCCCCTGCAGTTGCAGCGACAACACGCGCGATATACGGTGCGTCGGCTCCGCGCGCCAGCGAGAGTTCATTGGCGGAGGCGAACGCCTGGAGCGGTCCGGCGACGTCGAGCAACTGGACGTCTGCAAACGCAAGGATGTCGATACGGCGCGGAGCATTGTTCATGGTTTGAAACCGGGTTGGCGTGAAACGAGGGTTGATTGACAATTTCGCCAAATCGTAGCGAGGTATTGTAGGTGCGTCTACTTCCATTTGAAGGTTCATCGCCATGACATTGCATATCGGTTTTCTCGTCTTCCCACGCGTTCAGCAACTCGACCTGACCGGCCCGCACGACGTGTTTGCGTCTGTGCCGGACGCGACCGTCCACCTGATTGGAAAAACGCTCGATCCGATCCAGGCGACCAGCGGTCTGGTGCTGACGCCCACCATCACCTACGCCGATTGCCCCGCACTCGATGTCGTGTGCGTGCCGGGCGGATTGGGTGTCGGCGAATTGATGGAGGATGACATCGCGCTCGATTTCATCCGGCGGCAGGCGGCGCAGGCCCGCTTCGTCACATCGGTGTGTACGGGTGCGCTGGTGTTGGGAGCGGCTGGTTTGCTGCGCGGACGGCGCGCGACCACGCACTGGGCGGCCCATCATTTCCTGGAAAGCTTCGGCGCGATTCCTGTCAAGGAGCGCGTTGTTCAGGACGGCAACCTGATGACCGGCGGCGGCGTGACGGCGGGCATCGATTTTGCGCTGACGCTGCTTACTGGCTTGATCGGCGAAACGGAAGCGCAGGCAATTCAGCTTCAGCTGGAATATGCGCCCGCGCCGCCCTTTAATTCAGGTACGCCCGACACGGCGCCGAAGGCGGTGGTGGATCTGCTGTGGAGTCGCGGTGAAGCAGGACGTGCTCAGCGCGCTGCCATCGTCGAGCGCGCAGCGGCGCGGCTGAATTTATAGCTTGAATATGCGGCAGGCCCGGCGCAATGCCGATGCGCCCGGGTGCTTTTAACAGAAGGCGGATGCCATGCCACGCGCACGGATTGCTTCAATCACGGTTCTCGCCTCGCTCGGCATCGTGCTGGGCGGCGCGCCTGACGCATTTGCCCAGAGTACCGATGCAACGCCGGCCACGCCGGCGCCGGCACCCCTAACGCCTAAGCAGGCGCAGAAAGCGCAACGCAAAGCCGATAGAAAAGCGGCCCGGGCAAAGAACTCGGCGGAACTAAGCAAGCTGGAGAAGAACGGCTATAACCCCGCAGGGGATCGCAACGATTACCCGAATGATTTGCGCAAGGCCGAGGACAAGGCGAACGGGCAGTGACTTCGCGTATGTAGGTCCATGCCGGTATCCCGGGAATGCCCAATGCTGTGCAAGTAACGACAAACGACAACCCGGGAGACGACCATGTCGAATTTTCATTTTTCGCGAGTGTTCCTTGCATCCGCGCTTACATGCGCGGCACTTTCTTTAGCTTTCACTAACCCGGTTTATGCGCAGTCCGCAGCGACGGGCGCCACGGCGCAACCGGGTAATGGACCGACCACTCGCGCATCGGAAAAGGCCGATCTGAAAAATCTGGAGAACCATGGGTATAGGCCGACGGCAAGCGAGTCGAACTATCCGAACGACATTCAGAAGGCCGAGAAAGCCACTTACGGATCAGGTGCAACGGGCGCGACCGGCGCACCGGCGACCACGAATGCTAACTGACGGATTGCTGACGGAAAAGGTATCAACCGAGCCCATCGACATTTGCACGGTCTGCTAACGCATTGGCGGGGAACGAAAGTTGCGACGGCGGCCGTTGGCTGGGCGGCAGCCTGCTGCCCGCACTAACGATGGTCGACTCGTGAATGAGAAGAAAAGCCCTGATGTCCGCTGTATTGTGTGTTTGCGTCGCCGCCAGCGGTTGCACCACGCTTGGTGCAAACCGTCTCAAGGCCGATCAGGTCGATTATGCAAGAGCACTCGGTGAAGCCAAGAAGCGAGAAATACTCGCGGCTATTGTCGGCATCCGGTTTGCGGATTCGCCCGCCTTCTTGAGCGTCAGCCAGATCATTGCCGCCTATACCTTCGATGCCACCGCCGGTTCCACGCTCAGCGCAGGCGACACGACGCAGAATTTCGCTGCGGCCAACGGCAGTGTTTCGTACTCCAATCATCCAACGTTCACATTCACGCCAACGACAGGGCAGGCGTTCGCGACGGCCTATATTCGCCCGCTTGCGCCGACGCTCGTCCTGCCGCTGGCAGAGAGCGCGATTCCAATCGACTTGTTGTTGCGCATTACCGCGCAGTCGATTGGCGGCCTGCAGAACGCGAACGCGATGGGCGGCCCGAACGCGAACGGCAGCGTTGGTTTCTTCGAGTTGATCCAGGCATTGCGACGGCTTCAACTAGCTGGCCAGCTCAACGTCGAGTCGCGGGATGAAGATAAAGGCGGCCGTGTTTATTTCACGCTCGGCGCGACCACGAGCGGCGAAAGCGGAGATACGTCGGCGGATCTCGCGCTGGTGCGCAGGCTGCTGAAGCTCTCGCCGAAAACCAAGACCTACGAGGTGGTGTATGGGCAATCGGCTCAGCGTGGCGAACGGATTCCAATGGTCACGCGTTCCGTGCTCGGGATTCTGACGGACCTTGGCGCGCAGGTCCGGGTTCCGGATGAGCTGGTGACGCACGGGTCGACCAAGCCGACGATTGGATTGATCGGCGTGGAGACGCGGCCGACGATTGTTGTCAACGTGGGTAAGAAGGCGCCGGAAGATGCGTATATCGACATTCAGTACGGGCCATCGCAATACTGGATCGACCGGCGCGACTTTGATTCAAAGTACGCGTTCACGATCGTGCAGATGTTGATGGCGCTAGCCGAAACCAATCAGGACGCGAAGACGCCGATCGTGACGATTCCTGCGGGGTAGGCGCGCGTAATTAGCGGCGAAGCTTGACCCACCTGTATTGCGCAATACGTCATCCGCAATACAGGTGGGTGCAAGCCTCGATGCAGCTTCGCTGCGTTTCAATGCGCTTCGCCACGGCCCGCCGGGCGAATAGGCGTGTTGTCTTCCAGCGCTTTGGATTCGGACGCCTCCGTGCTCGCGTTGCGTACGGGGCTGAAAGTCCACACCATAGGTTCACGCGTGTCCGGCTCGGCGCGGGTCTCGTGAGCCTCGTGCGTTACGTGGGTCTCGCGTGGCGCGCGCGCGACCGGGTTGGCGAACAAGTGCGGCGGCGTACTGGCCGGCGTGCTCGGAGCGCTGGGCGTGCTCGGAGTGCTATCCGCGCTCGCAACTGGCGCCTTGCGCGGGATTGCCGGAATTACCACGGCCTCGCGGATGGGCGCCGGATGCAACGGACCGCGTTGCGCGATGGCCGCATTCTGGATCTGCGCGTTTTCGGCTGCCTTCTTCGCTTCAGCAATCTTGAAAGCCACATGCTTCAGGAATACGCGCGAATCCGTATAGCTCGAGTCGATGGCAAGCGCGTCTTTTGCATAACGCCGTGCGCATCGCCATGAAGCCGAACGGTCGCATGTGCGGGCGTGTTGCATGGCGGTATCGCGCGCGGCTTCGCGTTGGGCGAGATCGTCGCGTATCTGCTGGACCTCAGGGCTGTTGACCTGATCCGCGGGCACGTTGGCCACGCTCTTTCGTGCTGCGCTCAGGTCGTTGGTGCCCAGCGCGAGGCGCGCGAAATAGAGGTTTTCGCCCGGGCTGCCCACCGGCGGACGCTCTATGGCGATAACCGGCATGACTGGCGGCAACGACAGCTTCGGCAGTTCCTTTTCCACCAGCGCGGGCGGCTGCGGTGCATGGCTGGCGATGGGGACATCAGCGGCGGCGGTAGGGCTGGGCGCCGGTGGTAAAACCGCGAGCGACGGAGTACTGACGGTTGGAGCGATCGTGGACGGTGGTGCGGCAGGTGTGTCCTGTGCCAGCGTGACAGGTGCCGAAGGCGTCGGATTTTTCGGTGCGGGAGTGACAGCCGGCGGGTTCGTCGGACTCCTTGATATCGGTCCAGCGACCACGGTCGGCGTGTTCGTTACTTTCGCCGCTGTGGTTGGCGCAGTTGCGATTGTTGGGGATGTAGCGGTCGTTTCGGCAATAGGCGCAGGTGCGTTCGATGTTGCCGGCGTAGCCGGATCTGACGAAAAACTCATCGCGAGCGTGGAAATCTCGGTGCGCAGGACTCCAGCGGCGATCGTCAGCTTGTTCATGATCGACGCGATTATTTCGGTTGCCGGATTTGTTGCTGTGTTCGTTGCTGGATTCGTTGCCACTATGGGCGTTGGCGCGGGAGCCGGTATAGGCACCGGCAACTGCGTCACTGGCCGGGCCGCCGCGTAGGTCAACGCGGGGGGCGTCGGACGGCTTGCCGGCGGGGCCTTGGCCGCGCTCACCGGGATAGGGGGCGCTGGCTTCGCGGCCGCAACAACCTTCGCCGCGCTGGCCGGTGCAATGGCCTTCGGTGTGCTGTTGGTCATGACCGGAACGAACGCAGGTGTCCTCGCGGGCTCCGGCAGTGCTGCAAGCCGTTGCACCACGGGCGATCTCAGGCCGGGGGCGTAATTCAGCGCCAGCGCGATGGCGAGCAGTCCGCCGCCCGCCACGCCGAACGTTACGCGACGGACAACGCGAGCACGTTCCCGCGCGATATTCATTGCCGCATCGACTTCCTCGGGCACGCTCGGATACGGCACGTGCATGCGGCCCGGCATCATCATGACGTTGCTGCTATTGAAGTCGACGGAGTTCGGTGCGCGCAATGCCCGGGACTGATCCGCGCCGCAATGCGGGCATTCTTCTTCGCCTTGCGTCAACGTGTTTCCACAGCGATGACAAGCCGCGTAGAGGACAGGCGTGCGAAAAGCTAACAGGTTCATGATGAACCCCTCGAGGCAGGTGTCGATGCCGGCTCGTGATGCCGTCGGATCGTTCGTATAGGAATAGTGCGATTAATCCAGAAGTTGGCAGCGCGGTATGTTTTGTAGACCGCATTGACGCGCATCGGCAACGTTTCTCCGCAACTGCATTGTGTGGGGCTTCGCTCATCGCGTTTGTCCGAATTTAACTTGGATGTGGCGGATAAGGGCGGTAAGGCAAGCTTGCGGTCGCAACTCGCACCGGACGTCAGGGTGGGTAGAACCCGCTATACGATGTCGACCAGATTGAAGTGCCGCTTGTAGGCAACTGCTTAGTTCGATCAAGTGGACCGGACGCAGACTCGACAGATGAAGTCGTCGACGGCGAGCGAATTTTTGAGCAACGCCAACGCTAGGATGGAACGGCGACACGATCTGCACATCGCCCGCGGGGAGATCAGTGGGTAACGAAGTGTGAGGCGGGCCAAGAAACACATCGTCGAAATTGCTTAGTTATCTTGATGAATCGACTGACTAAGCATCATCCGGCGGATGACAGGTATGTCGACCTATGCTTCTGAACATGTGAACTTGCAGATTGGCCAGCGAACGGACATCAGCCTTCGACGCTTTCTTTCAATTAATAATTTTTATTCATCCGGCTTAATCTCCAATAATCTGCTAAATGCGAATTCATTATGGTTTATAACAGGATGTTATGTGGTCGAGAAACATAAACCCCAGAGAATGCGAATATATTATGGGTTATAACGAGATGTTATGAGTCAGCGGGAATAAGCTCAGCGAGAACTAATTACCGACAATGCCGCAGCTATTATCCTTGCCGTTAGTTATATGTAATAAATCAGAATAATTTCTGTAATTTAATAATGACGTATTGAGAATGTCTGTTTGACGTGTCGTAAATACCGCTAAAAATACTTTCGCGCGCCGCTTTCGAGATTTTAATTTTGTAGCCCTTGACGCCAGGTGCGCGTGAGTGCTCGATCGTCGCGTCCGACGTGCCTTCAGCGCTCAGTTCCCAGCGTGCGAAATCTTCGCCAAGGTCCACCCAGTAAGCGTTCTATCGGTATCCTGTCGTCTATGGGTCAGCGGCCCGCGACGGATATCAGAACGCTGCAATAAGCGACCCGGTCCCAATTGCCGGGCTTTCAAAGGCGGCCCCATATCCGCTTGAGATACGGTTATTGTTTTGCGACAACGCAAAAGCGGCACTAGTTAGAGCGTTCTCTCTAATTTGAGTATGCTGACATCAAAAAAAGTTTGACCATGCATTTTTTGTCCTGCTATCGTCGCATCCCATGAAACGCCGGTGACAATCACGCTGAAAAGTTCAGCAGCAGAAGCGCTTCGTTAAAATGCCCCCGGGTGTTAAAGAAAGATCGGAATGCGTGAGGGGCGTGAGTGATTGCGCGGGACAGAATTAACTGAATGTGGTTATTAAGTGATCGCTCGGTGAGCAGGAAAACCCGCTGAGGCGCCTCGTAGCCGTACCTCCGTCATCGCATCCGATTTGCGCGCTGCAGCATAAATTTTGCAGTGCAAATCAAGCGGTTGGGCGGTGCAAGCGCTGGCCCGAAGTGAGCGTTGGTTGCCGTACGCAAGTGCATTGCAGTGACAGAAATAGACGGTTCACGCCGGAGGAGTAAAGGTGGGTACGAAAGTCGAAGGGCAATTTCCGGCAGCAACGGCCAATTTGGGAAGGCCAGGGCGTCCGCGTGAGTTTGGGCGCAAGCAGCAAAACCCGGTGCGCCGCTTCGGCGGTATCGCTGTTGTTCTGCTCCTGCACATCGTGCTGATCTATGCGCTCATCAATGGCTTGGCCACCAAGGTCGTTCAGGTCATCCAGCATCCTATTGAAACGAAAATCATCGAGCCGGTGAAGCCGCCTCCGCCGCCGCCGTTGCCCACCGTGCAGTTGCCGCCGCCGAAGTTTGCGCCGCCGCCCCCGCCGTTCGTGCCGCCGCCGGAAGTGCAGGTGCAAACGCCGCCGCAGCAGCCCACCATCACGCACCAGGCCGCGCCGGTCGTGTCTGCACCCGCTGTCGCGCCGCCCGCTCCGCCAGCGCCGCCCGCCCCGACCAAGCCGGTAAGCACCGAGGTTGGCGTCGTGTGTCCGAACTCGGACCAGATCCGGTCCTCGATCCGCTACCCGAAAGAAGCGCAGGAAAACAATGTGACGGGCGATGTGCTCATTGAATTCGTAGTCGACCCGCAGGGCCACATCACGAATGAACGCGTTGCCAAGTCGGCAGACGATTCCTCACTCGATCGCGCAGCGTTCAACGCGGTCAAGCAGTTCACGTGCGTTTCCCAAGGCCAACCCGTCCGTGTGCAAGTTCCGTTCTCGTTTAACCTGAACTGATCCCCACTGGCTGTTCGGTACCGGTAGCGATTTATCAGTCTTGGTTTAGAAGTTGTACTAATGAACTTGGAGCAGGCATGAAAAAGCGTACTCTCGCCGCATTGGCGGCAACCCTGTTGTTCGCCGTAACCACGGTGGATACCTTTGTGGCACCGCATATGGCCCACGCGCAAGCTAGCGATGCTACCGCGTCGGCTACAGCACCCGCCACCGCAGCACCGCAAACGGCCGGCTCGGCCACGGACGAAGCCGTGCCGCCGCCCCAGCCGGCTACGTCGGAAACCGTCAACAACCCGTACGGGCTCGGCGCGCTCTGGAAGAACGGTGATTTCGTTGCACGCTTCGTGCTGATCTTGCTGGTGCTCATGTCGATGGGCAGCTGGTACATCATGATCACCAAGTTCTTCGAGCAATTCCGCGCGAATCGCCGTGCAAAGAGTGCCGACGAGCAGCTGTGGAGCGCGCCGTCGCTCGTTGAAGGCGCGAAGATGCTCGATGAAGCCTCGCCGTTCCGCTTCATCGCCGAGACCGCTATTGAAGCGGGCGAACATCACAACGAAGCGCTGCTCGAAGCCGTCGACCGCAACACGTGGATCGACACTTCGGTCGAGCGTGCGATCACTAACGTATCGAATCGTCTGCAAGACGGCCTGGCGTTTCTCGGCACAGTCGGTTCGACAGCGCCGTTCGTCGGCCTGTTCGGTACGGTGTGGGGCATTTATCACGCGCTGACGGCAATTGGTATTGCCGGTCAGGCTTCGATCGACAAGGTTGCAGGTCCGGTGGGTGAAGCGCTGATCATGACCGCAATCGGTCTCGCGGTGGCCGTGCCGGCGGTGCTGGGCTACAACTTCCTGGTTCGCCGCAACAAGTCGGTGATGGAGCGTGTTCGTGCGTTCGGCGCGCAACTGCACACTGTCTTGCTCGCCGGCAGCCGGCGCTCGGCGCGCGCTACGGCTCGCGAAACAGCGCTTGCCCAATAAGCGGAGTTCGTCATGGCTATGAGCGTTGGGCAAGATGATGACGACGAGGTCATCTCCAGTATCAACACCACGCCGCTCGTCGATGTGATGCTGGTCCTGCTGATCATCTTTCTGATCACGATTCCGGTGGTGACCCATACGATTCCGGTGCAACTGCCGAAAGAGACGATCCAGCCGCTGCAGACCACACCGAAAAGTATTGTCATTGCGGTCAACCGCGACGGCGATTTCTTCTGGAACGAGAAGCAGGTGGATGCGCCGACGCTGCTGGCACGCCTGAAGACCGTGTCGGTCCAGACGCCGCAACCGGAAGTGCACGTTCGGGGCGACCAGAACACGCGTTACGAATTCATCGGCCGGGTCATTACCGAGTGCGAGCGCGCCGGTATCGCCAAGGTTTCGTTTATTACTGAGCCGCCTCCGCGGGGCGGCTAGCTTTGCAGGGGAACGCACAATGGGAATGAACGTATCGTCGGGCGGTGGCAGCGCTGAACCGGACGTGATGGTCGATATCAACACCACGCCGCTGATCGACGTGATGCTGGTGTTGCTGATCATGCTGATCATCACGATTCCGATCCAGACGCACGCCATCAAGATGAACATGCCGATCGGCAATCCGCCGCCGCCGATCACGCAGCCTGAAGTGGTGCAGATCGATATCGACTTCGACGGCACCACGACCTGGAACGGTCAAGCGGTGCCGGACCGTGCGGCGCTCGAATCCAGGCTCGCACAGGTGGCGGCTGAACCGGTGCAGGCAGAAATTCATCTGCGGCCCAACAAGCTGGTGCCGTACAAAGATGTCGCGGCGGTGATGGCGTCCGCTCAGCGATTGGGCGCGACGAAAATCGGCCTGATCGGCAATGAGCAGTACATGCAATAGGGAAGTGCAATGCTAACGATCCATCAACGATTCAAACGCGCCGTGATGGCGACGGCCATTGGGGGACTGTCCGCGCTCGCCGTGCTGCCTGTCACGGCGCATGCCGCGGACACGTTGCGCCCGGATGTGGCGAAGCCGCTGAACGCCGCGCAGGATCTGTATCGCGCGCACAAGTACAACGATGCGTTGACGAAGATCGATCAGGCCGCAGCGGTTCCCGGCAAGACGCCGTATGAAAGCACCATGGTCGAAGAAATGCGCGGCGCTGCTGCGGCGGCGGCGGGCAACAACGCCGTGGCTGCGCAAGCCTACGAAACGTTGCTGAGTTCGGGACGCCTGAGCGGCGCCGATGAACAACGCACGACCGCGGCGCTTGCGGGCATCTACTTCCAGGAAAAGAACTACACGCAGGCTATCAAGGTCGCGCAGCGTTACCTGAAGTCAGGCGGCGGCGATCCCGATATGCGCACGTTGCTCGTGCAGTCTTACTACCTGTCGAACGATTGCGCCAATGTGGTGAGTTTGCTCAAGCCCGCGGTGGACGCGCAAGTGCATGCCGGTCATGCGCCCGATGAGTCGCAGCTGCAGTTGCTCGGCACGTGCGCGCAGCGCGTGAAGGATGACACGACGTACCGCGGTGCACTCGAAAAGCTGGTGGCGTATCACCCGAAGCAATCCTACTGGGATGACCTGTTTCAATCGATTCGCACGAAGCCGGGCTATTCGTCTGTGCTCGATATCGACACCTATCGGCTGCGTCGCGCAACCGGGTCGCTCACAACCGTCGATGACTACATGGAGATGACTCAGCTCGCTATCGTCGCGGGCACCACGGCCGAGGGCAAGCAGGTGATCGACCAGGGATTCACATCAGGCGTTCTGGGTCACGATGCACAGACGGATCGCGAAAAGCGGTTGCAGGCGCTGGCTGTGAAGCGGGCACAAGCGCCGGCTGATTCGTCGAACCCTGTGGCGCCTGTTGATATCGGCTTCAACGAGGTCTTCGCCGGTCAAACCAAGCCAGGACTTGCGGCCATGGAGGCGGCGATCGCGAAGGGTGGACTGGATCATCCTGATCAGGCGCAACTGCATCTCGGCGTGGCCTACTTCGTGGCAGGCGACAAAACCCGTGCAGTGCAAACGTTCCGTGCGGTGAAAGGCTCCGACGGTTCAGCCGACCTCGCCCGATTGTGGGTGCTGGTGGCGTCGAAGTAACGAGTAACAAGTAACGGTATCCCGGTTGAACATGTCCCATCCTGCGAAGGGCGATGATCGCGTGTGCAATTGCCGTGCGCATCGCCCCGCTTTAGGCAAGTGCGAAAGTATCCCGACGATCGCATTGATTGAACCATCCATCGCGGCAACTAACCGGGCATATGGCGCGTGTCTTAGGGAGGATGCTGCATTCAGTAAAACATAGTTTGGTATACAAACTAATTTTGACCACGGGATTCTGTCTTGCTATGGTTTTGCCACTCGATAACAAGGCACAGGTCGCAGTTTCCATAGGAAGTAAAATTCGCGCGCTTCGCCAACGGCTCAAGCGCACGCTGGATGAAGTGGCAACGATTGCAGGGATTTCAAAGCCTTTTTTATCGCAGGTGGAACGAGGTCATGCAACGCCTTCCATTACCTCTCTGGTTGGCATTGCGCGGGCTCTCGGCGTGACGGTGCAGTACTTCGTCGACACGCCTACCGAAGACAGGTCAGTGCGCAGAGGGAGCGAGCTGAGCTACTTTGGGTTTGACGGAACCGCGAACCGTTTTGGAAGGCTGACGAACTTGTCCGTCGGCGGCCAGCTGGAGGCGATTCTGGTCAGGATGCCGGTGGGACAGAATCCATCGGAAGTCACGACACATGCAGGAGAAGAGTTCCTGTATGTGATGAGCGGCCAGATATCGCTCACGTTGGAAGGTACAACGTTCGTGTTGCAGGCAGGTGACACCGCGCATTACGAGTCCACCGTGCCCCACGCCTGGTGCAACACCGCTCGTGAAGAAGCGGTAATTGTTTGGGTGGGCACACCAAGATTGTTCTAAGCCCCTTTGCTTCGTACTTTCTTTAGAAGCAGTCGCTTCGTATTTGTAAGCATTACTGATGGATAGATGTAAGGTGGAATGGATGGGAAGACATTTCCCGGCCCATCACACAACGTAGTTGAAGTTAAAAAAACTAAGCAGCGCTGCGCATTTCGTTTGCAACAAATAAGTAGTCCGATATTGAAGTATTTGAAGTGTCCCGTCTTTTTGTCTGCATGTGCAATCTGGTGCGTGATTGACCAGTTTGCGGGTCAGTTCAAGCGCGGGTCAGCTTTAACGGAGCGCGGCGCTAGAACGCCGTATATCGAGTGGCGAGGTTCACAAGACCTCGCCTCACACACAGCTGTGCCTTACTTACGAGCGAGAAGGGGAAAAATGAAACAACGGGCATTGGCGCTGGCCATCAAACGAATAGTCTGGGCTGAGTTAGCATTGTCAGCCGCATTCGCCGTACCGGCGTTTGCGCAAAGCCAGCCGGCCACCACAGGAACTGCTGCAGGCGCAACCACGACGGAAAGCGCGCCGGCAGCGGCAGTGGCGACGCCAGCATCTGGCACCGCTGCAACACCGTCCGCAGACAACAATACCGCGACACCGACTGCTGAAAAGGGCGTCCAGCAAATCAAGAAATTTGAAGTGACCGGGTCGCTGATTCGCAGCGCCGACAAGGTTGGCTTCAATGCGGTGCAGACGGTTACGCAGAAAGACATTCAGAACAGCGGCGCCACGACCGTCGCGGATTATCTGCGCACGACCTCGGCCAACTCGGCGAACAGCTGGGGCGAAGGCCAGTCCGGCAACTTCGCGGCAGGCGCGGCAGGCATCGCTCTGCGCGGCCTTAGCGAAAAATACACGCTCGTGTTGGTGGATGGACAGCGCGTTGCTCCGTTCGCGTTCTTCTCGAACAGCGTCGACTCCTTCTTCGACTTGAATACGCTGCCGTTGAACTCCATTGACCGCATCGAAATCGTGAAGACCGGCGCCGTGTCGCAATACGGTTCGGACGCCATCGCAGGCGTCGTCAACATCATCACGAAGCATGACTTCCAGGGCTTGCAACTCGACGGCAGCTACGGCAGCGCCATCAGCCAGGGCGGCGGCGCGGGCACGACCAAGTTCGGCGTGCTCGCCGGCTTTGGCGACCTCAACGCCGACCGCTTCAACGTGACGGCTGCAGCGAGCTACTACAAGTCGAACGGCTTCACGCTCGCCGACCGCGACGCGACGAGCGCCCAGGATTTCACCAATCAGCCGGGCGGCCATTCGTTGCTCGCGCCGTCGTACTGGAACCTGCCCGACGGCAGCGTGCAGGCGTTGAGCGGCTGTGCGAACGGCGGTGCTGTGCATCCCGCAGGCACCAACTCGCTGACATCGGGATTGCCGGGCACGATTTGCGGCTACAACACAGCAGAAAGCACGTCGATCGCGCCGATGACCGAGCGTCTGAACGCGAAGCTTCACGCTGATTTCAAGATCAACGACGAGACGACAGCGTTTGGTGACTTCCTGATCAGCAGCAACAAGACCACGACGAATGACGGTCTGTGGGGCAACGTAGTCGGGAATCCGCAGGTTCCCGCACTCGTGTGGAATCCGAACACCAAGCTGCTTTCGCCGTTCAACTTCACGGTGCCGGCGGGCAATCCGTACAACCCGTACGGGGTAGCCACGCCGCTCACGTATGCGTTCCCGGGCGCGGTAGCGGAAGACACGTATGCCACCTACTGGCGCGCGTCAACGGGCATCAAGGGTTCGTTCAACCTGCCGAACGGCGAGTGGGACTGGGCAACGTCAGTCAGTCACTCGCAGAGCACGGTTTCGAACACTTATACGAACCAGCTCAACACCGCGGCACTGACCAATATTTACCAGAACGGGACGTTCGATTTCTCGAATCCTGCGGCAACGCCGAACGGCCTCAACGGGCTGTATCAGGATGCGAACAACCTCGCGATCTCGAAGCTCGATACCGTTGACGCAACGCTGTCCACGCCACACCTCTTCAGTCTGCCGGCGGGTGATGTAGGTCTCGGCTTCGGTGCACAGTTCACTCACCAGAGTGAAGTGATGAACCCGGGTGCGGCATTCGAAACGGGCCAGGTCATCAACCCGAATCTGCAGACGGTGAATGGCCAGCGCAACGTGGCTGCCGTGTACTACCAGGTGGACATTCCTATCGTCCGCGCGTTGACGTTCAGCCAGTCGGGCCGTTACGACCACTACAGCGATGTGGGTGGTGCGTTCTCGCCGCGTTTCGCGTTGCGTTATCAGCCGGTTCAGGCGTTGACGATGTACACCTCGTACAACCGTGGCTTCCGCGCACCGACGTTCGTTGAGAACAGCAACTCGCAAACGCTGGGTATTCAGGTCGACCAGGCCACTGGCCAGAACTACACGTCGATCACGGAAGGGAATCCGGACCTGAAAGCCGAACGCACGAAGAACCTGAGCATCGGCTTCCAGCTGTCGCCCACCCGTACGACGGATGTCGGCCTGGACTGGTACAAGATTCGTGTCGACAACGTGATTGGTCAAGGCTCGCCTTCCCAGACCGTAACCGACGCAGATGGGAATCTGCTGTACAAGGTCATCCCGTACATGAACCTGGGTTACCTGGATACGAACGGCTTTGAAGGCACGTTCCGCCAGACGCTGTCGACGAAGACCGGGACGTTCACGTTGTCCGCTGACTGGGCTTACATCAACAGCTTCAAGCTCGGCTCGCCGGGCCAGTCGCCGGTGAATGGTGCGGGTAATGACTACACCCTCACGCAGCCGTTCGGCGGCAGCTTCCCGCGCTGGAAAGGCAACACCACCCTGGACTGGGCGTACAACAAGTTTGACGCAGCGCTGACGTGGCAGTTCACGGGTCCGTACGCGCAAAACTTGGTTGCTGCCGGTCCGTCCCACGCGGGATCGTACAGCCAGTTCAACCTGATGATGACGTACACGGGCTTCAAGCACTGGACGATCTTCGGCGGCATCGACAACATCTTCAATCGTGCGCCGCCGTACGATGCAGTCTTTGCAAATGGCACGCTGGATCAGAATGGCTACGACCAGTCAATCTACACGAACATCGGCCGTTTCGCGCAAGTTGGCGCAACGTACAAGTTCTGAAATCGCTGTAGTCTGTTTGCCTGATGGAGCGGTCGCTTCGGCGCGCGTGATACGGCGCCGGAGCGGCCTTGTTTTTGGAATTCCGGACCTTTCGTTTTTACGTATTGATCTTTCGATGCCTCATCGCATGACGTGCTCCAGGCTGCAGTCAAAGCCGAGCGCGGAAGTCACGAATACCAGGAGTTTCCAGATGTTTCTCGCACTTCGTCCTCATTCTTCCATCCGTCTTCGCCGTGCATCTGCGGCACTGGTTCTGAGCGGCTTCACGCTCGCCGGCGCTTCGCAGGCGGCAATTGTTCCTCTCGGCGTGCAGCTCGCCGCGAAGCAAGAGTTGGTGCGAAACATTGGCACTGAAGTCGAGACGCTGGATCCAAACGTAGCGGAGTCCGTGCCGGCTAATACCGTCGCGCGGGACCTGTTCGAGGGGCTGACCGCCACGCGTACCGACGGCGAAACGGTGCCCGGCGTCGCGGAAAAGTGGGAGATGAAAGATCCCACTACATGGATCTTTCATCTGCGAAAAAATGCGAAATGGTCCAACGGCGAACCGGTTGTCGCCGCTGACTTTGTTTACGGATGCCAGCGTCTCGTCGACCCTAAAACGGCTTCGCCGTATGCAACCACGTATGGCATGTTCCTGCTGAACGGGGCAGACATCGTGGCAGGCAAGAAGCCAGTGGCGTCGCTTGGCGTGATCGCACTCGACCCGTACACGCTCGAAATCAAGACGCCGAATCCGGTGCCGTTCTTGCCCGACCTGATGTCGAATACGAACCTGGGTCCGGTGAACAAGGCGGCCGTCGAAAAGTACGGGAAGGACTGGACCAAACCGGGCAAGCTGGTCAGCAACGGCGCCTTTATGCTGAAGGACTGGCAAGTCAACAACCGCCTCGTGGTGGCGAAAAACCCGCTGTATTGGGATGCTGCCAACGTGCAGCTGACCCAGGTCACATACCTTCCGGTAGAGGACGAGAACACTGACGTGAAGCTGTACGAATCCGGCGGTGACGACTGGGTGAACCAGCTTCCGTCCGGCACCTATGCCCGCTACAAGCAGGAGTATCCGAACGAGATGCGCGCGGCGCCCATGCTCGGTTTGCGTTACTACTCCTTCAATAACAAGGACCCGCTGCTGAAGGATGTGCGTGTGCGCAAGGCGCTGTCCATGGTCATCGACCGGGACATCCTGGCGCAGCGCGTGACAGCCGACGGGCAGATTCCGGCGTATGGCGTGATCGTGAAGGGCGTGAAGGGCGCCGATGTCAGCGCATACGACTGGGCGTCATGGCCGATGGCAAAACGCGTGGATGAAGCAAAAAAGCTGCTGGCCGAGGCGGGTGTGAAGCCGGGCACCAAGTTGCAGTTCGCCATGAACACGAGCGAGTATCACAAGAAGATGGCCATCTTCGCGGCCTCCGAATGGAAGACAAAACTGGGCCTGGATACCGAGATTCAGGCAATGGAATTCAAGGTGCTGCTCAAGAAGCGGCACGATGGCGACTACCAGATCGCACGCAACGGCTGGGTGGCTGATTACAACGACGCCAGTACCTTCCTCACGCTGGTTCAATGCGGTTCCGAGCAGAACGACAACCAGGCGTGCAACCCCAAAGCCGATGCGCTGATGCACCAGGCGTCCGACTCCACGGACCCGGCTACGCGCCAGAGATTGCAGACCGAAGCGGGCAAGGTGGCCATGGACGACTATCCGATGCTGCCGCTGCTGCAATACACGCTGGTGCGCCTGGTCAAGAGTTACGTGGGCGGCTATTCCACAAAAAACCCGATGGACCATTACCGCAGCGCAGACATGTACATCATCAAGCATTGAGCGCAGCGCCGTGTTTTTCTATGACCGAACGGGATCATCCCGTGAGAGTACTGGTAACGTGCAAATCTGGTTCACGACGATGGCGGCAAGCGACAATGCATAGGGTTCTTTTCACGCTGAGCGTTGCAGCACTGCTCGTTACCTCGCAAGCATTCGCGCGGCCGTCGATCGCACAATACGACGAGCCGAAATACCCGGCGGATTTCACGCATTTCGACTATGCGGACCCAGACGCACCGGCCAACGGCGACATGAATTTCCAGAATTACGACGAACTGCAAAGCTACGATTCGATGAATCCGTTCCTGGTCCGCGGCGCGCCGGCGCCCGACCTGAAGAACCTGATGTTCGACACGCTGATGCAGCGAAGCTGGGACGAACTGGCGTCGGAGTATCCATTGATTGCGGACGACGTAGCGGTGGCTCCGGACGGCAAGTCGGCCACGTTCCATATCAATCCCCACGCGCGTTTTTCCAATGGCGACCCGATCACCGCCGCCGACGTAAAGTATTCATACGACATGTTGTCGAGCCACGAGGCGGCGCCCATCTACAACTCGCAGTTCGCCAACATCAGCCGCGCGACCGTTGTGGACCGCCTGACGGTGCGCTTTGACTTCAAGGAAGCACGCCGCGACGCACCACTGATCGCGGGGGACCTGCCGGTTTTCTCGCCGAAGTGGGGCATGAAAGCGGATGGCACGCGGCCGCCGTTCGACCAGATATCCGATGTCCCGCCAGTGGCAAGCGGTCCTTACCTGATCGAGCAACGCAAGAACGACAAGCAGATCACGTACCGGCGCAACCCGGATTATTGGGGCGCCGACCTGCCGTCGCGACGCGGCATGTATCGCTTCCAGCGGGTCACATTTCGGCTCTTCACGGATCACTACACCTCGCTGGAAGATTTCAAGGCGGGTCACACGGACCTGCGCGTGGAGTATTCATCATCGACGTGGGCGCGGAAATACATCGGCAAGAACTTCAGCAACGGCTCGCTCAGGAAAGTCGAGATACCCGATGGCCCGGCACAAATGCAGGGCATGTTCTTCAATACCCGCAAGCCAGTGTTCGCGGACGCCCGCGTGCGTCGGGCGTTGACGCTGGCTTTCGACTATGATTGGTTGAACCGGCTGGCTTTCTACAATCAATATCGCCGCACGGGAAGTTACTTTCAGGACTCCCCGTTTGGCGCGCAGGGCTGGCCGGATGCGAAAGAGCTGAAACTGCTCGAGCCGTATCGATCAATGCTCCCCGCCGCCGTGTTCGGCCCGATGGTGAAGCAGCCCGACACGGTGCCACCCCATTCGTTGCGCGCTAATTTACGGGAAGCGCAGGCGCTCCTGAACGATGCGGGCTGGCAGTATCGTGACGGCGCGTTGCGCAACGCAGGCGGCACTCCGATGACCGTCGAGATCATGGACGACCAGCCCGGCATGGACGAGGTCATCCTGCCGTACATTCAGCAGTTGCAGACGCTCGGCATACAGGCGCACTTGCGAGAACTCGACAGCGCGTTGTACGAGAAGCGCATGGACGCATTCGACTTCGACATGACCACGTTTATCTATGCGCCTGTCACCATTCCGGGTGGCGAACTGACGCGGCGTTTTGGCAGCGCAGCGGCCTCGCAGCCGGGCTCGGAGAATTACCCGGGTGTCCGGTCGAAAGCCGCGGACGCGATGGTCGACGCTGCGTTGAAAGCGCAAACACTGAGCGATCTGGAGACGGCGACGCGTGCGCTTGATCGCATCCTGATCAACGGCTATTACATTGTGCCGGAGTACTACGCACCGAATACGCGCGTGGGATATCAGTCACGCATGGGTTTCCCAAAAGTCTCGCCGACTTCTTACTACGCCGAGGACTGGCTGATCTACTACTGGTTCGTGAAGGCGCCGTCCGGTGCCGCTACGGCTGCTTCAACACATTGAGATTGCCATGGCCGCTTATATCCTCAGACGCCTGTTGCTGATGATCCCCACGCTGGTAGGCGTGGTCACGCTGACGTTCTTCGTCACGCAGTTCGTGCCGGGTGGCCCGGTCGAGCAGATCCTGACCCAGATGCGCCACGGCGGGAATCACGGCGGCGAAGCGGGCGGGGCTGGCGGATATCACGGCAGCCAGGGGGTTGACCCGCAACAGGTGGAGCAGCTCAAGAAGCAATTCGGTTTCGACAAACCGCCGATCGTGCGCTACTTCAGCATGCTCAAGAACTATGCAAGTTTCAATCTCGGCCAGTCGTATTACCAGCATCAAAGTGTCTGGGCGGTGATCCGGTCGAAGCTGCCGGTGTCCATCACGCTGGGGCTCTGGACCGTGCTGCTGACCTACCTTATTGCAGTGCCGCTCGGGATATCGAAGGCCGTGCGCAACGGCTCCCGCTTCGATACCGCCACGAGCGTGCTCGTCCTGACCGGCTACGCCATCCCGGGTTTTGTACTGGGCGTACTGCTGCTGATGCTGTTTGGCGGCGGCACGTTGTGGCAAGTATTTCCCATGCGCGGCCTCACCTCCGACGACTTCGATCAGCTTAGTGTCGTGGGAAAGGTACTGGATTACCTGTGGCACATCGCGTTGCCGGTGACCGCAGCGGTGGTCGGCAACTTTGCGATTATCACCATCCTCACGAAGAATACCTTCCTCGAAGAGATCAGCCGGCAATACGTTCTGACCGCGCGCGCAAAAGGTGCGCCGCAACGCGATGTGCTCTGGAAGCACGTCTTGCGCAACGCAATGATCCCGCTGCTGACCGGATTGCCCGCGGCATTCGTGGGGGCGTTCCTGAATGGCAACTTGCTGATCGAGACATTGTTTTCACTCGATGGCATGGGCCAGCTTTCCTACGACTCGGTGATCCGGCGCGACTATCCCGTCGTGCTCGGTTCACTTTACTTGTTCACCCTGATTGGTCTTGTGACCAAGCTTATTGCGGACGTGTGTTATGTCCTCGTCGACCCCCGTATCCAGTTCGACCGGCTCGACCGGTGAACGCATGAACGTCTCCGCGAACCCGGTCATGACGGCCACGATCAAACCGCCGCCGTCGGAGTCACCCGGCCGGCGCGTATGGCTGCGTTTCAAGGCGCAGCGGCTGGGTTACTGGAGCACGATTGTGTTCGTCGGCTTGTTTGTGATCAGCCTGCTTGGCGAGGTGCTCGCAAACGACAAGCCGTTGTTGGTCCGGTACGAGGGCACCTATTATTTTCCGATTCTGAAGGACTATTCGGAGAAGGTATTCGGCGGCGATTTCCCGGCGCGCACGAACTATCTCGATCCATATATTCGCGACCGGCTG
The DNA here is from genome assembly GCF_047608185.1 of Caballeronia eucalypticola. Classification (NCBI taxonomy): domain Bacteria; kingdom Pseudomonadati; phylum Pseudomonadota; class Betaproteobacteria; order Burkholderiales; family Burkholderiaceae; genus Caballeronia; species Caballeronia eucalypticola. The sequence goes on from NZ_JBLKRU010000013.1 coordinate 161,437, forward strand.
GAATCGAAGGGCAACTTCGCGATCTATCCGCCGAATCATTTTCACTATGACACCGTCGACTATTTCGCGACCACGCCCAATCCTGCGCCGCCCTCTGCCGCGAACTGGATCGGCACGGACCAGTTCGGGCGCGACGTCCTTTCGCGCCTGCTGTACGGTTTCCGGCTCTCGGTGCTCATGGCGCTTGCATTGACGGTCTCGGGCGTCTTGCTGGGCGTCCTGACGGGCGCTGTGCAGGGGTTTTACGGCGGGCGCACCGACTTGATCGGCCAGCGCCTGATCGAGATCTGGAGTTCGATGCCCGACCTGTACTTGCTGATCATCTTCGCGTCGATCTTCGAGCCGACCTTATGGCTGCTGTTCATCCTGCTCTCGGCGTTCGGATGGCTCACGCTGTCCGACTACGTGCGTGCCGAATTCCTGCGCAACCGTTCGCTTGACTACGTTCGCGCTGCTCGTACGATGGGTTTGTCGAACTGGCAGATCATGTGGCGCCATGTATTGCCCAACAGCCTGACCCCCGTGATCACCTTCTTGCCATTTCGCATGAGCGCCGCGATTCTCGCGCTGACCAGCCTCGACTTCCTCGGGCTCGGCGTACCCGCGCCAACACCAAGCCTGGGCGAACTGCTTGCCGAAGGTAAAAACAATCTCGATGCATGGTGGATCTCCGGCGCGGCGTTCGGCGGCCTTGTCGTCACCTTGCTGCTGCTGACCTTCATGGGCGACGCATTGCGCAACGCGCTCGATACCCGCACACGCGGTTCCGCATTTGGAGGCGCACAGAAGTGACAGTCCCTCTGTTGCAACTCGACGGGTTATCGATTGGTTTCGGCGACAAGACCGTCGTACGCGACCTGGCTCTTTCTATCGGACGTGGCGAACGCGTGGCGCTGGTCGGCGAATCGGGCTCGGGCAAGAGCGTCACGGCGCTATCCATTCTCGGTCTTGCGGACAATGCTCGCCAGACAGGACGCATTCTGCTGGATGGCGAGGATCTCCTGCAAAAGACCGAGCAGCAGATGCGCGGCATTCGCGGCCGCGACATCGCCATGGTCTTCCAGGAGCCGATGACCGCGCTCAACCCGTTGTTCACCATCGGTAAGCAGATTGCGGAAAGCCTGCGTCTGCACGAAGGGCTGCGGCCGAACGCGGCACGCCAGCGCGGCATCGAATTGTTGCGGCGTACCGGTATTCCAGAACCGGAACGGCGCATTGACAGCTTCCCGCATCAGCTCTCCGGCGGTCAGCGCCAACGCGCGATGATCGCGATGGCGCTCGCTTGCCGCCCGCGCCTTCTGCTCGCCGATGAACCGACCACGGCCCTCGATGTGACGGTGCGCCAGCAGATCGTGGAGTTGTTGATCGGCTTGCAGGAGCAGGAGGCGGCCGAGCGCGGCATGGCGGTGCTGTTGATCACGCACGACCTGAACCTGGTCAAGCGCTTCGCGCAGCGCGTGGCGGTGATGGAGAAGGGCGTGCTGGTCGAAACCAATTCGACCGCGGAGCTGTTCGCTAATCCGCAGCATCGCTACACACGCCGTCTGCTCAACAGCGAACCCGAACGCGCGATCGATCCCGTTGCGTCGAACGCGCGCCAGGTGCTCGAAGTGCAGGGGTTATCGGTGGACTACCGGACGTCGGTGAAAGGCTGGCGGTCCGTATTTTCGAAGTCTTCGTTCCGCGCGTTGCAGGATGTCGGCATTACGCTCAGACGCGGCGAAACGCTTGGCATCGTGGGCGAATCCGGGTCGGGAAAATCTACGCTCGCAGCCGCCATCCTGGGCTTGCAACGGCCGGCGGAAGGACTGATTCATATCGACGGGCAGTCCTTGTCTTCGTTAAAAAGCGCGAACTCGCGGCGCAGCGTGTCGTCGCGGTTACAAGTCGTCTTTCAGGATCCCTACGGATCGTTATCGCCACGGATGACGATCGAACAGATCGTGGGCGAAGGGATAGCATTGCATCAGCCGGAGGTAACGGCAGCGGCACGTCGTCAGCGTGTAGTGGCGCTGCTCGAAGAAGTGGGCATGCCGGCCGATGTCCTGCCACGGTATCCGCACGAATTCTCGGGCGGGCAGCGGCAGCGCATTGCGATTGCCCGCGCGCTTGCGGTCGAGCCGGAACTGCTTGTACTCGATGAACCCACGAGTGCGCTCGATGTATCGATACAGCAGCAGGTGCTAAACCTGCTCACACGGCTGCAGAAAAAATACACGCTGACCTATCTGTTCATCACGCATGACCTGGCCGTCATGCGCGCGATGGCGCATCGGGTGGCCGTCATGAAGGCGGGGCGGATAGTCGAGATGGGCGACACAATGGACGTATTGCAAGCGCCCGCGCATCCCTATGCACAGGCGCTGCTCGCGGCATCGATCGTGGCGAGCGCGGCGGCCTGAACTTGTAGGGCAGGCGCGAGCGCTTGGTCTGCTTCAGCTGGGCTTGACATTCCGCCTTAACGAACTAAAGCCGCACGCCGCCAAGAGAATCAGGCAATCGAGAGCAATTTACTGCAGCACGCAGCCCTGAGCGGCCCGTGCTGCGTTCGCGTCTGGCGAGTAAGCTTTATCGGGGATTTACGCGCGGGAACGATTCGGGCTACGCATTCTCCAGGCTTCGGCCCGACATCACCTTCCTCATTCAGTCGCACCAATACAACCCACTTTCAGATTGATATACAGGAGCTTTCCATGATGAATCGAGACAACCCCGTGTGGCTCATCACCGGCTGCTCGACCGGCTTCGGTCGTGAGCTGGCCAAACTTGTGCTCGAGCGCGGATGGCGCGCCGTGGTGACGGCACGGGATCCGTCCACGCTCAACGACCTGGCCGAAGGCCACGGCGACCGGGCGCTCGTGCTGCAACTCGACGTGACCGACCGCAAGCAGATCGCCGATGTCGTTGCGCAATCGCAGAAGCATTTCGGCCGTATCGATGCACTCGTGAACAACGCGGGTTACGGTTATCTGGCGGCGATCGAAGAGGGCGAAGACGACGCCGTACGCGCGATGTTCGAGACGAATGTGTTTGGTCTGGTCGACATGACGAAGGCCGTATTGCCCATCATGCGTGCGCAAAAAAGCGGCCTCATTGTCAACATTTCGTCGATAGGCGGGATCACGAGTTTCGCAGCCACCGGGTATTACCACGGCACGAAATACGCAGTGGAAGGGATCTCGGAATCGCTGGCGCTCGAGGTGAAACCGCTCGGCATTGACGTGCTCGTGGTTGAGCCCGGACCGTTCCGCACCAACTGGGCGGGGCCGTCAATCAAGCAGTCGGCTACGCGCATTGATGACTATGCGAGTACCGCAGGCGAGCGTCGCAAGCAGACCGAAGCGCGCAGCGGCAATCAGGCGGGCGATCCGGTGCGCGCGGCGCAGGCCATCATTGACGCGGCACTCTCCGATACCCCGCCATTGCGCCTGTTGCTTGGTAAAGCCGCGCTTGAACTCGCGCGCAAGAAGGTCAGTTCGCTGACTCAGGACTTCGACGCGTGGGAAAAGACGACGATTGGCGCTGACTTTCCTGAAGGATCCAGGTAAGCCGTCACATTGCGCAAGAGTCGTTCTCTTTGTGGTTCCTCGCCACGAGCCGTAACGGGGCGCACGCTTCTCATTTTTCGCTGACAGAGAGGTGTGCGCCCTTTGACCGTTGGACATCTCCTATCGATAAAGCCCGCCTGCGTCTCACACGTATGCGGCTTGGCTTTCATCACACGATAAGCACGCCTGTTCTCGAACTGCTTATGCCTTTTGCTTCATCCCGATTGCAGGAAACCCCCGCTTCCGCGAACATTTTGCATAAGGCAAACTTATGGGCATCGACGGAAAATCCTGCAGCTTCGCACGGTTCTTGCCAGCACAGGCATCCTTTAGTCCCTGCTAAACCCGCGCCGCGCCAAACCGGAGCGCCCATGAGACGACCGCATCATCCTATCGACCTGCGCGCGTTGCAGGCGTTCGTTGCCGTCTGCGATACAGGCTCGATGACCGCCGCAGCAAAGCAGCTCGGCGTGAGCCAGAGCGCGATCAGCCAGGCGGTGTCCGGGCTCGAACGCGAGCAGGGCATAAGCCTGTTTGACCGGGACAGCCGCCCGCCGCGTGCCAATAGCGCTGGGCGAGCGTTGCTTGAACTTGCCACGCCCTTGCTCGATCACGCGCAACGCGTGAGTGCCCGCATAGACGAGGTATCCGATGCAGGCAATGCGTCGGTCCGCCTCGGATGCGTGGACTCGTTCGCCGCCACTGTGGGGCCTGAACTGATTCGTGCACTCTCGGGTTCGTCCCGGCAGATTGCGTTATGGTCGGGCTTGACGCCGGGGCTGACCAAGCAGTTGCATGATCGCGAGATCGATCTGGCTGTATGCACCCAGACTGTCATTTCGGACCCGCGTATTGTGGAGATTCCGTTGTTCTCCGAGGCGTTCGTAGCGGTTGCGTCGCGGCGGTTCCTCGCGTCACGTCCCGCGGCGGACTGGCGTATGCTCGCTGGCAATCTTCCTTTGATCCGTTATACGGGGCGCTCGGTGATCGGTCAGCAGGTCGAGCGTTTTGCGCGGCACCTGGGTATCGACAGTCCGCGTCGTTATGAATTCGATGCCACCGATCCGCTGCTCAGTCTCGTCGCCGCGGGTCTTGGTTTCGCCATTTCCACGCCGCTCTGCTTGTGGCAGGCGCGTCATTATCTGGAGGAAATCGATGTGTTGCCGCTGCCGCCAGGCGGCCTTGCACGCCGCGATTTTTTCCTGCTGCATCGTGAGAGCGAATGGGATGGTTTCGCGGCCGAACTGATCAGTTTGACGCGCGGCGTGCTTGATCAGCGTATTCGCCCGGCGCTGCAGCAGGCGCTTCCCAACCTGCCCGCCGACGCGCTCCAGTAACGCTTGTCAACCCGCCCTGTTTTAAACCTCTTCCTTACGCTTATCCCGCCCGGAATCCATCATGACCGATCTCTACACCTTGCATCGTGGCGACGCGCCGCTGCTTATTTCGATCCCGCATTTGGGCACTGAAATTCCAGAGAGCTTGCGGCCGTTGTACACGGACATTGCGCTGACCGTTGCGGACACCGACTGGCATCTCGACCGCCTCTATGACTTTGCCCGCGAGATGGGCGCGACAATTCTTGGGGCGCGCGTTTCGCGTTACGTGATCGACCTGAACCGTCCATCAAACGATGAAAGCCTCTATCCGGGCCAGACGACGACGGGCCTGTGCCCGGGCGAAACCTTCCGTGGCATGCCGCTGTATCGCGATGGCATTGAGCCCGATGCGGCCGAGAAAGCGCGGCGCGTAGTCACTTACTGGCAGCCATATCACGATGTGCTTGAGGCAGAACTCGCGCGGTTGCGGGCGGTGCATCCAAACGTGCTGCTGTGGGAAGCGCATTCCATTGCAAGCGTGTTGCCGCGTCTGTTCGAGGGCAAGCTGCCTGATCTGAACATCGGTACGCAGGATGGGCGCACGGCAGCGCCAGCGGCCTTGCAAGCGGTCACCGATGCCGCTGCGCGGAGCTCGTATACGTGGATCGCCAACGGCCGTTTCAAGGGCGGTTACAACACGCGTCACTATGGTGCGCCTGAGACCGGCGTTCACGCGATACAACTGGAGATGTGCCAGTCGACTTACATGGATGAGACGGAGCCGTTCGACTACGCGCCCCAAGCGGCGAGTCAGGTGCAGGTGGTGGTGAAGGACATGGTGGGCGCGGCGCTGGATGTCATCCAACGGCTGTAATCCAAAGACCGTGATCTCGCTCGCGTGAGCGCGGGACCGTCTGCCGCCGCCGTGCATCCAAGCGCGATTTTCAACGATCTCTTAACATGGCCGATGCATCAACGAAGCTGCCTGCCCGCGTCGCCGGCGCAGCAGCGGCTCATTGGCTTTCAATGGAAAGGAGTGGACATGGAATATCGCTTACTGGGCGAAACGGGCTTCAAGGTGCCCGTGCTGAGCCTGGGCACCGCCACGTTCGGCGGCAGCAATGATTTCTTCAAGGCGTGGGGCAGCACTGACGCTGACGGCGCGCGTAGCCTGGTCGATATTGCGCTGGAGGCGGGCGTCTCCATGTTTGACAGTGCCGACGTTTATTCCGACGGCATGGCGGAGGAGATCCTCGGGAAGGCCATTGCCGGGCGTCGCTCGAAGGTGATTGTATCGACGAAAGGAACGTTTCAGTTCGGCTCGGACGTGAACAGCGTTGGCTCGACCCGGCATCACTTGACCGAAGCCGTCAATGGCAGCCTGAAGCGTTTGAATACCGACTACATCGACATCTATCAACTGCATGGTTTCGATGCATTGACACGCGTGGAAGAAACGTTGCGCACGCTCGATGACTTCGTGCGCGCTGGCAAGATTCGCGTGATCGGCTGCTCGAATTTTTCCGGCTGGCACTTGATGAAATCGCTGGCGGTGTCAGACCGTGAAGGCCTCGCGCGGCATTCGGTGCATCAGGCGTATTACTCGCTGACCGGCCGCGATTTCGAGCATGAACTCATGCCGCTGGGATTGGATCAGAAGGTCTCGACCATTGTGTGGAGTCCGTTGGGGTGGGGCCGCCTGACAGGCAAGATTCGGCGCGGCAGCCCGTGGCCGGAGAATAGCCGTTTGCACAAGACGGCAGACATGGGACCGCCGGTTGCCGATGATTATGTCTACGGCATCGTGGACGCGCTGGATGCCGTGGCCAAGGAAACAGGCAAGAGCGTGCCGCAGATTGCGTTGAACTGGTTGTTGCAGCGGCCGACAGTTGCGAACGTGATTGTGGGCGCCCGCGACGAGAAGCAATTCCGCGAAAACCTGGGCAGCGTTGGGTGGTCGTTGAGTGCTGAGCAGATTGCGGCCCTGGATAAAGCGAGCACGTTGCCGTTGCCGTATCCGTACTGGCATCAACGCGGTTTCGCCGATCGCAATCCGTCGCCGGTTTAGAGCGGGAGGATGGCGGGAAAACGCGGTGCTTTCATGTGCGGGTGGCCAGGGCCGCGCCACTCGCCGTCACTCTGCCGGTCAAGGGTTAACGCAGCGACGCGATCGCTCCGTTTGCCGCACCGTTACGCATGATTTGCGTGAGTCGATCGCCGAGTTTTTCCCGCGCCTGTTCGGTATCGTAATGCGTTTGGAGGTTCATCCAGCTTTGCGGATCGACGCCAAAAAATGCACCGAGACGAACAGCTGTATTGGCCGTGATGGCGCGTTTTCCTTGCACGATTTCATTGATACGACGTGCCGGTACTTCTATGGCTTTCGCGAGCGCGTACTGAGTAATGCCCATTGGGGCGAGCCATTCCTCCGCGAGGATCTCGCCGGGTGTGTCCAGTGGAATGTCTCGAGTCATAAGTAATCCTAGTGGTAGTCGCAGATTTCAACTTGCGTGGCGCTGCCCGATTCGAAGCAGAAGCAAAGACGCCATTGATCATTAATGCGTGCGCTATATTGTCCTTTCCGATTACCCTCCAGTGCTTCGAGAAAGTTGCCGGGCGGAAGGCGCAAAAAGTTGAGATCGGCCGCTGCATGAAGTTGTTGCAACTTGCGAATCGCGACCCGTTCGAAATTGACAGATCGTGCGACCCGCTTTCCTTCAAACAATGAGCGTGTGTCTTGGCAGCAGAAGGAAGTGATCATAAATCAAATAATAACGCGCAGCGTTATTAACGCTGTGGTGCTCGCAAGATCCTTTTTAACGCAGCATGGTCGTCATCCTCACCGGTCCTCTACCGCATCCCCACGCTTTGCAATGATCCGTCCCAACTCCCGCGTTGAAGGTACGCGGCGCATTGGATTCGTGGACCCCAGTTCATCGTCGGCCAGGTTTTCGATCAGCGCCAGCAACACCTTCCGCGCGGTCTTGATGTCATGCTCGCTCAAACCCACCACGCTGACCTCATTGACTTCCTCGGCGAGCGGAACGAGCTTCTCTTTCAGCGCACGACCCTCGGCGGTAAGGAACACGTGCACGTTTTTCTTGTTGTCCGGCATCTGCTGACGCTCGACATAACCCAGCGCCTCCATCGCCTTGACGGCTGCAAAGGTCGTTGGCTCCATCACCCCCGCCTGCGTGCTTAGCTCGCGCTGTGTCAAGCCGTCCGTCTCCCACAAGATCCGCAGAAATGTCCAGTGCCCGTACGACACGGTGTGCTCGGCAAGGCGCATTTGCAGCGCGCGCACCAGCGAACGCGCGGCGTCCTTGACGAGGTGGGCCAGTCGGTCGTTGGGTACGGCGTCATGCCAGTGGCGCAGGATTGCAGCGGTTTCGCGAGGCGCGTTGTCTGCGGATTTCTTTCTTGTCATGACCGTGTTCCCGAAGCTCGAAGCGTTACCCAGGCCAACATGATAGCCGGTCGAGACGAACCTGAAGAACGGCGCCAGGTTGTCGCCGGCGTGAAGGAAAACCCTGCCGATCGCGGCATCCGCATGTCGGCTATGCACGAGAATGCACGCGCAAAACCGATCCGCTAATTGAGTTAGCTTCCATTAACGGCACCCCGCGAGGGATTGCAGGATTAAACTCCGTCTGGAAATTGTCGTTATAGACTGTATGCGCTGCTCCCAGTCACGCCTAAAGAACTGGATATGCTGGCCCCCATTAAATTCGACGACGCAAGCAACCCGGCTCATGCCCTGCCTCCGCTCGACGGGGACACGCGCCCGGATGAACGGTTCGACGGGCTGACTCGTCTTGCCAGACGCCATTTCAGCGTGACCCTTGCACTCGTCATGCGGGTCGACGGAGAACGGCAGGAGCTCAGCTCATGCGATGGTCTTGCTGCTGATCGTGCCTTCGTACACACCCCTCGCGGGCTTTCATTTTGCCGGCAGGCAGTACCTGGCGATGAATCCCATGCTGACGATCTTCTCGTCATACCGGACACCCTTGCCGATAACCGCGTTCATGATCATCCGCTTGTCGCGGACAATCCCTGCATTCGTTCTTATGCCGGATGTCCGTTGCGGAATGAGAACGGGGAAACGCTTGGCGTCTTTTGTCTGCTTGATACTTCGCCTCGCGAACTCGACGATGCCGAGCGCGAATGCTTGCGGGATTTTGCCCGCCTCGCTGAGGCAATCCTCGCAAGCGATCAGTCGGCCGCTCAATTAAAAGAAGACCAGGACGCGCTGAGCAAGCGCGAGAAACGCATGGCGCTTGCCATTGCCGGCAGCGGCACAGGCATCTGGGATCGCAATATAGTTACCAACGAGATCCACTATTCGGCGGGATGGAAAGCCATCCTGGGTTATGCGGATTGGGAGCTGACCAACCAACTCAACGACAGTTACCAACGCGTTCATCCGGACGATCTCGCTTACGTTCAAGCGGCCATTCAGGCACATTTCGATCGGAAGACGCCAAGCTATGACGTAGAACATCGCATCCAGTGCAAGGACGGCAGCTACAAGTGGATCTCCAGCCGCGGCAAGGTCGTCAGCCGTGACGGCACGGGTCAGCCGTTGCGCATGATTGGCACCACTACCGATATCACGGCCATGCGCGCGATGTCAGAGCGGCTGCAGGAGAATGTCGACCTGATCACCAGCCTGACCAACGAAGTGCCGGGACTTGTCTTTCAATATCAATTGCTGCCGGACGGCGAATCATTTTTTTCGTATGCAAGCGCGGGCATTGAAGAGATCTACGAGCTCACGCCGCAGCAGGTGGCCGCGAACGCGGCGGTCATCAACACAATCGTGCATCCGGATGATCTCGCGGCTTACCGCGCTTCGCTTGAAATATCCGCGGCGAACCTCACGCCGTGGCACCTTGAATACCGTGTCGAATTGCCACGACAGGGTCTGCGCTGGCGCCAGGGCGACGCGCAACCCCGGCGTCTGGAAGACGGTGGCACGCTGTGGCATGGCTTCATTACCGACGTGACCGAACGCAAGCGCATAGAGTCTGAACTCAAGGAGTTCGCGACCATCGACTCCTTGACGCAGTTGCCCAATCGCCGCCATTTCATGGTTCAGATCGAGGCGGAACTGGTGCGCATCCGGCACGCGAAAGAGGGTTATGCGGCCATCCTCATGTGCGATCTCGACCACTTCAAATTGATCAACGACACATGGGGACACGCGGTCGGCGACCGGACGCTCAGGCATTTCGCGTCCATCCTTCAGGCTGAGCTGGGCGCGCAGGGCATCGCGGGCCGTGTGGGCGGTGAAGAGTTTGCGGTGATGTTGCCGAATGCCGATCTCATCGATGCAAGGGCTTTCGCGGAACGCATGCAACGACGCATGGTGGAAGCGCCGCTGGCGGAATGCGACTGGCGAATCGCGCTGACGGTCAGCATTGGTATTGCCGTGATGAACGCGGCCGATGCGACCGCCGACGCACCGCTTTCCCGCAGCGACGCGGCTCTATATCGCGCGAAGGAGCGTGGGCGCAATCGTATCGAGTGTCATTGACCAGGCGCCTCGCCTGTCACCGTGGTCCCGGGCAGCATTCTCGAAAACGACACCGCCATGGACGCCAGCTCCTGCGCGACCGGCGTCAACGGCACGCCTGCGCGTCGCAGCAGGCACACGCGCGTACTCAATGCCTGCTCTTTAATCGGGACGACCGCCACGTGGTCCCTGAAGAACGGATGTGCCGCGAGGCGCACGGGTTCGAGCGACAGATAATCGCTGTTCGCCACGCAATGCAGCGTATCGAATACCGCCTCGGTCGTGGCCGCAATACGCGGCGGTTCGAGCTCCGCGTCCTTAAACAAAGTGGACAGGCGATTCGCGACATCGCCTGCATGGCGTGGCCGGGTGCTGACCCACTCGCAATCCTGCAGCGCCTTCAGCGAACGCGCGCGACCTAGCGGATGACCACGCCGCGCGATGACGGTGACAGGCGATTCAAACAGCGTGGTTGCTTCGAGATCGTGAATATCCGCTTCGTTCGATGCTAGCGCCAAAGCAAAGTCCAGGCTGCCGTCGCGCACCCACGCCGTCAGGACCCGCGACGTGGCGCTGGTCAGGTGAACATCGATACGCGGGCAGCGCTCGCGAAAGCTCGCCAGCAGCGCGGGAAATAATCGCATCATGGCTTCCGCAGCAGCGCCGAGTGAGACCTGACCCGTCAGCTCGCCGCGCAACTGGCGCATTTCGTTTTCGGTTCGAACGCATTCGCCCAGGATCACGTCGGCGCGAATCCGCAAGCGCTCCCCCACCGAGGTCAGGCGCGCGCCGCGATGCCCGCGTTCGAACAACGGTCCACCCGCGTTCGTCTCGAGTTTCCTCAACTGCTGCGTCACGCCGCTTTGCGCAATGCCGAGGCTGCGCGCCGCCGCCCTGAGACTGCCGGCTTCAGCCACAGCCACGAATACGCGAAGTTGCGTCAAGGTCAGGTCCACGATTTCCGCCCGGGGTGACAGGTAAAAGTGATCATGATAAGTAAATCGGGCCTGTTTGGTGGCATTTTGCGCTCGTACCATGAAGGCGTGTTATCCCCATCACCGTCCTGACCACTGAGCAAGCGCCGATGAAAACCCTCTCTTCATTGCTGGCCACCGTCGTGATCGCGGCCTTGGCCGTCTCCATGCCGGCCTATGCGAAAGACGCGAATGTATTGCGCCTCGGCATTGATCCGACGTATCCGCCGATGGACGTCAAGATGCCCGACGGCACCGTGACCGGTTTCGATGTCGACCTTGCCAACGAAATCTGCCGCCGCATCGCGATGCATTGCCAATGGGTCGAGATGGAGTTCTCCGGCATGATCCCGGCGCTTCAGGCACGCAAGATCGACGCAATCATTTCGTCGATGGCCATCACCGAAAAGCGCATGCAGCAGATCGCGTTTTCGACCAAGCTGTTCCAGTTCAAGTCACGTTTGATCGCGAAGACCGGCGCACCCGTGACGGTCAGCGTCGAGGGTCTGCGCGGCAAGCGCATTGGGGTGCAGAGCGGCACGCAGTTCGAGGCATATGCGCAGAAAAACTGGCAGTCGGGTGGCGTGGAAGTGGTCGCGTATCAAAGTCAGGAGGGCGTCTTTCAAGACCTCGAGGCTGGCCGGCTGGACGCGGCGCTGCTGGGATCGGTGGAAGCGGACAACGGCTTCCTGAAGACACCGAGAGGCAAGGGTTTCGGTTTTGTCGGCGGACCGCTTGAGATGGGTGACCACGGCACGGGCATCGGCCTGCGCAAGGACGACGTTGCGCTCAAGGCAAGCATCGACAGCGCGATCGCCGGCATGCGTGCCGACGGCACTTACCAAAAGATCGCCCGCAAGTACTTCGACTTCGACGTCTACGGCAACTAACAAGATTCCAGGAGTATTCGATGCAGATCAAAACCACGCCGCTGGTTTCCACGTCCATTGGCACGCGTCGCGAGTTCGTCAGCTTTCACTTCGGTACGCCGGGCAAGGGCGAGAAGATCTATATCCAGGCGTCGCTGCACGCGGACGAAATCCCCGCCATGCTGACCGCGTGGCGCCTGAAGCAACGGCTGATCGAACTGGAAAAGGCAGGACGCATTCTGGGTGAGGTGATCCTCGTGCCGGTGGCTAACCCGATCGGACTCTCGCAGCATGTGCTTGGACAGTTCCTTGGACGCTTCGAGTTGAATAGCGGCCACAACTTCAATCGCAGCTTTCCGCTGCCTGCTGCCTCGGCTTTGGTCGAGCGCATTGGCAGCAAGTGGACGCAGGACGCCGACGCCAATACGCGTTTATTGCGGCGTGCAGTATGCGACATGCTCGCCGACGTCAAACCGAAGAACGAGTTCGAGTCCTTGCGTCGCGAGATGCTGATCATGGCCGCCGATGCCGACGTCATCCTCGACCTGCATTGTTCGCTCGAGGCGACCATGCACTTGTACACGAGCCCTGCGAGCTGGCCGGCGGTTGAACCGCTCGCGCGGTATCTGGGTGCAAGCGGCGTATTGCTCTGTGCGGACTCGGGCGGCCAGTCATTCGACGAGGTTCATACGCAACTCTGGAACGACGTTCGCGCGCTTGTGGGCGAGGGCACGCCGATCGCCGCGCCTAATGTTGCGCTGACGGTCGAGCATCGCGGCCAGCGCGACGTGTCCTATGAATTCGCCGAGCAGGATGCGGACGGGATTGTCGATTACCTGAAGTATCGCGGCGTGATTGAAGGCCAGGCACGCGAGCTGCCGCCGCTCAATCATCCGGCAACGCCGCTGGCCGGCAGCGAGCAGTTCATTGCGCCCGCAAGCGGCGTGGTGGTGTATCGCGCGCAGGTCGGGGCACATTTGAAAGCGGGTGATCCGGTCTTCGACATCATCGATCCGATCACGGACGAGGTGACTACACTCACGACGAAAAACGATGGTGTCTTTTATATGCGCCGGGCGATCCGCTTTGTCATCGCCGGCGCACCGATGGGCCGTGTAACGGGCGCAGTCCCGTTCAGGACCGGGGTGTTGATTGGTGCTTAGTTAGCGTCACTTGACCTCGCCCGCGCGCCCGCGTGCGGATCCTCGCTTGGCAGAAATTCCCTCACCTGCTTCAGCGGGCATCCGCATGAACATCGGATAAGAACTGATTACAACGAGCGCGGTAACGATAAAAGCCGAGGCCAGCTGCCACCGTTCAGCATGCGTGCCAGGGGCCAGGATCATGGTGACTTGGATTGTCCCTGCCGCGACTGTCACGCCGACCGCCTTCATCAATTGCTGAGCAGTCCCCTGGAATGAAGTAGCGGCGGCAAGCCTGGCCTTGGGAACATCGGCGAAAGCGAGGGCGCCCATGGTGGCGAAGCTCAGCGAGCGCGACAATCCGCCCACAAGCAGCAACAAGAAGATGCCGCTAGCCGGCCAGTTCTGCGACATGAACGAGCACACCAGGAGCACGGCCGCAAATGAAACGCTGCCCGCGCACAAGACGGTGCGGACAGAAAAGCGCCTTAGCGCAAGCGATGTCATTGGGCGCATGCAAAACGATCCTAGCGCGCTGGCGAATGTGACGAGACCGCTAGCGGAAGCGCTATAGCCGAACCCGGCTTGCAACGTCAGCGGCACAAGAAACGGCAGCGCGCCGGCACCGGCGCGAAACAAGCTTCCCGCAATTGTCGCTGCATGAAAAGTGGGTATAGAGAGCAGGGAAAAATCGACGGCCGGATCGTCCACGCGACGGCAGTGCCTGACGGCCATCCAGAACATCGCCACGCCCGTGGCCACGCATGCAGGCGACGCAAACGGCGGCAAGACGCTACGTCCCGCGCATTCAATGCCGGTCATGAACAGCGTCAGCGACCCGCCGATCAACATCATGCCGCGAATGTCGGGTGGCGCGTGATGTTCGGGGGGCGCGGCCGGCAGCAAGCGCCAAGTCAGCAGCAGACCGACGATACCCACCGGCACGTTGACCCAGAAGATGCTGCGCCACGAGAGGGTATCGGTGAGAAAGCCGCCGAGTGGCGGACCCATCAACGGGCCGATAAGAGCCGGCATGGTGAGCCATGTGGTGGCCTGCAACAGCTCCTCGCGTTTCACTCCACGGAACAAAATCAAACGTCCGACCGGCACCATCATGGCGCCCCCGATTCCCTGCACGATGCGTGCAGCAATCAACTGCGGGAGGTTCGCGGCCGCGGCGCAGGCGAGCGACGCCAGCGTGAACGTTGCGATTGCCCACATGAAGACGCGCTTCGCCCCGAAGCGATCGGCAACCCATCCGCTAGCGGGAATGAACACCGTCAGCGCCACTAGATAGGCCGTAATGGCACTGCTCAGATGCACCGGGTCCACACCAAGATCACGCGCCATCGCAGGCAAGGCCGTCGCGACGATCGTGCCGTCCATGTTTTGCATAAAAAGGGCGCTGGCTACAACGGCGGCGGTGATGCGGAAGTTGGCAGGTTTCACAAGGCGAGGGTATTTCAGGTAGAGCCAGCGACGCAGTTGCAAGCAAGGCGCCGAGGGTTCAATCGATAGCGTGGCACCAGAGTCTACTTGAACCGCGGGATGCGATGCGAGAGCATCGACGCGCCAAACGCATTACAAAAACCGTACAGCGAGAGGACGGGCTTAAGGCTTAAGTGCTTGCTAGCCGCTTGTGGTAATTGCTTCCCGATTTCCCTGCAGTCGGAACATCGCGTTTGTTGCGGGAATGGTCAGGGCAGGGTAATTACCAGGAATAACACCGTCGCGCGCGTCACGGTAATAGGACTAGGATGGCGTATGAAACTCAATTTCCCGAACCCAAGCCGTTCCTACGACAACTCCCGGCACTGCGTGTGCTTCTGGGGGTATGACGGTTCGCGCGAGATCTCGTTCCAGATAGACGATGCCGCTCTATCGAGTTTCAATCCGCAAATGGGGTCGGGCGAATCCGCCGTGCTCGCCGCCTTCGATACGTACCGCGAACGTATTCTCCTGAAAGCCGAGGGACTGTACGTACGCGGCGCGCAAAATATCTTCAAGATCTCCTGAGCTTGCTGCTCTGCAGCGCTAACTGTCCGCGTATAAAATCGCGGCATGCCCAAGCCGATTTCCTCGCTACCTGAACCCCAGTCCCTTAGCCCGATGCAAAGTCCGCAAGAGGCGTCGGCAGAGCCCGCGTTGCCCTTGCATACGCCCACAACGGCGTCGTTATTGCTGGCTGCGTGCATCGCGACAATAGCGTGGCTCGCGCTCGCCGCGCAAACCGATATCACGGTGCACCGGATGCTGAACAGGGGCTTAAGCGTATTCGATGGAATTGAGCGCCTTGGCAGCTATCTGACGAACCTGACCATATTCGCTGTTGCACTTTGTTTTTCGTGTGTCGCCGTGCTTGGCCGCTCGCCGTTCGGACGATTTTTCCGCAAGCCGCCAGTGGTGACGGCGGTCGTGGTGTACATCGTGTTTGTCGGACTGGCTTATAACCTGTTGCTGCGTCACCTGTGGACGCCTTCAGGATATCGGGCGATGCTCAACGAATGCCTGCACACCGTTATTCCTTTGTTGTCGGCAATCTACTGGGTGCTGTTCGTGCCGCGCTTTCATCTGAGTTTGCGGCAATGCCTGCTGTGGCTGATCTATCCGCTCGCTTATCTTTGCATCACGCTTTGGCGCGGCAGTACGTCGGATTTCTATCCTTATCCATTTATTGATGTCGGCGAACTTGGCTATCCGCACGTGCTGCTCAACGCAAGCTTGCTTGTGCTGGCCTTTGTCACGCTGATGGGTGTGTTCATCGCTTTGAATCACAGGCGTCCGCATTAGCACAGGATCGAATGGCCGCTGGCCGCGTACTTGCATGGACGTGCGCGACCGGCGGCGTTTCATTGCTGCACGGACGTGGCGGCTACTTCGGCGCGTAGTGCATATCGCCATTGCCGAACGACCAGTCCTCGCGATTTACCTCGACCAGGTTGATCCAGACATCCTCCTTTCGAACGCCCGTCCTGGCATGTATGCCATCCGCCACCGCGCGATAAAACGCTTTCTTCATCTCAGTGGTGCGGCCGATGTTCCATGTCACCTGGATAAATACGATGCCCGGCGTGTAATTCACGCCCAGGTAACCTTCCGCCGGGTAGATCAATTCGTCAGGCGCATGGCGCGTGATGATCTGAAACTTGTCGTGCTCGGGCACTTTGACGACATTGATCATTGCGTCGTACACGACGTCACTGATTGCCTGAACGACTTCCGGTGACGCAGTCTGAGCGAGATTGATTCGAACGAGTGGCATGGTCTTGACCTCAGGCTTAAGTAGGGAATAAGGACGCGTTGCTGCGTAAAAAATATCGCTTCTCACGATTCGCCATTGAAGATTAGACT
The DNA here is from genome assembly GCF_047608185.1 of Caballeronia eucalypticola. Taxonomy (NCBI): domain Bacteria; kingdom Pseudomonadati; phylum Pseudomonadota; class Betaproteobacteria; order Burkholderiales; family Burkholderiaceae; genus Caballeronia; species Caballeronia eucalypticola. The sequence goes on from NZ_JBLKRU010000013.1 coordinate 178,158, forward strand.
AGGCTTGCGCTTGCATCAAGCGCATAGTTTTCATACGAACCATGAGAATCGAGCATGTTATTCGAAGACCTTAAAACCCTGGTTGCGGTCATTGACCATAATTCGCTGACTCGGGCGGCAGATGTACTGTCGCTGACGCAATCGGCTATATCGCGGCGGATTCAGCATCTCGAATCCATCCTTGGCCTGGAACTCCTGGACCGGAACAGCAAGCCGCCTCAAGCGACCGCGCTTGCGCGCCGGATCTACGAACACGCTGTTCCGCTCATGCGCAGCATGAATCAACTGCTTGATATCTCCCGGGAAGACGCTGTGCCGAGCGGGGTATTTCGCTTGGGCCTTTCGCAAGTGATCGCGGAGATCGTTTTGTTCGACGCGGTGATGCGTTTGAAAGTGGCGTTTCCTGCGCTTGAGGTTCAGTCGCATACCGAGTGGAGCACGGGTTTGTTGCAGCAGGTCAGTCTTGGGAAACTCGACGCGGCCACGTTGCTGCTGCCTTCTCCAAGCACGTTGCCAGCCAACATGGCAGGACGGCTTATCACAACGCTCGAAGTGCTGGTGGTCCAGAGCAAGAGAAGGCCCGTGGTCGAACGTCGCTCCACCATCAAGGCGCTTGCGGAGCAGGAATGGATTCTGAACCCGTTGGGTTGCGGCTACCGTGCTGCGCTGAACCGGGCGATGCAAGGTGCGGGGCGCGAACTCAGGTTAAGCGTGGATACGCACGGCACGGAGATGCAACTGAAGCTGATTGCAGCGGGGCTCGGTTTGGGGCTTGTGCCGAAGACGGTGCTTCGTCGGAGTAATTCGTATGCCGAACTATCTGTTGTTGACGTGAAAGACTTTTCGCTTAGTCTGGATATCTGGCTAATTCACCCTGTTCAGTTGGGCAATTTGAAGGGTGCAGCCACTGTTTTTGGCGATGCCGTGGCGGAGAGTTTTGCGAGCGTTGCAGCCGGCCGTGGCCGTTGAGAAACCGTTAATAGCCGCCGTGGATCAGAGTGAGCGTCGTTGGCTAAGCAAGCGTTCCTTGCCTCTGCCAACGATGCTCAGAACTTTTTACTCTCCCGACTTCTCGATAGCCCTTTTATACGCCTCACGGGCTTCAATACGCCGGACAAACGCGGTGAGGTTGGGGTACGCCTCTTCGCCGCAAAACTTCACGGCCATCTGGACCGCGAACGACAGTTGAACATCGGCGCCCGTCAATTCATTGCCAATGAAATAGTCCTGTGCTGCGAGTTCGCTGTTCAGAAAGCCGAGGTGCCTTTGCATTTCACTTTCGATGCGCGGCTGCAACGGCGCTGCGCCATCGCCAAGCCGGCTTGTGTAGAGCTTTAGCATGAGCGGCAACATGGCGGAGCCTTCTGCATAGTGTAGAAACTGTAAATAACGGTTGTAGTCACGCGAGTCTGCTGCGGGCGCGAGCCGGCCGTTGCCATACTTGCGAACCAGATATTCGATGATCGCGCCGGACTCGAAGATGACTTCATCGCCATCACGGATCACGGGCGCTTTGCCCAGTGGATGGATCTTTTCGAGTTCGGGCGGCGCAAGGCGGGTTTTTGGATTGCGCTTGTAGGCATGGACGGTGTAGTCGAGTTCGAGTTCCTCGAGTACCCACGTAATTCGGCGCGACCGGGATTCGTTTAGATGATGGACTTCAATCATTAATGGCCTTGTGAGTTAGATTTCTGGGGGAGCGGTCGGGGTCAATGCCGGAGTGCTAGGTTCTGGCGTCAGCGGTCTGGTTCAATGCCGGGTTGCTGCTTTTCAGGTCTTCGCGCGTTTTATGTTAGCTGATTTCTTTATCACTGTTAGCCACTGCGCGTGGCGGCGCGTCATTTCTTGGTCCTTAGCGACAAAGAAACGAAGCAAAGAAAGCGCTTTTAACAGCTCTACCCTAAGTGTCCACAGCGTGCAGTTTTGATTCATGGGTGCCCCAAAAGCACGGTGCTCGCCAGAGCCACGGATGTTTGAACCCCTCTTTCTCGCGAATCCTGACAGTAAAACGCTTCGCCCCGTACGCTCTCGGGCTAGCACCCGTGTTCCAAGAACCGGCACGGCCTCACGCGCTTTTGGAGCGCTCCGCATTTTTTGATCGCTTGGTTGAGTTGACTGCGCAGCAGAGACGCGTGACCAGCTTCGCGGATCACAACCCGATGTGTATTTATTGCTCTATCTTTAGTAAGTCGGTTCGCCGGTTACACGGAATTCTTTGGGTACGGCCTCACGCATTTCGGTAGCCATGTTTCTTCGCGGGTTGCCAATATGGTTCGGCATGCGTACAAATTTGGCGGGTGGTTCTAGGCGGATAGCGCGGGGTGTCCCTTGGGCAGGTTCAAACACTGGTGGCGAAGCGTGGGGTATCCGTGTTCGGAGAAAGAGGGTTTCAAACATCCGTGGCTCTGGCGAGCACCGTGCTTTTGGGGTACCCATGAAATGGAACTGCACGCTGTGGACACTTAATTTTTAGAGAGGTGAAAGCGTTTTCTTTGCTTCGTTTCTTTGTCGCTTTGGACAAAGAAATGACGCGCCGCCACGCGCAGTGGCTAATAGTGATAAAGAAGACATCCAACACTGAACGCGCGAAGACCTGGAAAGCAGCAACCCGGCAATGACTCAGACCGCGAACGTCAGAACCTAGCAACCCAACCCCCGCCCCCCACTGCCAACCTCAAAACCACCCCCGTCCAACCCCGAGTGCGAACGAAAATCCCTCCTTATGGCTTAACGAACCGCAACGTCATGCGATCCGATTCTCCAATGGCTGCGAAGCTCGCGCGGTCGGTATCGCCGCCGCGATAGGTCGGTGGCAGCGACCACACGCCGTTCGGATAGTTCTTCGTATCGCGGGGATTGCTGTTGATCTCACTGCGCGCGACGAGCTTGAAACCCACCGCCTGTGCATGCTCGATCACATAGGCTTCTGTCATATAGCCGGTATCGATCATTTGCTGAACCGATGTACCTGGTATTGCGCGATGCTCTTCCACTCCAAGCACGCCGCCGGGTTTCAAGACCGAATAGAACGCACGCAGGTTGGCATCGACCTGACCGTCTTCTATCCAGTTATGAATATTACGGAACGTCAGCACGCGATCCACTTGCAGCCCGGCGGGAAAGCCGCTGAACTGCCCTGATTGCAACGAGCCGACCACGACCGTTCCAAAGACGTCCGGCGCGGCAGCGAGCCTGCGCTCGAACAAGGCGTTGCTCTTTGCCTCGCCGGCAGGAAGCGCCCCTTGCGGCGGCAGATATTGCGCTTCGTAAAGCGTGCCGCGCGCCCGCAGATAAGGCCCGAGGATGTCCGTGTACCAGCCGCCGCCCGGCGCAATCTCCAGCACGCTCTGGTCAGGCGCGAGGCCGAAGAACTCGAGTGTCTCTTTCGGATGTCTATAAACATCGCGCGCCTGCGCTTTTTCTCCACGATACGGCGCCGCAATGGCGGTATCGAGTGATATCGGCGCGGTAGGTGTTGCGCACGACGCTAGCAGCATGGCTGCGGGCAACGCCAGAAAAACACGGCGCATGAGGCTGGGGGCAGGGAGCATTTTCATGCGAGATATTATCGGACAAAGCGGACCGCTTGTCAGAGCAACGTCCGGACGTGCCATAACTCAGGAAACAGCACGACATCGAGCATCTTCCGCAAATAGAGCGCACCACTGGTTCCGCCCGTGCCTTGCTTGAAGCCAATGATCCGCTCAACCGTGGTGACGTGGCGAAAGCGCCATTGCCGGAACGAGTCTTCAAGATCAACGAGTTCTTCCGCCATCTCATAGAGCTCCCAATGTTGCGTCGGCTCACGATAAACCGTGAGCCACGCGGCTTCCACGCTGGCGTCGTGCGTGGTCGGCTGAGTCCAGTCGCGCTCAAGCCTCTCCGGTGCAATCGGAAAACCACGGCGCGCAAGCAGGCGGATGACTTCATCGTAGAACGAAGGGCCGTCAAGCGTCGCCTTGACCTCGGCAAGCACGTTCGGACGATGCATATAAGGCTTGAGCATCTGCTCGTTCTTATTGCCAAGCAGGAATTCGATCTGCCGGTACTGATGCGACTGGAATCCGGACGATGCCCCCAGATAAGGCCGCATTGCCGTGTATTCAGAGGGCGTCATGGTGGCGAGAACACTCCACGCCTGCACCAGTTGATCGAGTATCCGCGAGACGCGCGCCAGCATCTTGAACGCAGGCGGGAGGTCATCGCGACGCACGGCGGCAAGCGCCGCATGCAGCTCATACAGCGCGAGCTTCATCCATAACTCGCTCGTCTGATGCTGCACGATGAACAGCATTTCGTTGTGATCCGGCGAGAGCGGGTGCTGCGCTGAAAGGAGCGTGTCAAGCGAGAGATAGTCGCCATAGCTCATCGAATTGGAGAAGTCGAGCTGTGCGTCATGCCAGCCTTCGGGCTTCTGCGCAGCGTCGTCCGCGGCTCCCGTGGCTCCATACCCCATGGGACAGCCTCCGGTGCCTTCGCTTTCTTGTGATTGTGTCATCGCGCGTTCTCCGCTGGGGTCAGGTAACCGCGCCACGTTCGGCGAACTCGGGTGCACGCCATGCTTCAGTCGCAAGCACGTCGCGCAAGGTTTCAACCGCGTCCCATACATCCACATAACGCGTATAAAGCGGCGTGAAGCCGAAGCGCAAAATGCGCGGCTCGCGGTAATCGCCAATCACGTTGCGCGCGATCAGCGCCTGCATGACCTCATACCCATGCGGATGTTCAAAGCTCGCCTGCGAACCGCGTTCGGCATGTGCCCGCGGTGTCACGAGCTGCAACGGAAATTCGCTGCAACGCGTCTCGACCAGTTCAATGAACAGGTCGCTCAGCGCCAGCGATTTCCGGCGCAACGCGGCCATGTCGGTCTGCGCGAATACGTCAAGCCCGCATTCGATCATCGACATCGAGACAATAGGTTGCGTGCCGCACAAGAACCGTCCGACACCGTCATCGGGCCTATATTCAGGGCTCATTTCAAACGGCTTTTTATGGCCCCACCAGCCGGACAGCGGTTGCGAGAAAGCATTCTGCAGCCGCTTCGGCACCCAGATGAATGCAGGCGAACCCGGCCCGCCGTTCAAATATTTGTAGGTGCAGCCGACGGCGTAATCCGCACCGGCGGCGTTGAGATCGACTGGCACCGCACCTGCCGAATGCGCCAGGTCCCACACCGCGAGCGCACCCGCTTCATGAATCACGCGGGTCAACGCGGTCATGTCGTGCATGGCGCCCGTGCGATAGTTCACGTGCGTAATCATGGCAACGGCCGTGTTCTCGTCGATAGCACTTGCGAGTTCGGATGCGTGATCCACGAGACGCAGTTCATATCCGCGATCCAGTTGTTCGATCAGGCCTTGAGCAATGTAGAGGTCGGTAGGGAAATTCGAGCGTTCGGAGACGATGACACGACGCTTGGGATCGCGTTCATTGGCTAACCGCAACGCCGCCGACAGGATCTTGAAGAGGTTGATGGAAATGGTGTCGGTGACGACCACTTCGTCCTCGGCTGCGCCAATCAACGGAGCGAGCTTATTGCCAAGCCGCTTGGGCAACGCGAACCATCCCGCCGTATTCCACGACCGGATCAAACCGTCACCCCATTCGCCGGTTATGACGGCCGCCGCGCGTGCGGCTGAGGCCTTGGGCGGCACACCAAGCGAGTTACCGTCCAGATAGATGGTGTCGTGACCGAGCGAAAACTTGTCACGCAAAGCGGCCAGGGGATCATCGCGGTCGAGCGCCGCGGCATTGTCTCTATGGTTCATTGAAGCGTATTCCGGTGAATTGTTGTGTCCGTGCCTGACGGAAATCCGCGTCTCTCCGCCGCCTGGCGGAGCGCGTCCTCATGCCTGAAAGCTTAGCTGAGAATGGCGGTTAATTGATTGCGAAACAAACGCGGCGCTTGCGCCGCAATGCAATATTCTTCGATGAAAACCGCGCTTAAGCGCAATAAATTGATTGCGATCTGTTATGGGCGGCATTCGGGTAGGCTCACCCATTCGTGTGGCCGGTCCGCTAAGCTGGCGCTGCTCGCCGACAGCAGCGTTACTCGTTACCATGCAGTCAACCCCAGCCAATTACTTCGATAGACCGCCGCTCATGACCTCATCCGTTCTCGTTTCGACCCTCACCGACTGCGTCGATCATCACTTTGACCAGGAGGTCCAGTTCCTCGCCGCGCTTGTGCAAAAACCTTCGGACAATCCGCCCGGCGATTGCGCAGATCACGCTGAGATGGCGGCGCAGTGGCTTGAACGGATCGGCTTCACGGTCGAACGCCACGCAGTGCCGGCCGACGATGTCACGCGCGCCGGCATGATCAGCGCGACGAACCTGGTGGTGCGCCATCGCTTCGGCGCGGGGCCGGTGATCGCACTGAATGCACACGGCGACGTGGTGCCCCCCGGCGATGGCTGGACCGCCGATCCCTATGGTGCCGAGATTCGCGACGGTTTCATGATCGGGCGCGGGGCGGCGGTATCGAAGTCTGACTTCGCCACTTATGCGTTCGCGTTGAAGGCGTTGATCGAAAGTGGTGCGCCGCTCGGCGGCACGGTAGAGCTGCACCTGACCTACGACGAAGAAACCGGCGGCCTGATCGGCCCGGGCTGGTTGCTGAAGCAGGGCATCGTTAAGCCCGATTACGCCATCTGTGCAGGCTTTTCCTATTCAATCACGACCGCGCACAATGGCGCGATCCATCTGGAAGTCACGGTCCGGGGCAAGTCGGCGCACGCGGCGCGACCCGATACCGGGCATGACGCGCTGGAGGCCGCTACGGCGGTGCTGAATGCGCTGTACGCACATCGGGCGGCGTTGCGCGAGATCCATTCGAAGACGCCGGGCATCGATCATCCTACGTTGGTGGTGGGTCTGATCAAAGGTGGCACCAACACGAACGTGGTCCCTGACAAAGTAAGTTTGCGCCTCGACCGTCGCGTGGTGCCGGAAGAGAATCCGCAAGACGTGCTTAGGGAATTGAAGGCGCTGATCACGGCGTCGGTGGCAGGCTTGCCGGGAATTGGGGTGGAGATAGAAGAGGTGTTGGTGACGTCGCCGTTGCGCTCGCTTGACGGCGCAGAGCGCTTGTCACAAGCGTTGCAGCGCGCAGCCGTGGTTACGTTGCAGCGCGACATTCCTACCGAGGGCGTGCCTCTTTATACCGATGCCCGCTTATATTGCGAAGCGGGCGTACCGACCGTCATTTATGGCGCCGGTCCACGGACGCTGCTTGAGGCTAATGGACATCGGGCCGATGAGCGGGTCGCGCTGGAAGACTTGAAGGTCGCGACAAAAACCATTGCGATCGCGCTTGCGGATTTGCTTGGGCAACAGCCCTAAGCGGTTCCACGCTTAGTTCCTTTACGGCCTTGCAAAGGAACTAAGCTAAATCACCCTCCGTTCCGCAGGCCGCCTTAATCTGCTTAGCCGGCTAACATCCCAAGCCCCTCCTGCTAGGGGCATTCAGCACGTCTTCGAAATCTCGAACATAATTCCGGGTGCCGTTATTCCGGGCTTCGCCGCAGCGCCCGGCTGCCGCGAAGCGCGACAGGTCGAACCTCCATCACGAATCAATTACTATGAAAACATCAGAAGAGACAAAGCATTCCTGGCTTTGGCTGGTCTTGCTCATTCCGTATGTCGCCTTGCTCTGGCTGCCTTTTTATAACGATACCCGTCCGTCTTTCGCCGGTTTCCCCTTCTTCTACTGGTACCAGTTCCTATGGGTGCCGCTGACCTCGCTCATCATTTACATCGTATATAGAGGTGTCAAATGAGCGATATCGTTCCGGTCAATCCGGTTGCCATGACCGTCTTCATTGCTTTCTTCCTGCTGGTGACGGTAGTGGGATTCTTCGCGGCGCGCTGGAAACGCGGCGACCTGACGCAACTGCATGAATGGGGTTTGGGCGGCCGCCAGTTCGGCACGGTGATTTCATGGTTCCTGGTCGGAGGCGATTTCTATACCGCCTATACCGTCATTGCCGTACCCGCCCTGGTGTATTCCGTTGGCGCTTATGGTTTCTTCGCGCTGCCTTACACCATCATTGTTTATCCGTTTGTGTTTGCCGTCATGCCGAAGTTATGGAAGGTCGCGCACGCGAAGAACCATATTACGGCAGCCGATTACGTGCATGGCGAATACGGCGGCAAGTGGTTCCCGGCAGCCGTGGCGGTCACGGGAATTGTCGCGACCATGCCGTACATTGCCTTGCAGCTGGTGGGCATGCAGGTCGTGATCAAGGGGCTAGGCGTGAGCGGCGAGTTGCCGCTGATCGTCGCGTTCGTGATCCTCGCGCTCTACACCTACACCAGCGGTTTGCGTGCGCCGGCCATGATCGCCTTCGTGAAGGACATCATGATTTATATCGTGGTGATCGCGGCGGTCTGGCTGATTCCATCGAAACTTGGCGGCTATGCGCACGTGTTCGATGCCGCCGATCAGTTCTTCAAAGCCAAGGGCGGTCCGACCGGCATTATCCTCAAGCCGACGCAATTCACCGCGTACGCATCGCTTGCTCTAGGCTCGGCGCTCGCGGCCTTCATGTATCCGCATACCATGACCGCGGTGTTGTCGTCGTCATCGGCTGCCACTGTTCGCAAGAACGCCATCTTCCTGCCGGCTTATACGTTGCTGCTCGGGTTGATCGCGTTGCTCGGCTACATGGCAATTGCTGCGGGCATCAAGGTGCATTCCGCGTCCGACGTCGTGCCCGCGTTGTTCGGCCAGTTGTTCCCGTCGTGGTTCGTTGGCTTCGCGGCCGCGGCCATTGCAATCAGCGCGCTCGTGCCGGCGGCGATCATGTCGATTGGCGCAGCGAACCTGTTCACGCGTAATTTGTGGCCGCTGATGGCGCGTGACATCACGCCCGAGAAGGAAGCGAAGACAGCGAAGCTGGTGTCGCTCGTGGTGAAATTCGGCGCGCTGCTGTTCATCGTGTTCCTGCCGACGCAATATGCAATCGATCTGCAATTGCTCGGTGGCGTCTGGATCCTGCAGATATTCCCGGCCATTGTGTTTTCGCTCTATACACGGCGCCTGAACACGCCGGGGCTGTTCCTCGGCTGGCTGGCCGGAATCGTGCTCGGAACCGGCATGGCGATCGCGCAGGGTTTGAAGCCGGTGTTCGCGCTGCATCTGGGCGGGGCGACGTATCCGCTGTATATCGGCTTGATTGCGCTGGCGCTGAATATTGTGGTCTCGTTTGTTGTATCGATGGTCACGCCGCGCCGCGCACCGGTTCCGCAGGCGACGTAAAGAACGAGTGCAGGCTCAGGTCGATGCGCAAGATTTCCTGTGTATCGACCTGGCAATTTTTACTGTGCCGGCGCGTGTGATTCGTTCTTTCCGCACCTCGTGCTGACCTTTCCCTGACCTTTCGATGACATCTTTGTCATCAAGCTTCCACACGTCTCCGGGCGCGCTAACATGGCGCAAAAGGACCACGCTCAGGCGCGCGTCGGGCATCTAGCCGCCGGCCACTCGCCAAAGCGCGTTGTCCTCAAACCCGGAGGTTCTCCATGATTTCCACGAAGCAAAATCCCGCCACGTTTCTGCGTTCGCGCGGCGCGGCGCTATTGACGGCTATCGGCCTGGGCGTCGGTATCCTGTTCGCATCGATGCATCCAGCCCATTCATCCGAAGCCGCGGTCGTTATTGCCCCGCCCGCGCTGGATGAACCCGTGAACGGAGCGCACCAGGAAACCGCAGTGCTCGCAGGCGGGTGTTTTTGGGGCGTTCAAGGCGTTTTTCAGCACGTCAACGGCGTGACGAAAGTGGTGTCGGGCTACTCGGGTGGGCAGCCTCAGACCGCGCAATACGAGACCGTCAGCGGAGGCGATACGGGTCATGCCGAGTCGGTGCAGATCACTTATGACCCGACGAAAATTACCTACGGCAAGTTGCTGCAGATCTATTTTTCGGTCGCTCACGATCCGACGGAATTGAACCGGCAGGGCCCGGACAGCGGCACGCAATATCGTTCGGCAATCTTCCCGGCAAACGACATGCAAAAACGCATCGCGCAAAGTTATATTGCGCAACTCGACAAGGCGCATGTATTTTCCTCGCCGATCGTGACGAAGACAGATGCGCTCAAGGGCTTTTATCCCGCTGAGTCTTATCACCAGAATTATTTGACGCTGCATCCGGATGCACCGTATATCGCGATCAACGACATGCCGAAGGTCGAGAACCTGAAGCGGCTTTACCCGGCGATGTATCGCGACAAACCGGTGCTGCTGAGCGTGGCATCGCAGTAGTGGAAGAGCAGCGGCGGCCTTAAAATCCGCCGCTTTTCAGCCGCTATTTAGCGGTTCTCGCTCATCTTGTCGACGATGTCACGCCCCGCATGATAGGCCGCGTCCAGTGCCTTGGCCTCCGTCTCAAACACGTTGCCGAGTTCATAAAACTGCGTGCGTTGCCCGGCATGATGAACGTCGGCCCCGGGTCGGCACACGTACCCGTTGTAGTGGTAGGGGGTGTCTGGCGTGGGCGGTCCGTATGCAAGAATCGGCAGCACCCAGATCTCAAAGCCTTTGTAGTCAATTCTTTCCCACATGGAAACCTCCAGCTTCAGGGAACGGCGTTAAACAGCAGGAGCTAGACTGCTCCGTCCAATACGCGAGCGACGAAGTGTCTGCCCCACGCTTCGCCGTGAGCAACCGCTTCCGCGACCGTGGCGTAGGGCCCGTGATTGCCGGTCAGATCGCCGGAATCTTCCGCGTGCGTCGAACCTCGAACCGGCGTTCCATCATGCCGGGTCACCATCACGCGAGCGCTATAACCCATGATCTCTTCTACGTCGGGCGGCTCGTATTGTGGCTCGACGTTTATGGTCAGAAGATAGTCGCCAACTTCAACGTCCTGATGCATGGCCGTCTCCCGGTTCATCGAGGAATCTTATTATGAACGCGAACGCCTGGCTGACAATGTGTTTACGCAAAACGGCGGTGGACTTGAAAATCCACCGCCGCTTTAGACAATACCTTTAACAACTTACTGCGATGCCTGCGTGCTCTTGCGCAGCTTAGCCACATCAGTTGCCCCGACCGCCGGCGCACCGTTGTTCCAGCCGGTGCGAATGAACGTGAGCACATCGGCGATCTGCTGATCGTTGAGCACCGGCGCGTATTTAGGCATTGGATACGCGGCGGGGACGCCTTGTATCACGAGGTCCTGCGTGCCGTTCAGCGTGACGTTGATCAGCGACGACGCATCCTTCTCCATCACGTTCGGATTGCCCGCCAAGGGCGCGAGCAGCGGTGCGAACGCGTGGCCATCCACGCCGTGGCAATGCATGCAGTACGCGGTATAAACCCTCGCGCCTGCATCGTTGGCAGGATGCTGCAGCAGCGCCGTCGTGGCCTTCGGGTCGTACGCATAGGCCGGCGCGTTCGTACCGCCCGCGGCCGGCAACGACTTCAAATAGGCCGACATGGCAGCCAGGTCCTGATCGCTCATGCCCTGCGTGCTGTGATTGATCACATCCGTCATGGACCCGAACGCCGACGCATGCGCGTTCGCTCCAGTCTTCAGGAACGTGGTCAATTCAGCATCCGACCAGCGCCCCAGTCCAACGTTCTGCTCGCCCGTCAGGTTGGACGCAAACCAGCCGTCGAGCACACCACCCGTGAGCCACGCGCTGCCGCTTTCATCGAGCGCCTTTTCCTGGAACGCAATGCCGCGAGGCGTATGGCACGCGCTGCAATGGCCCAGACCTTGAATCAGGTAAGCGCCGCGATTCCACCCGACATCCTTGCCGTCCTTGTCGCGATAAACACCTTTATCGAGGAACACCATGTTCCAGAACTTGAGCGGCCAGCGCATGTTCAGCGGGAACGGAATATCCGATGGACGGTTCGCCTGGCTCACGGGCGCAACGCCCTTCATGAAGTACGCATAGAGCGCCTTCACGTCGTCGTCTCGGACCTTTGCATAGGACGTGTAGGGCATGGCCGGATAAAGGTTGTGACCGTCCTTGGCCACGCCCTGACGCAGCGCCTTTTCAAAGTCCTCTTCGCTCCATTTGCCAATACCCGTACCGGGGTCCGGCGTGATGTTGGTCGTATAGATTTTTCCCATGGGCGTGGACATCGGCAGGCCGCCGGCAAATGGCTTGCCCTTGGGCGCGGAATGACAGGCGACGCAATCGCCCACCTTCGCGAGATAGGCGCCGCGGGCAACCAGCGGATCGTCGTTCGCAGCGGCATGAGCCAGCAAGGGCAGGCTGAACGTGATTAAGCTAAGCCCGAGAGAGGCAACAAGATGTTTGATCATTGTGTGTGCCCTCATGCGCTTTGCAGTTGACGGCCGACGGGCAACTGCCGCAAGCGCTTGCCGGTAGCGGCAAAAATCGCGTTGGTCAACGCGGGCGCGAGTGCTGCCGTACCCGGTTCGCCAATGCCTCCGGGCGCCTCGCTGCTCTTGACGATATGCACCTCGATAGGCGGCGTCTGATCAATCCGCAGCATCCGGTAATCGGTGAAGTTGGATTGCTCGACGCGACCGTCCTTGATCGTGATCTCGCTATACAGCGCTGCAGTGATGCCGAAGATAATGCCGCCCTGGATCTGCGCCTCGATGGTGTTTGGATTGACCACCATGCCGCAATCCACCGCGCAGACCACGCGGTTCACGGCTACTTCGCCGTCGCCGTTCACGGTGACGTCCACCACCATGCCGAAGAAACTGCCGAACGCGTGCATGACCGATACCCCGCGTCCCTGGCCCTTAGGTAGCGTGTTGCCCCAGCCGGCTTCGCGGGCGGCGACATCGAGCACGTTCTGCGCGCGCGGGGTCTTGCCCAGCAGGTCGTGGCGATACTTCACCGGATCGACTTTCGCTTGTGCAGCCAGCTCGTCCATGAAACTTTCGACTACGAAGGTTCCGCGAGTCGGACCGACGCCGCGCCAGAACGCGGTGGGCACGTCCATGGGTTCTTGCCGCACATAGTCGATGAATTGATTCGGCAGGTCATAGGGGAGATCGGAAGCGACTTCCACCGCATCTGGATCGAGGCCGTTCTTGAACGCAGGCGGGGCGAACCGCGCCATGATGGACGACCCCACTATGCGATGTTGCCACGCGACCGGCTTGCCATTCGCATCGAGACCGGCGGAGATGACGTCGTAGTAATACGGGCGATACATATCGTGCTGGACGTCTTCCTCGCGCGTATAGGTGACTTTCACGGGCGTGCCGACTTGCTTGCCGACCTTCAGCGCCTGGGCGATGAAATCGGTTTCCAGCCGGCGCCCGAAGCCGCCGCCGAGCAAGTGGTTGTGCACCGTGATCTTGTCGGCGGTGAGGCCGGTGATCTTCACGGCGGTATCCACCGCGCGCGTGGGCACTTGCGTGCCGACCCAGATATCGCAGCCATCGCTGCGCACGGACACCGTGCAGTTCACCGGCTCCATGGTGGCGTGCGCGAGGAAGGGTTGCTGGTACACGGCGTCAACGCGTGTCTTGGCGTCGTTAAAGCCCTTCTTGACGTCGCCGTCCTTGCGCGCCACAGCGCCATCACGCTTCGATGCATCGGCGAGTTGCTGCACTACCTTGGCCGTGGAAAAGTCCGCACCACGGCCTTCGTTCCACTTGATGTCGAGCGCTGCCGCGCCGCGCTTGGCAGCCCACGTATGGTCGCCGATCACAGCCACGCCGTTGTCGATGCGGATCACCTGGCGAACGCCGGGGATCTTCTTCGCGTTGGTGTCGTCGACGGAAACAAGCGTGCCGCCGAACACGGGGCTATTCACGAGGGCGGCGTAGACCATGCCCGGCACCCGGACATCGAGCCCAAACATGGCGGTGCCGTCCACTTTTTCCGGCGAGTCGAGACGCTTGGCAGCCGTGCCGATCAGCTTGAAATCCTTCGGGTCTTTGAGCGCCACGTTCTGAGGGGCAGGCAGTTTCGCGGCGGCATCGACGAGTTGTCCGTAACCGATGCGACGATTGCTTGCGGCATGCACCACTTCGCCTTTCTCTGCGTGGCACGACGCCGGGTCGACCTGCCATTGCTGCGCCGCCGCAGAAATAAGCATCACGCGAGCGGTGGCGCCGGCCTTTCGCATGGGCTCCCATGCATAGCGAATCGATGTCGATCCGCCCGTCAACTGGCCGCCGAGCAACGGATCCATGAAGAGCTTTTCATTGGGCGGCGCGTGATCGATCACCACGCTGTCCAGCGGCACTTCCAGTTCTTCCGCGATCAGCATGGGGATGGACGTATAGATTCCCTGGCCCATCTCGACCTTGGGAATCACGAGCGTCACCTTGCCCGTTGCGTCGATCTGCACAAAGGCGTTGGGCTCGAATACCCCGCTTTGCGGCGCTTCGTTGGCGTCGCCGCCGATCACTGACTTGGCGTTGGGTGCTTCGCCCTGGCTCGCCGCGGGTACGCTGAAACCCAGCATGAGGCCGCCGCCAACTGCCGCGCCTACCGATATTCCCAGCTTTAGAAACGTGCGCCGATTGACGCCGTCGGGTGCACGGCGGTTCTGTGCATCGAGTAATCCTCGCGACATGTCACGCCCCCTTGGCGGCGTGCTTGACCGCGGCACGAATACGGTTGTACGTACCGCAGCGGCAGATGTTGCCTGCCATTGCAGCGTCGATATCTGCATCCGAGGGGTTCGGGTTCGAGGCGATCAGCGAAGCCGCCGACATCACCTGACCCGACTGACAGTACCCGCACTGCACGACATCGAGCGCGACCCATGCGTCCTGTACTTTCTTGCCCGCGGGCGTAGTGCTGACAGCCTCGATGGTCGTCACCTTGCGTGTTCCCACCGCTGCAATCGGCAGCACGCAGGAACGCACGGCCTGGCCGTCAAGATGGACCGTGCACGCGCCGCATTGTGCGATACCGCAGCCGAATTTGGTGCCCGTGAGACCGACCAGATCGCGCAGTACCCAGAGAAGCGGCATGTCGGGAGGGGCGTCGACCGTGTGAGATTCGCCATTGATGGTAAGCGTCGTCATCTGCAACTCCAGTTGTCGTGGGGGATTTTTATAGTCGCCCTTAAGCGGAAACCTTATACAAGATTACGACGATTCGTGCTGAATCGTGCTGAATTGTCGACAGGCCTTGGCCGCGCCTGATTGATGCTCTTTTTTATTGGCTGAAAAAAATGTGGAATAAAAGGGCGTGGAAAGGGTTAGCGCAGGCATTGATGTCCTTCACGCCCATTCTTCGAGGTGAGTCTCCGTGCCTTCCAATTTCATTACGGTCCTGCGTGCGCGATGCATCGCTGCCGCCGGGATCTCGGTTGCCGCTATCGCGCTGGGTTCAATCGGTTCCCTGGCCCATGCCGCCGACGCGGCGAGCGGAGCGCCGGAAAAGCCGTTCCTTGCTGAAAACGATCAGGCGATGACACGCATGATGGACGGTATGTCGATCAAGCCGAGCGGCGACGTCGATCGCGATTTCACCGCGATGATGATTCCGCATCATCAAGGCGCAATCGATATGGCGCAAGCCGAACTGCGCTATGGACACAACGAGCAATTGCGTCGCATCGCTCAGGAAATCATCGTTGAACAGCAGCAGGAAATCACCGCCATGCGCCTCGCGCTCGGGCTACCGTTGCCGCCTTCGGCCCCAGCCCCGGATCAAGGTCAGGTGCCGGGACACACCACCGCTTCTCAACCCGCGTCCAGCAAAAACATGTCCATGCCGATGCGCATGGACCAGGAGATGAAATGAAACGATCCACGCTGTTTTCCGCCGCGCTAGCGGTGTTCGCGACCGCCGCGTTCGGGGCCATTCCGCAGCTTGCATGCGCAGGCCAAGCGCCCGATCTCGCGTCATCACCTGACATCGCGATTAGCCACCACGACCGCGTCTACGCGGCCGAACAGTTCTCGAATACGGTCTCCGTCACAGACCCCGTCGACAATAAACTGGTGGGCGTGATCCGTCTTGGCGATCCGTCGCCGGGCAATTTCAGCCCCTTGTACAAGGGACAAGTTCTCGTACATGGCATGGGTTTTTCGCCGGACCATCGAACGATCGCGGTGGTTTCCATCGGCTCGAATTCGATCTCGTTCATTGACACGCAGACCAACGCCGTCAAGCATGTGACCTACGTTGGGCGGGCGCCTCATGAAGCATTCTTTACGCCGGACGGCAACGAGGTCTGGGTCACCGTGCGGGGAGAAAACTATGTGTCGGTGCTGGATGGCCACACGTTTAAAGAGAAGACCCGCATTACCACGCCGGCGGGTCCGGGCATGCAGATTTTCTCGCCCGACGGCAAGTATGGGTACGTGTGTTCATCGTTTAATCCTGAAGTGGATGTGATCTCCGTAGCCGATCACAAGCTGGTCGGCAAGGTCGCGCAGGTCAGCCCTTTCTGCCCGAACATTGCGGCTACACCCGACGGCAAGCAGGTCTGGTTCACGCTGAAAGATACAGGCAAGACGCAGGTGTTCGACGCTCGTCCTCCGTTCGCCACGCTTAAGGTCATCGATACAGGTCCGATTACGAACCACGTGAATATCGTGCATAACGCGAACGGTACGTTCGCTTATGTAACGGTCGGTGGGCTGAATCAGGTAAAGGTATTTCGCACAGACGACTTCACGCAGGTCGCCACCATTCCGGTTGGCAAGCTGCCACATGGAATCTGGCCGTCAGGCGATGGCAGCCGCGTGTATGTCGGCCTGGAAAATGCCGACGGAATGATCGCTATCGATACCTTGACGAATAAGGTCATCGCAACCATTCCGATTGGGCAAGCGCCGCAAGCGGTCGTCTACGTGCCGAACGCAGTGCCTGAAGGCGATGGGTCGCAGAACACGCAACCGCTCGGACTGGCAGGCGAGAGCGCTCATCTAAGCATGGTGCCGGTCGACGCGAGCCAGACGGATAGGGCGCCGACCAGCGTCGCATTGTTTGACCAAGGCTTGCTGCAGGTATTGCAGGCATCGGCGACCGGCTTGCAGCCTAAATCGCCCTACGTGCTAGGTCTTTCCGATAATGCCGATGGCAGCGGCAACGTGGAATCGCTTGCGCTGTTCATGACGAACCCGGCGGGATCGGCGATCGTCAATGCGATTGGGCAGATCCGTCAGGTAGTCGTGCCGGGTACGAGTACTGCCGCCGACAAACGGCGCTATCTGGTGATTGCGCCCCAAGTCTCTGGCAAGCCGGGTGCACCTGTGCAGGTGCAAGCGCTCTAACCGGTTTCGTTTTTCTCGAAGCAAATATATAAGGCCGCCGGAGCGAATGCTCTGGCGGCCTTTTCTTGGGCGAAGCCACGTTTGTTTGAAGTGCTGATGACGTCGTTGCAGCCTCGCATCTATTTATTTTCGACAACTCAGGAATAAATCCGGCGAGAAATGGGTTTGCCCTTGTACCAACCCGTTAAACATATATTGGAGTCGAAAATGAAGACACTGTCCTGGCTTACCCTGTCCGCCGCCGTCCTGGTTTCCTCAAGCGCTTTCGCGCAAGGACTGACCCGCTCAGAAGTCCAGCAGCAACTGGTTCAAGCGCAGCAAAATGGTTCGGAGTACGTGTCGAACTCATCGTACCCGGATGTTCCCCCTGTGTTTCAGAACCAGGCTGAGAGTCAACGCAAGAACGCAAGCGCGTATGGCGGTGTTGCTGCCGGCGCGAACACCAGCGCACCGCGTGCGAGGATGAGCGGTTCGCAAGGTCCTGAAACGTGTGTTGGTCCTGTGAGCTTCTGCAATATCTATGCGGGGTCGTGAGCGGCGTGGGCATATCCTGTAACCCGGCGCAGTGAAAGGGGCAGACCGATTCATCGTCTGCCCGGTGTTCGTTTGATCAGACCGGCATCTTGCGGAATGCGATCGCAAAGCGGTTCCAACTGTTGATCGATGTCACCAGCAACGTCAGGTCGACGATCTCTTCTTCGGTGAAATGCGGTTGCACGGCTTCCCACACGGCATCGGGTACATGGTCGTGCGAGACCAGCGTGAGCGCTTCGGTCCATTCCAGTGCCGCGCGTTCGCGGTCCGTGAAGAACGGCGTCTCGCGCCATACCACGACGGCGGCCAGCCGGCGATCCGTCTCGCCGCCCTTGCGCGCGTCGGTCGTATGCATGTCGACACAAAACGCGCAGCCATTGATCTGCGATGCACGCAGGCGCACCAGTTCCGCCAGCGATTTTTCCAGCGACGACTTACCGATGTACTCTTCAACCGAAACCAGGGCCTTGATGGCGGACGGCTTGGCTTTATAGAAATCCAGACGAGTTTGCATGACAGCTCCTTCGGTATAGATGGGTGCGCAATGTGGCGCGACATGAATAAGGTTAGGCGTTTCACTGGACCTTATAAATAGCCGATTTTGTCTAATTCCAGGTAACCAGTGGAGAAGCTCTCCAGACTTGGTGGCGCCTGGGTTGTTCCAAGCGTGACAGCCTGGCGAACAGCGGCGGGCTTATCCGTCAACGAGCCGTTCAAGCCCTAGCGAAACGCTTAAAGAAAAAAGCCTAAGCCCGGGAAATAGTGCGCGTTTATTGACTTGGATCATTGAATGATCAAGCTCAGTATTTCGACAAGTTGAATCAATTCAATATTGGTCAATAATGCATAAAATCGTGTGAATCTTAGTACTCGGCAAATTAGCTTAAGTGCTTTAAGCTCACTCTCCAGAGCAGTCGCGTTGGTTATAAAAAATTAGCTGTAGCGAAATACTGCAGACACAAAAAACCGATCGAGGGATACAACGGTGGGCATACGCAGCGTCCTCATAACACTAGTGCTGCTCGCAAGCTCTAGCCTGCATGCATTCGCCGCTGGCGAGGCGCCGGCCGAAAAAGCGCCTGACACCATGCAGGCGCGCGTGCTTGGGTGCGCGGCCTGTCACGGCGCGCAGGGTGAAGGCACGAGCAACGACTATTACCCTCGGCTCTCAGGCAAGCCCGCAGGTTATCTCTACAACCAATTGCTCGCCTTTAGAGACGGTCGTCGCAAGTACCCGCCAATGAACTATTTATTGGCGTATTTGCCTGACCCGTATCTTATGAAAATTGCGGAATACTTTGCCGCCGAGCATCCGCCCTTTCCGGCGCCCGCGCCCGTGACTGCAGATACGGCAACGCTCGCGCTAGGCAAGACCCTGGTCAATACCGGTGCCGCGTCGCGCAAGATTCCCGCCTGCGTGGCGTGCCACGGCGCGACGCTGACCGGCATGGAGCCGGCCATTCCCGGCTTGCTGGGTTTGCACTCCGACTACATCAGCGCGCAGCTGGGCGCATGGCGTTACGGCACGCGCACCACGCTCGCGCCGGACTGCATGCATGGCATTGCTATTAAACTCGCTGATCGTGACATCACGGCTATCGCGGCGTACCTGGCTTCGCTGCCGGCGCCGGAGAATCCAGCGCCCGCTGCGGCTGGGTCGCTCAAGATGCCGCTCGCGTGCGGCACTGTTCCTAATCAATAGGCGAGGAAATAGACGTGCTCAGTTTCCGTGCCCTTATGCTTTTTTGCGCCTGCGTTGTGACCTTGAATGCGCGAGCCGCCGATCCGGGAGTGATTGCCCGCGGCGAATATCTTGCTCGCGCCGGTGATTGCATCGCGTGCCATACCGTGCCCGCCGGCAAACTATTTGGTGGTGGCCGCGGGATGGAAACGCCGTTCGGCACGCTCTATACGCCGAACATTTCATCGGACAAGGCAACCGGTATCGGCAAGTGGACCTCGGATGAGTTCTACACCATGATGCATACCGGCAAGTCGCGCGACGGCGAGCTGCTGTATCCGGCCATGCCGTTCGCCTCCTATACCAAGGTCACGCGCGCCGATTCCGACGCAATCTACGCCTACCTGTTGTCCACGCCGCCCATTCATCAGCCTAATCGTGCGCATGAATTGCGGTTTCCGTTCAACCAGCGCTCGTTGCTGTACGGCTGGCGCATGCTGTACATGAAGCCTGGTGAATACCAGCCTGACACCACGCAATCGGTGGAATGGAATCGCGGCGCTTATCTGGTCGAAGGGCTCGGCCATTGCACGATGTGCCATACCGCGATCAATGCGCTAGGCGGTAATTCACCGTCCAAGCGCTTCGAAGGCGGCTTGATCCCGGTGCAGAACTGGTATGCGCCTTCGCTTACGTCGAATAAAGAAGCAGGGCTGGGCGACTGGAGCATCGAGGACATATCGGACCTGCTGCAGTCGGGCGTATCGAACCGAGGGGCAGTGTACGGGCCCATGGCCGAGGTCGTGTACGACAGCTTCCAGTATTTGACGGACGAAGACATTCGCGCCGTGGCGGTCTACCTGAAGACGCTGCCTGCGCGTGCCGGCGACAAGCCTGCGCCCGTCACCGCCGCTGTTGCAGAACAGCAGACCAGCCTTTCGCCGCTGGGCAAGAAGATCTACGACGCCCAATGTGCGTTGTGCCACGCGTCGCAAGGGCAGGGCAAGCTGCCGCATTTCCCGCCGTTGGCAAACAACCAGTCGATCCAGATGACCTCGGCGGTGAACCCGATTCGCATGGTGCTGAATGGCGGATATGCACCCGGCACGAAGAAGAATCCGATGCCCTACGGCATGCCGCCGTTCGCTCAGTCGCTCTCCGATGTCGAGGTCGCGGCGGTAGTCACGTATATCCGCACGGCCTGGGGAAATCACGGCACGCCGGTTGGTGAGAAGGAAGTCAACACGTTGCGCTCAGCCCCACTTTATTGAGGACGTCATGACTGATTCCGAGAAAGAAGATGCCGCCGTCGATGAGATCGTGCGTGACGGCCCGCACGGCGCCATTGCGTTGGCGAGCGCGGCAACAGCCGTTGTGATCGGCTTGTGGTTTGTGTTTTATTTCTTCGTCTTCTTACCCCGCGGCGTTATCCAATGAGCACTGAACACCCGTCGCATGCGTCTGCCGATATAGCCGCGCGCATCGAGCGCAAGTGGGCGCTTCTGGTCGTCATCATTCTCAGCGTGCTGGTCGCCATGACGATCTTCACCGGACTGCATTGGGCCATGATGCCGCCGTCCCGAGTGGAGACCGTGCGGCCTGAAACGCTCAACGTAAGCGGTGAATTCATCGAGAGCAACCTGGGCAGCGCAGTTGAAGCAGATGGTTCGGTAACCGTACGAATTGTCGCTCAGCAGTACTCGTTTACACCGCAATGCCTGCTCATTCCTACCGATACACCCATCACTTTTCGCGCCACCAGCGCGGATGTCGTGCATGGCTTCCTGATCACGAACACGAATATCAATTCGATGATCGAGCCAGGTTATATCTCCACCTTCAAGAGCACCTTCACGCAGCCCGGCGAGCACCTGATGCCATGCCATGAGTTTTGCGGCACGGGACATCAGGGCATGTGGGCGCACGTCAAGGTGATCGATAAAACGGCTTTCCTCAAGATGGCAAACGCTAACGGTTCGCGGAGACTCAGCTGTGTTAAATAGCAAGCGACTCGTTCTCGCGCATTTCTGGCTTGGTTTCGTCAGCTTCGGCGGCGCATTGCTGCTCGGCGCGTGGCAGATGTGGGTGCGCAGCCCGCTACATCCGTGGCTGAAGAATCCGGAGCTCTACTATCGTTCGGTCACGGCGCATGGCTCGGCCATGGCCTATGTATTTCCCACGCTGATCGCAATGGGCTTCGGTTACGCGGTCACCGAACTGGCGCTAAAGAAACCGCTGGTCGGTGCGCGTTGGGCATGGGCCGGTTTCATTCTCGTGGCCGTGGGTACGGTGACCGCAATGGTGCCCGTCGCGATGGGCCTGGCCTCGGTCCTCTACACCTTCTATCCGCCGATGATCGGCAACGCGTTCTATTACATCGGCATTGTGCTGGTGGTGGTCGGATCGTGGATCTGGGTCGCGCTGATGTCGATCAATCTTGCCGTATGGAAGCGCGAGCATAAGGGGGTGCCGGTGCCTCTGGCGATGTTCGCGACCTTGGCCGGCGCCTATTTATGGGGCTGGACAGCGGTCGGTGCGGCCATTGAGATCCTGTTCCAGATCCTGCCTGTCGCGCTTGGCTTCAAGACGACGATCGATGCCGGCCTTGCCCGCGTGTTCTTTTCGTGGTCGCTTCACGCGATTGTCTACTTCTGGCTGATGCCGGCTTATATAGCGTATTACACAATCTTGCCGCGAGCGATTGGCGGCCGCCTGTACAGCGATTCGATGGCGCGTATCTCGTTCATCCTGTTCCTGGTCGTGTCGATGCCGATCGGCATCCACCATCTGTTCGCGGATCCGCAGGTCGGTTCAGGTTTCAAGTTCATGCATTCGGTGTTCACTGCACTGGTCGCAGTGCCGACCTTGCTGACGGTGTTCACCATCTGCGCGTCGGTTGAGATCGCGGCGCGTTTGCGTGGCGGGCGGGGCAGCTTCGGGTGGATCAAGGCGTTGCCCTGGGAAAATCCGCTGATGCTTGCGCTGGCGTTTTCGTTCGTCATGCTTGGCTTTGGCGGGGCGGGCGGTATCATCAATATGAGCTACCAGCTCGACTCGACCATTCACAACACGCAGTGGATCACCGGTCACTTCCATCTGATCTTCGGCGGCGCGATTGTCATCATGTATTTCGCGATTGCTTATGACCTCTGGCCGCATCTCACTGGCCGCGCGATGACGCACTTGAAGCTGATGCGACGGCAGTTGTGGCTGTGGTTCATTGGCATGATCGTGCTGACGTTCCCGTGGCATTTTGCCGGCATTCTCGGCATGCCACGACGCATGGCCTTCTTCGATTACACCAATCCGGAGATCGCCGAGCAGGCTTTGTCGGTGATCGTCTCGACTATTGGCGGCGTGATTTTGGTGATCTCGGCAGTGCTGTTTTTCATCGTGCTGATTCGCAACCATCGTGGACCGCGGAGTGTGATTGCAGAGTACAAGTTCAGCACGGCGGTGCATGAATCGAAGACTATTCCGGTTGCGTTGAACAGCTTTGGCCTGTGGCTTGCGCTGATGATCGGCTTGACGCTCTTCAACTATGGTTATCCGGTTGCTTCGCTGTTGTTCCGCTCCGATACATCCGTCCCCGCGATTCAGATTGGAGGGCCGCAGCGATGAGCGAAGAACGCTTGTTCTCGTTACGCAACCGGTGGTTCACCGTCACGGTTGGCGGCATGCTTGGCATGGTTGTGTTTTCGGTGGCTGTGGGTTTCATATGGCTGCCTTCGGCGCAGAGCGATCAGCCCTTCCAGGGCGTGTGGAATGCGATCTGCAGTGCGGCGGGCGTACCGCAGCAATGGTTGCGGATTTCATCGGCCACGCCGGTGCCGCTGGTGCAGACCAGTGCGGTCGCCATGACGCCGCAATTGCTGCCAGCGTCCAGCAGCACGTCGATTGGCCGGGGCGCGACCTTGTCGATGCGTTGCACGATGTGTCATGGTGTGCGGGGCATGAGCGACGCCAACTCGCCGAATCTCGCGGGTCAGTATGCTTCCGTGATCTACAAGCAGTTGCTCGATTTTCAGTCTGGGGCGCGCCGTAATGCGGTGATGTCGCCTATGGTCTCGAATCTGAGCGATCAGGATATGCGTGATCTTTCTGCTTACTATGCGTATTTGCCGAGGCCCGTTGCGTTGCGTTCCGATTCGGCGCCGAATGTGCCTGTGCCGGATATAGTGTCGGGTGGGGCGCCGATGCGGAATATTGCTTCTTGTGCGTCATGTCACGGCGGTATCGATCACAAGGTGGGGAGTCCGTGGCTCGAGGGAATGCCTGCTGCGTATACCCGGGCGCAATTGCAGGCTTTCGCGAACGACGCACGTCATAACGATATCAACGAGCAGATGCGGAATATTGCGCGGAATATGACGCCCGCGGAAATTGATGCGGCTGCTGCTTATTATGCCGGTGCGCAGCCATGAGGGGTTTGCTCGCGCCGGTGGACGGGGTTTGGAGGTGGGTGGCAGGTTTTGGGCTGGCGGTCGTGGGGTCAATGCGGGGTTGCTGATTTCTAGGGCTTTGCGCGTTTAGTGTTAGATGTTTTCTTTATCACTATTAGCCACTGCGCGTGGCGGCGCGTCATTTCTTTGTCCAAAGCGACAAAGAAACGAAGCAAAGAAAACGCTTTCACCTCTCTCCTGAGAAACAATTAGAGCAGTACGGGTTTCAAGCCAGCTGAACGGCTGGGGTGATCTGAAAACCGAGCGCAGTCGCGCGGCGCCTGAGGGCATCGATGCTGCGCTGCCGTTGCTGTTCTTCGTAGTGCTGCTGGCCCTGATCGACGAAGGCTTCGCCC